>JBCBJX010000014.1:0-47503 GCA_038522735.1 Pseudomonadota bacterium
CGAGACGCCCTATGAGGACGTCCGGGACCGGATCGACCCATCCGTCGACGAGCGTCTCTGGCTCGCCGTGCGCGAGAACCTCGACCGCGCCGCCGACGCCGCCGCCTGGGCGGGCGTCGTCTACGGAGAGATCGAGCCTGCGATCGAGGAACCGGACTTCTGTGCGAAAGCCGCCGGCCTCGTCCCCGACGAACCGCTTGGCGCGGAGAGCTGGTCCGCCTTCACGGCCGCGGTGAAAGAGGCGACGGGCGCCAAGGGCAAAGCGCTCTTCATGCCCCTGCGGAAAGCGCTCACCGGCCGGGAGCGCGGCCCCGACATGGCGGCGCTCTTCCCCCTCATAGGCGCTGAGAAGGCGCGGAAGCGGCTGAAGGGCGAGGCGGCTTAAGTCGAGCTGGTCCGATTCAGTTACTCCGCATACCAACGGTCAAGCCGTAGGAATGCGGGCGGGGGAGCGCAGTCCTCACACCCGCGCTCGCAGCATGCGGTCGCGGGCGGTCGGGATCACGTCGGCCGCGCTCTCCACAACGCAGAAGTCGCGCAGGAGGTCAGGGTGGGCGAATTTCGCACCGACCATATGCTCGATCAGCGCGACGAAGGGCGACCAGTAGCCGTCGAGATCCACGATGACGATCGACTTCCGGTGGAGGTCAAGCCGCGCCCAGGACAGGATTTCGACAAGCTCTTCCAGGGTTCCGATGCCGCCCGGCAGGATGCAGAAGGCGTCGGCCGCCTCGAACATCTTCAGCTTTCGCTCGTGCATGGTCTCGACAATGTCGTGATCGACGTTTTCGAGGATGCCCTCGCGTTCCACCAGAAAATCCGGAATGACGCCGTAGACGCGGCCGCCCGCGTCCCGCGCCGCGCCGGCGCTTGCGCCCATGAGGCCGAGCCTGCCGCCCCCATAGACGAGACGGACGTTTTGCGCGGCGCACGCGCGGCCGAGTTCGACGGCGGCGTCGAGATACTTCGGGTCGTCCCCGGCGGACGAGCCGCAATAGACGCAAAGGGAGGTGAGGTCGCCCATGAAAGCTCCTGAAAGGCGCGTGATCCTTGCCGAAGATGGCGTCAGCGCGTTTAACTCTTCGCTAACGCTACAGGGATTGCGCCGATGCGGTACGTGCTCATTTTCCTCGTCATCCTGGTGCTCGCTTATGGCGGCTATACGGTCGCCGAGCGCCAGGGATGGCTTGACGGCGTGCTGCCGCCGCTTCCCTCAATCGAAACGCAGGGACCGGACGGCGAGGCCCCCGTCGAGGAGGCCGAAGAGGCGCCCGGCGTCGCGCCGCCGCGCTTCGACATCGTGCGGGTCGATCGCACCGGTTTCGCCGTCATCGCCGGTCGCGGCGCGCCGGGCGCCGAGATCGAGGTGCTGGCGAACGGCGAGGTGGTCGCCGCTGAGACGATCGACGGCGACGGCAGCTGGTCGGTGGTGCTGGAGCGCCCGATCGAGATCGGCGAGCCGGTCGAGTTCACCCTCCGCATGACGACGCCGGACGGCCTCGTCCTCACCTCCGACCAGACCGTCATCGTCAACGTGCCGGAAGAGCCGGGGGAAAAGCCGCTCGTCCTACGCACCACGCCGGGCGGGGCGACGGTCGTCCTGCAGCGCCCGACGGACCCGGACGAAAGCTTCGGACCGCTGGCGCTGGAGACGATCGACTACGACGATTCCGGCAGCGTCATTTTCGCGGGCCGCGCCGAGCCGACCAAGCGGGTGCAGATCTTCATCGACGGCCAGCTGATCGCCCAGGCCCGCGCCGATGCGGACGGGCGCTGGTCGACGACGGCGACGATCCGGCCGGGCGTCTACACGCTGCGCATCTTCCAGATCGGCGCGGACGGACGGCCGGAGTTCGCGATCGAGCTTCCGTTCAAGCGGGCGACCGATGAAGAGATCGAGCTGAGCGACGGCCAGCTGATCGTTCAGCCGGGGAACAATCTCTGGACGATCTCCCGGCGCGTCTACGGGGCGGGCTCCCAGTACACGGTGATCTACGAGGCGAACGCCGACCAGATCCGCGACCCGGATCTCATCTATCCGGGCCAGGTCTTCGTCATCCCGGAAAGCGATCAGTAGGTCCCATGATCGAGATACCGCGTTAACGGTCGTCCTGACCGCTTCCGCTCATCCCGGCGAAAGCCGGGACCTCCAACGATCGAGCACGGAGCGTTGATAAAGGTCCCCGCCTTCGCGGGGATGAGCGGGTGAGGAACGTTGAAACGCTCCCGGGCGCGCTCCCTGCAACGTTCACTCCGCAGGTTGCGGGGCTCCGCTTCCGGAGGGGACGGGCGCCGCGGTCGAGCGGCTTTCGAACAGCTGCTTCGCCCGCGCGCCGACGACTGTCGGCGCGGCGAGCAGAACCGGCGTCAGGATCAGCGTCAGCATGGTCGCGAAGGCGAGGCCGTAGACGATGGCCGAGGAGAGGAGCACCCACCAGTCGGAGGTCTGGCTGCCGATCCCGGCGACGCCGGCGCGGTAATTAAGATTGAGCTGGAAGACCATCGGCAGGAGGCCCAGCATGGTGGTGATCGTCGTGAGAAGCACCGGCCGCGCCCGCTGAACGGCGGTGCGCACGACGGCGTCGATCGGGTCGAGCCCGCCGCGCAGGAAATCCCGGTACGTATCGATCAGCACGATATTGTTGTTCACGACGATGCCGGCGAGGGCGATGATCCCCGTGCCGGTCATGATGATCGAGATGTACTGGCCGGAAAGGGAGACGCCGAGCAGCACGCCGAAGACCGAGAAGATAACCGCCGAGAGCGTCAGCGCCGCGTGATAGAAGCTGTCGAACTGCAGGAGCAAAATGATCGCGATGAGGAACATCGCCGCGCTCATGGCGACCGCGAAGAAAGCGCCGGCCTCCGCGGTCTCTTCGTCCGCGCCGCGCAGGCGCCAGGCGATGGCGGGGTCGAGGCCGCCGGCCGAAAGCCACTCCCGCACGACCTCGGTCGCGGTGTCCTGTCCGACGAAGCGCTCCGGATCAAGATCGTTGGCGTTCGCCTTCACTTCCATGATGCGCCGGCCGTCGCGGCGGACCACCTGATCGACCCGGTTCGCGGCCTCGCGATCGACGAAATTCGAGATCGGGGCGGCGCCCTGCGGCGTCTGCACCCGCACCTGGTCGAGGGCGAGGATGGAGCGGTTCTCGCTCGGATAGCGCACCCGCACGTCGATCTCCTCATCGGAATCGTCCGGACGCACCGTGTCGATCTTGAGGCCGGAGGTGACGAGCTGCACCATCGCGCCGATCTGCTGGACGTCGACGCCGAAGCGTCCCGCTTCCTCCCGATCGACGGCGAGGCGCCATTCGACGCCCGGAAGCGGACGGGTGTCCTCCACATCGACGAAGACATGGGTCTCCGCGCCGCCGACGTCGATCCTCGCGTCCGCCATGAAATCGTTCAGTTCGCCCGCCGCTGCGATGAGGGCGTCGTAATCGCGCGCCGCAAGCTCGATCTGCATGTCCTTGCCGCGCTGGGGGCCTGAATCCGGCTGACGGACTTCGATGAGAACGCCGGCCGCGCCTTCGGTCATCTCTTTCAGCTGGGCGACGATCTTCTGGGAGTGCTCGCGCTCCGCAAACGGAACGAGGTCGAGGGAGACGCGGCCGATCGTGTCCGGCGGCGAGTTCTGGTCGAGGGAGAGCTCCGGGCCCGTCTTCACATAGCGGTGCTCGATCGCCGGATGGTCCTTCACCATCTCCTCAACCTGGCGGACGATCGCGAGTTCCTGCTGAGGCGAGGCGTTGCCCCGGGAGAGGACGAGGACGTCCACCTGCTCCTGATCGGCGCGGATGAAGAACTCGACGGTCGGCTGGGCGATCCGCACGGAGAGAATGCAGACCCCGAAGATCACGCCTGCGACCGCCATGACGAGGAAGGGCCGCTCGATGGCGCCGGAGAGGAAGCGCGCGTAGGAGCCCGCCGCGCCCGTCAGCGTCCGCGGGTCGGCGCCGAAATCCTCCGCAGGCGTCGCGGCGCGCGCGGGAGCCGCCTCGGCGCCCTTGCCGGAGATCCTGCTGAAAAGCGCCTGCAGCCATTTCGGCGCCGCGAGCGTTCCGCCGACGACGGGCACGAAGATGATCGCGACCAGGAATGAGGCCGTCAGCACGTAGATGAGCGTGACGGGGAGGAACTTCATGAATTCCCCCGCGACGTCCTCCCAGAAGAGAAACGGAAGGAAGGCGGCGAGGGTCGTCGCCGTCGAGGAGAGGACCGGCGTGAACATGCGCTTGGAAGCTTCCATGTACGCCGAGCGTCGGGGCGCGCCTTCCCGGCGGCGGCGGTCGGCGTATTCGACCACCACGATCGCGCCGTCGACCAGCATGCCGACGGCGAGCACCATTGCGAACATGACCATCATGTTCAGCGTGAAGCCCGACACCGTCAGCAGGGTGAAGCCAATGAGGAAGGAGGTCGGGATCGAGACCCCGACCATCAGCGCCGGCCGCACGCCGAGGGCCGCGATGACGACGATCATCACGAGGAGGATCGCCGTCACGATCGAGCCCGTGAGGCTCTGCAGGATGTCGCGCACCTGGCTCGACTGGTCGTTCAGATACTCATAGCGCACGGAGGAGGGCCAGTCGGCCGACGCCGCCTCGACGATGGCGCGCGCCTCGCCGATCGTATCGACGATGTTCGCGCCGGTGCGCTTTGTGATGTCGACGCCGATGGCGGGACGACCGTTGAAGAGAGCGTAGCCGGTCGGATCCTCGAAGGTCCGGCGCACGGTCGCGACGTCGGCGAGGGTGACGACCCCTTCGCCGTCGCTCCGGACGACCACGGACATGGCGTCCTCCGCGGTCTTGATAAGGCCGTTGATCTTGACCGGGAACGCCCCGTCGGCGGTGCGCACGGAGCCTGCGGGGACCAGCGAGTTGTTGTTGACGACGCCCGCCGCGATCTCCTGCTCGGTGAGGCCGAGGGCCTCCAGCTTGTCCGGGTCGATCAGCACCTCGATGCGCTCTTCGCGGGCGCCGACGAGGTTCGCCTCTAGGACGCCGCCGACGCCTTCCAGCTCGTCCTGCAGGTCCTTCGCGATCCGGAAGAGCGCCCGTTCCGGCGCGTCGCCGTAAAGGACGACCGAGATGATCGGGAACATGGTCTGGGCGTTCATTTCCGTGACGACGGGCTCCTCCGCGTCCGTCGGAAACTCCGCTTTCGCCCGGTCGACCGCCTCGCGCACGTCGGTCACGGCCTGATCGACGTCGATGGAGGTCTCGAATTCAAGGATGATCCGCGCCGACCCGTCATAGGCGATCGCGTCCATCTGGGTGATCCCCTCGACGTTCTGGAGTTCGAGCTCCGTCGGGCGAATGAGGAGGCGCTCCCCGTCCTCCGGCGAAACGCCGGGCAGCGGCAGGGTGACGAGCACCATCGGCAGCGGAATGTCCGGGTCCGCTTCCCGCGGGATCGTGTTGAAGGCGTGGAGCCCGAAGACGATCATCACAAAGAGGATCGTCAGAACGACCCGGGCCTTGGAGAACGCCCAGTCGATGAGGCCGCCGCCGCTCATTGAACGCTCTCCTGGGCGAGGACGGCGGCGGGGCCGTCCGCGGCGCGCACGACCGTCACCTCCTGGCCGTCGCCGACGAAGCCCTGGCCGCGGACGATGAGATCGACGGGCCCCTGCAGGCCCGCGACGACGATTTCATCGCCGTTCTCGACGAAGGGGCGCACGGGGACGAAGCGGACGGCGCCGCCTTCGACGATCCGCACGCCGACATCGCCATCGTCGCTGAGGACGAGCGCGGATCGCGGGATCGCATGGGCCTCGAGCGCCTCGCCCGAGACGTGGAGCGTCGCGAAGACCCCGCCTCGGGCGGCGCGGTCGGGATTGGGCGCCGTCGCCTCGATGCGGAAGGTGCGGGTCATGGCGTCGGCGGCGGAGGCGGCGAACCGCACCTCGCCGTCGAGCACGCGGCCGTCGGCGAGACGTGCGCGCACGGGCGCGCCGACGGCGACGTCGCGCACCTCGTCCTGCGCCGCGTCGGCGACGATCAGCAGGGGATCGAGCTGGACGAGTCGCGCGCACCCGGCGCCCGCCTGCAGAAGATCGCCGGCCTCCGCGACCCGCTCGTCGACGACGCCGGCGAAGGGCGCGCGGATCTTCGTGCGGGCGAGGGCGAGCTCGGCGGTTTCAAACTCCGCTTCGGCGAGATCGAGGGTCGCTTTCACCGCCGCTTTCTGGGTCGCCGACCGGTAGCCGTCGGCGGCGAGTTTCACTGCGGCGTCGTTGTCGAGGCGGGCTTTCGCAAGCGCAGCCCGCGCCTCTTTCACGCGCGCGGAGCGTTCGTCGACGGCGAGTTCGCAGAGGACGTCCCCCTCGGCGACGAACGCGCCGAGTTCGACCGGCGTCGCGATCACGCGGCCGGAGGTTTCGGCTTTCACCACCACGTCGCGGTAGGGCTCGGTATGCGCCCGGAAGGTTCGGGTGAGGCGCTGCTCGCGCGGCTCCACGCGGTCGACGACGACCTTGAAGAGGGCTTCGACCTCCGCTTCGGGCGGCGCTTCATCGCCGGAGCGGAGCGTTCCGATGGTGAAGAAAGCGACCAGGACGCCGGCGACGGCGAGGGAGATCGCGAGCGGGGAGGCGCCCTTCATGGCTTGTTCGCTTTCCTGTCAGCGGCGTATGACGCCGGTGTTCGCCCGAATTTTCGCAACGCAACATAAGCCGGTGCGGCCTTCGGGTAAACTGGAGAGTTTACCTCTTCGTTCAAGACCGCCCGCGCATTTTTACGCGTCAAATGTGGCGGTCGATCTATCGGAGTTTCTTTACCAGAACGGGAACGGGGCGCCGGCGGGGCGCTCTCGGCTTTGTGAGGGCGCGGACGGGCATGTGAGACGACGGCGGCGCCCGGCGGGTCTAGGCGTTCGCCATCCGCTCGCCGCCCGCCGTCCAACGTCGTTCAGGGGACCCCGCCATGACCAATCCGCGCCTGCCGATCGCCCTCGCCGTCCTGCGCTATTCCATCGCCGCCTTCTTCGCCGTCTGGGCGATCGAGAAATTCGTGAAGCCGGAGGTGACGGGCCGCATCTGGTCGCATTTCTACAAGATCGAGGGGATCGGCGAGATCGCCTCCTACGCCATCGGCTCCGTCCAGCTCGCTGTGATCGTCCTCTTCGTTCTCGGCCTCTTCCGCTTCTGGACCTACGGGGCGCTGATGGTGATGCACGCCGTCTCGACGTTCTCGACCTGGGAGCATCTCATCGATCCCTACGGCAAGAACCACCTCTTCTGGGCTGGCGTCCCGACGCTGGCGGCGATCGTCGCGCTGTGGCTCATGCGGGAGGAGGACACGCTGGGGACGTTGGGGAACCGGTGACGGTTCCTCGAAGGATGATCAACGCCTCTAGTCGCCGGCGCGAGACGCAAGGCGTTTCAGCAGAGAGACGTCCCCGTCGATCAACGCCTGCTTTTTCGCTCGGCTCCAGCCTTTGATCTGTCGTTCGCAGGCGACCATGTCGTCATACCGCGAGAAGTAATCGCTCCATACCAACTCCACAGGACGCCTGCGGAACGTATAAGCGCGCGGGTTTCGACCGGCGTTATGTTCCGCCGCCCTTCGCTGCGGATCATCGCCCCGGTGTGATCCCACGTCGTAGGAGCCGTTGGCGCATTCGAGAATGTAGACGTGGCCGTGGATCATAATGATCCTAATCCGGCGCAGGCCGCCATCCTTCGCGACGCGGCCTCTCGGCCGCTCCTCAGGATGAGGATTTTTTCCAAGCACGAACCGCACCTCATCCTGAGGAGCCTCGCGGAGCGAGGCGTCGCGAAGGATGGACGCACGCGCCGGTCTCACCTCAACTCCAGCTCCTCCGCCTCCAGCTTCTTGATCTCGTCGCGGAGCCGCGCCGCCTCTTCGAATTCGAGGTTCGCGGCGGCTTCGCGCATCTCTTTCTCCAGGCCGGCGATGTAGGCGCGGAGGTTGTCGCCGGGTTTTGGTTTGTACTCGGCGGCGTCTTCCGCGAGGCCTTTGCGCGCGACGGGCGCGCGGAGGCCATGGGCGGCGCGTTTTTTGTCGTCGCCGTCCTCGATAATCTGGTGGATGGCGCGCTGAATGGATTTCGGCGTGATCCCGTGCTCGGCGTTGTGGACGATCTGCTTCTCGCGCCGGCGTTCGGTTTCCGCGAGGGCCCGCTCCATGGAGCCTGTCACCCCGTCCGCATAAAGAATGACCCGGCCGTCGGCGTTGCGCGCCGCGCGGCCGATGGTCTGGATGAGGGAGGTCTCCGAGCGCAGGAAGCCTTCCTTGTCGGCGTCCAGAATGGCGACGAGGGTGCACTCGGGGATGTCGAGGCCCTCGCGCAGGAGGTTGATGCCCACCAGCACGTCGAAGACGCCGAGGCGGAGATCGCGGATGATCTCGATGCGCTCCACCGTGTCGATATCCGAGTGCATGTAACGGACTTTGAGGCCCTGCTCGTGCATGTACTCGGTGAGGTCCTCGGCCATACGCTTGGTCAGCACGGTGACGAGGGCGCGCCCGCCCGCCGCTGCGGTCGCGCGGCATTCGTCGATGACGTCGTCCACCTGGCTCGCCCCGTCTTTCGAGACCGGGCGGATCTCCGTCGGCGGATCGACGAGGCCCGTGGGGCGGATCACCTGCTCGGTGAAGACGCCCGCGGTGCGGTCGAGCTCCCACGGTCCCGGCGTCGCGGAGACGTGGAGCGTCTGCGGGCGCATCATCTCCCATTCCTCGAATTTGAGAGGGCGGTTGTCCATGCAGGAGGGGAGGCGGAAGCCGTATTCCGCGAGCGTCCTTTTGCGGTTGTAGTCGCCCCGGAACATGGCGCCGATCTGCGGCACCGTGACGTGGCTTTCGTCCACGAAAAGAAGCGCATTTTCGGGGAGGTATTCAAAGAGCGTCGGCGGCGGTTCGCCCGGCTTCCTGCCCGTGAGCCAGCGGGAGTAGTTCTCGATGCCGTTGCACGAGCCCGTGGCTTCGAGCATTTCGAGGTCGAAGGTGACGCGCTGCTCCAGGCGCTGGGCCTCGATGAGCTTTCCTTCCTCGTGCAGAATGGGAAGGACCTCCTTAAGCTCCCGTTTGATACCCTGAAGCGCCTGGGCGAGGGTCGGGCGCGGCGTCACATAGTGGGAGTTTGCGTACATGCGGACGGATTTCAGAGCTTCGGAGGTTTTGCCCGTCAGCGGATCGAACTCCTGAATGCTCTCCAGCTCGTCGCCGAACAGGGAGACCCGCCACGCCCGGTCCTCATAGTGGGCGGGGAAGATCTCGATGACGTCGCCCTTCGCCCGGAACGTCCCGCGCTGGAAGGCGGCTTCATTGCGCCGGTACTGGAGCGCCACAAGGTCGGCGAGGAGCTTCTTGCGGTCGATCGTGTCGCCGACCTTCAGATCGAAGGTCATGGACGTGTACGTCTCGACCGAGCCGATGCCGTATATGCATGAGACGGAGGCGACGATGATGACGTCGTCCCGCTCCAGAAGCGACCGGGTCGCGGAGTGGCGCATGCGGTCGATCTGCTCGTTGATGGAGCTTTCTTTCTCGATATAGGTGTCCGAGCGCGGAACATAGGCTTCCGGCTGGTAATAGTCGTAGTACGACACGAAGTACTCGACGGCGTTGTCCGGGAAGAACGCCTTGAACTCTCCGTAGAGCTGCGCCGCCAGGGTCTTGTTGTGGGCGAGGACGAGGGCCGGGCGGTTCGTCGCCTCGATGATCTTCGCCATGGTGAAGGTCTTGCCGGAGCCGGTGACGCCGAGGAGCACCTGATCGTGCTCGCGCGCCTTCACCCCTTCGACGAGTTCAGCGATGGCGGCGGGCTGGTCGCCGGCGGGCTCGTAATCGGAGACGACGGACAGCCGCCGGCCGCCGTCGAGCTTCTCCGGCCGCTCAGGGCGGTGGGGGGACCATTCAACGGGCGCATAGCGGTCATGATAGGTGGCGACGGCTTCGGAAAAGCCGCTGGCGGGCGCGGTGTCTGGCATCGCCTCAATATGAGGCGCGGCGCCCGTCCGGGCTAGGGGCCGGCGTTCACGCGGCGCCGAGCATGTCGTCCACCGCCGTTTGCAGGGCGTCCCGCGTCTCCGGGGAGACGGCCCCGCGGGCCCGCCAGACGACGTCGCCCGCCTTGTCGATCAGCATCACGTCGATCGTCGCGGCGTCTTCAACGCGGAGGGCTTTCAAATACTTGCGCTTGTTCACATAGAGGGTGATGGTTCTCGCCCGTTGATCCGCATCCGGAATGCCGTCGCGCATGACGCCGTCCAGCCAGCGGCTGAAGATCGGCCCGTAGCCCTGCACCGTCGGGAGTTCGTAATAGGCGAGGCCGGGGCGGTCGGCGGACATCTTCTCGAGGGCCGCGAGCCACGTGTCGATGTCGAACTGGTGCTCCTGCTCGTAGGCGAGGAGAAGGACGCGCGCGTCGCCCGGCAGATCGTCCGGGACGGTGAAGCGCTCGCGCGACAGGTTGGAGGCCGTCGTCTCCGGAAAGGGGTAGGGATCCGGGACGGGAACGACCTGGGAGGCGGCGAGCGTCGCGGCGGCGATGGCGGTCAGCATGAGGCGGTCTCCATTAGCTGTCCGCACTACGGAGACGCCGTCGCCTTGGACGATCCGCTCCGCCGTTCGTGATCGCCGAAGCAGCCCGGCGTTCGCCCAAAGAAAAAGGGCGGCCCGAAGACCGCCCTTGATCCGTTCGTGTCGGTTCGGCTCAGCCGCGGCGACGACGGGCCGCAAAGCCGAGGCCGAGAAGGCCGAGGCCGAAGAGGCCGATCATGCCCGGCTCGGAGACAGTGACATTGCCGCCGCCAGGGTTCCCACCGCCCGGTGTACTGTCGAGCCCAGAGATATAGACCGTAGAGTCAAGCGAAGAGTCGCCGGAGTCAGCGATGATGAAAGTAAGTTCGTTGCCTGTAGAGCCCGGCGTGACCATACCCCCGAAAGAGAGAAGGGGATCGCCCGGCGCGCCGAGGAGGTAGCCGTTTAGCTCGGTGCCCGTCAGGAAGCCGAAGTCCGGGTGGTCGATGTTCACCGGATCGCCGTTGAAGATCGCGATGTTCGTGCCGTTCAGGTAAATGCCGAAAGCGTCGATGAAGGAGGAGTTGAGGAAGTCGTCGAACTCCTCTGAGCCGAATACCAGATCGAAGAAGACCGCGTCCGTGAGGCCATCGACGTCGAAGGTGATAGTGAACTCGGTGACGTCGTTATGATTGAGGGAGCCGCCGGTGATCGGGTCGAGCAGTGCTTCCTGAGCGCCGGTAGCGGAGACGCCAAACGCTGTGGTGTTGTTGCCCGAGGTCGACCCGCCGAGCGTCGGGTCCGACTCGTAGTCCGTCACTAAGCCCGTGCTGAGCACGATGCCCGGCGTCAGACCAAAGGTGCCGTCGAGGTTGGTGAAGGTGCCGGTGGTGCCGGAGCCCGGGGTCGACAGGGTCGAACCGGTAATGGTGATGCCCCCGCCGCCGAGCGCGGCTTCAAGATCGGACGCGACGTCCGTGGCTGTGATTTCGATCGCGAGCGCCGGCGACGAGATGAGCGCTGCGACTGCGACGGTTCCCAGAAGTTTTTTCACGTGTCTTCCCCTTAGTGAAATCTGCGCGACTCGATTCGCGAACAGCAAAAAAGCAACTTGCATGCAATCATGAGCAATCTTGGTGCCAGAAAATAATCTCTTCTTTTTCAGTGCTTTATGGAGTGAATCGCCGTCAGGCGGCGGCGGTCCGTCAGCCGGCGTGACGGCGTCTGACAGGATTTTTAACATGCTGCGGGTGCGAAGGCTCGAGCGGCCGCGGCGACCGGTTCCTCAGGCGCGGCGAGGCGGCTGGATTCCAGGCCTTCCAGCTTCGACATTACAAGCGAGCAAGAAAGGGCCGGGCCATGACGCTATCCACCGACGAGCGGATCCTGATCGAGCAGCGGGTGCAGAACGACGGGAAGAGCCTCGCCGTCGCGTACATCCTGCTGTTTTTCCTGTGGTTCTTCTCCGCCCACCGGTTCTATCTCGGGCGCACCTCGTCGGCGGTCCTGCAGTTTCTGCTGAACATCATCGTCATCGGCTGGGTCTGGGTGCTGATCGACATTTTTCTCCTGCCGTCGATGACGCGGGCGGAGAACGACACGCTGCGGCGCTCGCTCGAAGGCGGCGTCGGAACGGCCCCGTCCGTCGACGATGTAGAGATCGAGGCCGAACTCGCGGCGCGCAAGGCGTCCCGTTAGGCTTTCGGTTTCAGGGCCGGGATCATCCGCACCAGGACGCCGTCCTTGTCGACGAAATGGTGTTTCAGCGCCGCGCCGACATGGACCGCGAGGAGGAGGAGGATGAGCTTCGCGAAAGCCTCGTGCAGCTCTTTGAACACCTCCTCCACGGGCTCCTTGTTCTCAAGACCCGAGAGGATCGGCAGGTGCGGCCAGGGGACGACGCCGAAGAGCTTCGTCGGAATGCCCCACGGCGAGGCGGAGACCATCGCCCAGCCGAGGAGCGGCACGCCGATCATCAGCCCGTAAAACCCCCAGTGGGAGACCGTCGCGCAGGTCCGCTGCCAGCCCGGCATGCCCGAGGGCTGCGGCGGGGCGGGGTGGGCGAAGCGCCAGCCGAGACGGCCGAGCGACAGAAGCAGGATGGTGATCCCGAAAGACTTGTGCAGCTGGTAAAGCTGGAACTTGTTCTCCGCCGTGTTCGGAAGATTGTGCATGTAGAAGCCGCCGGCGATCTGCCCGAGGATGAGCGCGGCGATGATCCAGTGCAGCGCGACGGCGACGGCGGTGTAACGATCTGTGGCGGCGGCCATGGCGGGTCCTCGGCGTCGATGGAAGCGGGCGGTCGCCCGGCGAATTCGATATAGGGTTGCCACGGCCCGGCCGCCGCGGCCAGACATGCTCAAGATTTTGGGAGCGCCTGAATGAGCCTCGTCCTTTCGGAAACCCTCGCCCGCGTGAAGCCGTCGCCGACGATCGCCGTCACCCAGAAAGCCCGCGAACTGCGCGCCGCCGGGAAGGACGTGATCGGCCTCGGCGCCGGCGAGCCGGACTTCGACACGCCGGGCCATGTGAAAGAGGCCGCGATCGACGCGATCCGCCGGGGCGAGACGAAATACACCGCCGTCGACGGGATCCCCGAGCTGAAGGAGGCGGTCGCCGCCAAGTTCAGGCGCGATAACGGGCTCGATTACGCGCCGAGCCAGGTCTCCGTCGCGCCGGGCGGCAAGCCGATCATCTACAACGCCCTCGCCGCGACCCTAAATCCGGGCGACGAGGTGCTGATCCCCGCGCCCTACTGGGTCTCCTATCCGGACATGGCGCTGCTTGCGGGCGGCGAGCCGCGCTTCGTCGAGACGCAGGCCGCGAACGGCTTCAAGCTGAGGGCGGAGGATCTCGACGCGGCGATCACGCCGCGCACGCGCTGGCTCGTTTTCAATTCGCCCTCGAACCCGTCGGGCGCGGCTTATGCGCGCGAGGAGCTGAAAGCCCTGACGGACGTTCTCCTGACGCACCCGCATGTCTGGGTGCTGACGGACGACATGTACGAGCACATCGTCTATGACGGGTTTCGGTTCTCCACCCCGGCGGAAGTCGAGCCCGGCCTCTATGACCGCACGCTGACGATGAACGGGGCCTCGAAAGCATACGCCATGACGGGCTGGCGGATCGGTTTCGCCGCGGGCCCGGAGCCGCTCATCAAGGCGATGGCGAAGCTGCAGTCCCAGACGACGTCGAACCCCTGCTCGATCTCCCAGTGGGCGACGGTGGCGGCGCTGAACGGCGACCACGGATTTCTGCAGGAGCGCAACGCCGCCTTCAAAGCGCGCCGGGACGCGACCGCCGCCGCCCTCAACGCATCGGAGGGCCTTGAGTGCCGTATTCCCGAAGGCGCGTTCTACCTCTTTCCCTCATGCGCGGGCGCGATTGGTCGAACGTCCCCCGGCGGCGCGATGATCGAGACCGATGTCGATTTCTGCGCGGCGCTCCTCGACGAGGCGCTGGTGGCGGCGGTGCCGGGCTCGGCCTTCGGGCTCGCGCCGTTTTTCCGCGTCTCCTATGCGACCTCGGACGCGGCGCTCGCGGAGGCGGGGCGGCGCATCCAGGCGTTCTGCGAGGGATTGCGATAATCAGTTGCATCGATCCCGGCGATCCAGATCGTCCGGTTTATCGATTTGATCGAACTCAGTCGCGTACTATGTGAAGGGTGTAGGCGGGACGGAACGCCCGCCATGAGACAATTAAGGAGGGCCAGACCATGCCTATCGATATCGGACTTGAAGACGCCGCCCGCAAAAAGGTTTCAGACGGCCTGCGCCGCTTCCTCGCGGACAGCTACGTCCTCTACATGCGCACCCATGGCTATCACTGGAACGTCGAGGGTCCGCGGTTCAACTCGCTGCACCAGATGTTCGAGGAGCAGTACACCGAGCTCTGGGGCGCGCTGGACGACCTGGCCGAGCGCATCCGCGCCCTCGGCGCCTACGCGCCGGGCAACGGCAAGGAGCTGGCGGAAGTCGCGTCCCTCGCCGAACCGACCAACGACCGCCCTGACGCTGACGGCATGGTTCGCGCGTTGCTCAACGGGCATGAATCGCTCGCTCGCGACGCGCGGGAGCTCATTGATCTCGCAGGCGACGCCGGGGATGTCGGCACCGAGGACATGATCACCGCGCGGCTGCAGGTTCACGAAAAAACTGCGTGGATGCTGCGCGCCAGCCTTGCTCAATAACGAAAAAGCCGGGGTCGGCGGAAACCGACCCCGGCGAGTGCCCAAGCAGTTGCGATGAGGGTCCAACGCTTGAGGAACCTTCCGCGCCACCATGCCGGATTCGAGCGATAAAGCTGCTTAAATCGGCGTAAGTTCGCGTGTCTGTGCTGCCGAGATTTAAGATCCCAAGCCTGTTCGTTGAAGACCGCTTCGCCGCAAAGGCGAGGCGGTTCGTCGTTTGCTGCGCCTCAGTCCGCCGCTTCAGTCTTGCGCCGCCAGCCAACGCTCCGCTTCCAGCGCCGCCATGCAGCCGAGGCCGGCGGCCGTCACCGCCTGGCGGTAGACGTCGTCGGCGACATCTCCGGCCGCGTAGACGCCGGGGACGCTTGTCGCCGTGGAGTCGGGCGCCGTGACGAGATAGCCGCCGGTTTTCATCTCCAGCTGGCCCTCGAACAGCTCCGTCGCCGGCGCGTGGCCGATGGCGACGAAGAACCCGTCTGTCGCGTGCTCGAACGTCTCGTTCGTCTTTGTGTTCTGTAATCGGACGCCGGTGACGCCGAGCGGTTCATCCGTCCCGAGCACCTCCTCGACGACCGTGTCCCAGAGGATGTCGATCTTCTCGTGCTTGAAGAGGCGGTCCTGCAGGATTTTCTCCGCCCGCAGACTGTCCCGCCGGTGAACGAGGGTCACTTTCGAGGCGAAGTTCGCAAGGAACAGCGCTTCCTCGACGGCGGTGTTGCCGCCGCCGACAACGACCACGTCCTTATTGCGATAGAAGAACCCGTCGCAGGTCGCGCAGGCCGAGACGCCGAAGCCGCGAAAGCGTTGCTCCGACGGAAGATCGAGCCATTTCGCCTGGGCGCCGGTTGAGATGACGACGGCGTCGGCGACGTACACGGTCCCGCTGTCGCCCGTGAGCCGGAACGGGCGCTCGCTGAGATCGGCTTTCACGATCATGTCGCGGACGAGGTCGGTTCCGACATGCTCGGCTTGGGCCCGCATCTGCTCCATGAGCCAGGGCCCCTGAACGACGTCCGCGAAGCCCGGGTAGTTCTCCACGTCGGTGGTGATGGTCAGCTGGCCGCCCGGCTGCATCCCCTCGATGAGCACAGGTTCGAGCATCGCCCGAGCGGCGTAGATGGCTGCGGTGTAGCCCGCCGGGCCCGATCCGACGATCGCGACGCGCGCGCGTTTTTCTGTGTGGGTCATGATATACTCCTGAAGGGCAGCTAGGCGCCTAGGCGACCGGTGCAACAGCCGGTTTCGACGCGCGCGAAAGCGTGAAGCGCCGGATGATCTCGCCGGCGGCCCGGTCGGTCTCGCGCAGCGGCGTGTAGGTCCAGCTGTCGAGGGCTCCCGTGAACCATCGGGCGGCGCCGTAATTCCTGAGCTGGCGGTGGAAGAGATCGAACTTCGTCGAGCCGCCGTCGAGGGCGAGGACGTGTACTGGCTTGCCCGTGCCCGCCGCCTCGGCGGCCATGTTCGTCGTGTCTTCCGTCACGAGAACATGGTCGGCGAGACCCAGCATCCCGAAATATGGGTTTTCGAGCGCGCCGACCGGTTCACCGGTCCAGAAGAAGGCGCGCGCGGGATCGAGCGCGGCCTTGAGGCGCGCCGTTGCGATGTCCGGCGTGCGGCGGGAGGTGGTGACCATCAGACCGGCGCCCTGATCGACGAGCGCTTTGAGGGCCGCGGCGATCTCTTCGGCCCGCGCCGGCGAGAGCTTGTGGGACCTGCTGTCCCCGCCGACGAGCACGGCGACGCGCGGAGAAGGGAGATGCGCGAGCACCGGCGCGAGCAGGGCCGCGTCGTCGGCGAGACGCGCGCCGGTCAGCCGGTTCGGCGAGCCGAGGATCGGGAAGACTTTGTCGCCGGTCAGCCCGTCATGATGCGGAGGGATGATGAGATCGAAGTCCTTGGACGGCGCGCGCGGGTCCTGGGTTTGGACGACGAAAGGCGGATTCGGCCGCGACCGAACCGCCATAGCGAAAGGTACTGCGAGGCGGCCGGTCGAGATCCACAGATCCGGATAGGGCGGGCGCAGTAGGCTTGAGCGGTCCCGGTCGAGCCGGGAGAACGGGTCGCCCCATAAGGTCCGCGGCAGGGAGCGCCAGGGATCGCGCACGACGATCTGCCGGCGGTGGATGGTGACCGGGCGCTGGCGGGCGACGGCCTCCGCGAGGCCGAGCGCCTGGTTTTCAATGCCGCGGCGGCCGTCGGTCACCACCCAGCAGCTGAGGGGCGCTGGCGCTTCGGTCATGTCTGTTCCCGTCGCCCCCCGGCGTTGCGCGTCTTCAGACGAAATCGACTTTCAGAACCTCATAGGCCCGCGAGCCGCCCGGCGCCGCGACCTCGACGGAATCGCCGACGGTCTTGCCGATGAGCGCCCGGGCGATCGGTGAGGAGATGGAGATTCTCCCCTCCTTCACATCCGCCTCCATGTCTCCGACGATCTGATAGGAGACCTCTTCATCGGTGTCCTCGTCGGCGAGGGTGACCGTCGCGCCGAACTTCACTGTGTCGCCGGACAGCTTAGCCACCTCGATCACCTGGGCGCGGGAGTGCTTGTCCTCCAGCTCGGCGAGACGGCCCTCAATCCAGCTCTGGCGTTCCTTGGCCGCGTGGTACTCGGCGTTTTCCGAGAGATCGCCATGGGCGCGCGCCTCCGAAATCGCCTGAATGACGGCCGGGCGCTCGACGCTCTTCAGGCGTTTGATCTCGTCTTCCAGCGCAACATAGCCGGAAGTGGTCATCGGAATCTTTTCCATCGACAAGGACGTCTCCTTTGCTCGGAGCAACAGGCGGGATTGAAATAAATGAAGCGCGCAGCGGCGAACCGCGCGCGCCTGATCCGCCTAGTGCGGCGCAGGAGAGTACGCCTGCAGCGCCTTCACGTCCAGATCGCCGGCGCGGAGGACTTCGATGGCCCGCACGGCCGCCCGGGCGCCCGCGATCGTGGTGATGCAGGGGATCTTGTGCTGCAGCGCCGTCAGGCGGATGGAGCGGGAGTCCCGGATCGACTGGGCGCCTTCAGTGGTGTTCACCACCATCTGCACGTCGCCGTTTTTCAGGGCGTCGACGATGTGCGGGCGGCCCTCCAGCACCTTGTTCACCCGCTTCACCGCCACGCCCTCGTCTTCGAGGAACGTCGCCGTGCCGCCCGTCGCCACGAGGGAGAAACCGAGGCCGACGAGGTCCTTGGCGGTCGGCAGGATGAGGTCCTTGTCGGCGTTCTTCACCGAGATGAAGACGCAGCCTTCAAGCGGGATCCGCGCGCCGGCGGCGATCAGGCTCTTGGCGCGGGCCCGGGCGAACGAGCGGTCGAGGCCCATGACTTCGCCCGTCGAGCGCATCTCCGGGCCGAGCAGCGTGTCGACGCCGGGGAACCGGGAGAACGGGAAGACGACCTCTTTGACGGAGACATGATCCGGATCGCGCTCGTCGAGCCGGAAATCCGCGAGCCTGACGCCCGCCATCACCCGCGCCCCGATCCGTGCGACGGGCGTGTTGGTCGCCTTGGCGACGAAGGGGGCCGTGCGCGATGCGCGGGGGTTCACTTCGAGGACGTAGATCTCGCCGTCTTTCAGCGCGTACTGAACGTTGACGAGGCCGACGACGCCGAGGGCGCTCGCGAGCTGGCGCGTTTCGGCGCGCAGGCGCTCCACCATCTCCGGATCGAGGGTGTAGGGCGGCAGGGCGCAGGCGGAGTCGCCCGAATGGATGCCCGCCTCCTCGATATGCTCCATGACCCCCGCGACGTAGACGTCCGAGCCGTCGGAGATGGCGTCGACGTCCACTTCCACCGCGTTCTGAAGATATTGATCGAGGAGCACCGGCTGGTCTGGCGAGACGCTCGCCGCCTCGCGCATGTAACGCTCAAGGCTTTCCTCGTCGCGGACGATCTCCATCGCCCGCCCGCCGAGCACGTAAGACGGACGGATGACGAGCGGGTAGCCGACGGCCTCGGCCGCCTTTTTCGCCTCCGCCTCGGATCGGGCGATCGCGCCGATGGGCTGGCGGAGGCCGAGGCGTTCGATCAGCGCCTGGAACCGCTCCCGGTCCTCGGCGAGGTCGATCGCGTCGAAGGGGGTGCCGAGGATCGGCACGCCCGCCTGTTCGAGGGCCTTGGCGAGCTTCAGCGGCGTCTGGCCGCCGTACTGGACGATGACGCCGAGAAGCTCGCCCGTCGCCGCCTCGACGTCGATCAGCTCCAGAACGTCTTCCTCGGTCAGCGGCTCGAAATAGAGCCGGTCGGAGGTGTCGTAGTCCGTCGAGACCGTCTCCGGATTGCAGTTCACCATCACCGACTCGATCCCCTCGTCGGCGAGGGCGAAGGCGGCGTGGCAGCAGCAATAGTCGAACTCGATCCCCTGTCCGATGCGGTTCGGACCGCCGCCGAGGATGACGACTTTCCGTCGGTCGCTCGGCCCGGACTCGTTGATCGCGGCGGCCGCAGCGCCGGCGATCACGCTCTTCGGTTCGTAAGCGGAGTACATATACGGCGTTTTCGCCGCGAACTCCGCCGCGCACGTGTCTATGCGCTTGTAGACGGGGCGCACGTCGAGGCTGCGGCGGTGCGCCCGCACCTCGTCTTCGGTTCCGTCGGCGAGCTGGGCGAGGCGCTTGTCTGAAAAGCCCATGGCTTTGAGGGCGCGGAGCGCCTCGGCGTCCTGCGGCAGCCCGTCCTCTGCGATCTGGAGTTCCGCGGCGACGATCCCCTCGATCTGTTCAAGGAACCACGGATCGTAGCGCGTGATGACGGCGACCTGGTCGATGGAGAGCCCGTTCCGGAACGCCTCCGCCGCGACGCGCAGCCGGTCGGGGGTCGGGGCGGCGAGGGCGGCGCGGAGAGCGTTCTGGTCGTCGCCCAGTCCGAGACCCTTCACCTCGATCGGGTCGAGCCCGCAAAGCCCTGTTTCCAGGGAGCGCATCGCTTTTTGCAGCGCCTCCTGGAAGGTGCGCCCGATGGCCATCGCTTCGCCTACAGATTTCATGGCTGTCGAAAGAATCGGCTCCGCACCGGGGAATTTTTCGAAAGCGAAGCGCGGGCATTTGACGACGACGTAGTCGATGGTCGGTTCGAAACTCGCGGGCGTCGCGCCGGTGATGTCGTTGTCAAGCTCGTCGAGGGTGTAACCGACAGCGAGCTTCGCCGCGACGCGGGCGATCGGGAATCCCGTCGCCTTGGAGGCGAGGGCGGATGAGCGCGAGACCCGCGGGTTCATTTCGATGACGACGAGGCGCCCGTTCTCCGGATTGACCGCAAACTGAACGTTCGAACCGCCCGTCTCGACGCCGATTTCGCGCAGGACCGCGATCGAGGCGTCGCGCATGCGCTGGTATTCTTTATCCGTCAGGGTGAGGGCGGGGGCGACGGTCACCGAGTCGCCCGTGTGGACGCCCATCGGGTCGATATTCTCGATCGCGCAGACGATGATGCAGTTGTCCGCCCGGTCGCGGACGACCTCCATCTCGAACTCTTTCCAGCCGAGAAGGCTCTCGTCGATGAGCACCTGGCCGACGGGGGAGGCGTCCATCCCGGCCCGGACGATATGCTCGAACTCCTCGCGGTTGTAGGCGATGCCGCCGCCCGTGCCGCCGAGGGTGAAGGCGGGACGGATGATGGCGGGGAGGCCGATATCCTCGATGATCGGCATCGCCTCGGCGACGCCCCGGGCGATGTCGCGGCCGATCACTTTGCCCTCGGAATTGCGTATCGGCGGGGCCGTCGCGATTTGCGAGCGCGGGTTTTCGAGCCCGATCGCGTCCATCGCCTTGCGGAATTTCTCCCGGTCCTCGGCCTTGTCGATGGCGTCCGCCCGGGCGCCGATCATCTCGACGCCGTACTTTTCGAGGACGCCCTCTTCTTCGAGTGCGAGGGCGCAGTTAAGCGCCGTCTGACCGCCCATGGTCGGCAGGATCGCATCGGGTTTCTCGAGCGCGATCACCTTTTCGACGAACTCAGGCGTGATCGGCTCGACATAGGTCGCGTCCGCCATGCCGGGGTCGGTCATGATCGTCGCCGGGTTCGAATTGACGAGGATGACCCTGTAGCCCTCCTCTTTCAGCGCCTTGGTCGCCTGAACGCCGGAATAATCGAACTCGCAGGCCTGGCCGATGATGATGGGCCCCGCCCCGATGATCAAAATGCTCTCAATATCGCGGCGTGCGGGCATGGGCGGTTCTCCGGTCTTATTATCGGGCGTCAGGCGGGCAAATTGCCGGGCCAATACAGGCGCTCGTTAACGCTGGCAAGCCTCGCGCGTCGCCGCGACCGGTCGAGCGCGCCGCCAGCGGATAAATCTTGAGACATCGGTTTCAAGGTTCCGCCACAAAATGGGGAGACGTTTATGTCAGGTCGTTCCGGCGTCCGGCGGACGTGCGTCGCCAACCCATTGGGGAGAGACATGCTGCGTTCGATTTCACGCCCCGACGCCGGGCGTTCGCCGTCGATCATGACCCTAGCGGCCTTGGCCCTGTTGGGTTTCGCGCTCGTCGCGTGTTCGGACGGCGGAGGCGGCTCTTCCGGCGGAGGGTCGGGCGGCGGATCCGGCTCGGGCGGCGGCGGGGGCGGCGGGGTTCCGACCGGCGCGTTCGCGACCGCGGAAACGACCTCGCGCTTCCTGCATCAGGCGACGTTCGGCCCGACGGCGCAGCAAATCGACGACCTTGAGGGAACGAGCGCGGAAACCTGGTTCGTCAACCAGCTGAACGCGCCGGCGACGACCCATCTTACTTACGTTCTCGGCCGCCTCGCCGAGCCCGACGCCTACGGGCCGGACGGCCTGCCGACGTTCGAATACACGCGCCTGCCGTCGGAATCGTTCTGGCGAAACGCGCTTCTGGCCGACGACCAGCTCCGTCAACGGATGGCGTTCGCGCTTTCACAGATCATCGTCGTTTCGAACGCCAACGATCTTCTGACCTTCCTGCCGCAAACCGTCGCCCAGTTTCAGGACATCCTGACAGCCAACGCCTTCGGCAACTATCGCGATATCCTGGAGGAGGTGACGTATTCACCGGCGATGGGCGTCTATCTCACCTACATCCAGAACCAGAAAGGCGACCCCGTCAGCGGCCGCGTGCCGGATGAGAACTACGCCCGCGAGATCATGCAGCTCTTCACCATCGGGCTTGTGCAGTTGGAGCTCGACGGCGACCCCGCTCTCGGGGGCGGCGGCGCGCCGGTTGAAACGTACACGAACGACGACGTCACCGGCCTCGCCCGGGTGTTCACCGGCCTGAGCCTGGACGGACCGGAATTCTTCTATAATCCCGGCGCGCTGCCGCCATCGACCTTCTACTCTCCGATGATCACGTTTCCGGCCTTCCACTCCGATCTCGAAAAAACGTTCCTTGGAACGACGATCCCGGCGGGAACGGGGCCGGAAGAAAGCATCGATGCGGCCCTCGACACGCTCTTCAATCACCCGAATGTCGGCCCGTTCATCGGCCGCCAGCTCATCCAGCGGTTCGTTATGGGAAATCCGCCGGGCCCCTATATCGAGCGCGTGGCGACGGCTTTTAACTCCGGGACCTACCGCCTGCCGGACGGCCAGAATATCGGGACCGGCGAGCGCGGCGACCTCGCAGCAACGATCGCGGCGGTTCTCTTTGACGAGTACGCCCGATCCGCGGGTCTGTCGGCTCTCAACGAGCACGGAAAGATCCGCGAGCCCGTGATCCGTTTCGCCAACTGGGCGCGGGCTTTCGAGGCGGAGACGGTGACGCCGCAATTTTCCTTCGGGCTTTATATTTCGGGCGCGCCCTCGGCGCTCGCCCAGCAGCCCTACGGGGCGCCATCGGTCTTCAATTTCTACCGGCCGGGATATGTCGCGCCGGGCACGGAGACGGGCGATGCGGGCCTCACGATCCCCGAGCTGCAGCTCGTCAATGCGAGCACCGTTGCGGGGTATGCGAACTTCATGAGCTACTACATCCTCGGCCGCGCCGCGATCGATTTCGCCGGCGATCCCGATGCGGAAACGAGTTTCATCCCGGATTATGCCGAGGAACTTGCGCTCGCGAACGATCCCGCGGCCCTCGTCGACCACCTCGACCTCGTCCTCGCCTTCGGCGAACTGACGGACGAAACGAAAGCGAACATCGTCGACGTGGTGTCGGGTTTGCCCGAGACGTCGCCCGATTTCGACGCCCCGGCCTTCCGGGTGCAGACCGCCGTCTTCATGGTGATGACGGCGCCCGATTTTCTCGTGCAGCGGTGAGGACGGTTCTATGACCTTGGATCAGAAACTCCTCCACCGCCGCTCTTTCCTGCGCGGCTGCGCGGGGTCGGCCCTCGGCGCCTCGCTTTTCGGAACGGCGGCGCCCGTCTTCCAGGCGCGCGCCGCGGACGTCTCCGGCTACAAGGCGCTCGTCTGCATCTTTTTCCTCGGCGGGCTCGACAACCACGACACGCTCATCCCTTATGATCAGGCGTCTTACGACGCCTACGGCGAAATCCGCTCTTCGCTCCTTTCTTTCTATAACGACGCTCCCGGCGGTTCGACGCGCCTGCGCGACCAGCTGTTGCCGCTGAACCCGGCGAACGCCGCCGACTACGGCGGTCGCCAGTTCGCCCTGCCGCCGCAGCTTGCGAACCTCCATAACCTGTTTGAGACGGGCGAGGCGGCGATCCTCCCGAATGTCGGCCCGCTTATCCAGCCGCTGACGCGCGCGGAGTGGGAGGCGGAAAACGTTCCGACCCCGGCGCGGCTTTTCTCCCATAACGATCAGCAGTCGACATGGATGTCGTCGAACCCGGAGGGCGCCCAGTTCGGCTGGGGCGGCCGCTTCGGGGACGCCGCGCTCGCCTCGAACGCCAACTTCCTGCCGGACTTCACGGCGATCACCACCCTCGGCAACGAACTGTTCCTGACGGGCGAGGTGACGCGCCCCTATCAGATCGGTCTCAACGGCGCGGACGAGGTGTTCTATCTCGATATTTTCGAAAGCCTTCGGAGCGGTCCGGGCGGGGAGCAGCTCTATCAGGATTTCCGCGCCCATCTGACGGCGTCGGATTTCCAGAGCGCCAACCTCATCGAGCGCGACGTGAAGGCGGCGCTGGCGAATTCGCTGCTCCTCAACGAGCAGTTCAATGAGGCGCGCGCCAGCCTCTCCCCGTTCGCGGTCGCCTTTCCGCCGACGGATCTCGGCGGCCAGCTGAACGCCATCGCCGAGACCATTTCTCTGCAATCGGAGTTTCAGGCGAACCGGCAGATCTTCTTCGCGGCGATCGGCGGCTTCGACACCCACTCGAACCAGGCGAACGATCTCCCCGCCCTGCAGAGCGAGATCGACGGCGCCGTCGCGGCCTTCGTCGCGGCCATGCAGGAGATCGGCGCCTATAACGACGTGACGCTCTTCTCCGCGGCCGATTTCGGGCGGACCCTCGCCATCAACGGCGACGGAACCGACCATGGCTGGGGCGCGACCCAGTTCGTCGTCGGCGGCGGCGTCAATGGCGGGGTCCTCTACGGGGACGTGCCGCCCGCCGCTTTCGAGCACGATTACGACGCAGGCGGAGGGCGCCTCATCCCGAATGTCAGCGTGGAGCAGTTCGCAGAGCCCCTCGGCCGCTGGTTCGGCCTCAATGACGGGGAGCTCGCGGCCGCGCTGCCGAACCTTGCGAATTTCTCCGGCGAGGCGCCGGTCGCCTTCCTCTGAGGCTCATTCGAAGGCGGCGAGCCTGCCTTCGAGATGCTCGACGACAGGGGCCGGCGGCCCCGCCTCAAGCGCTGCGGCGTAGGCGGTTCCGGCGTCCGCGGCTCGCCCCAGCCGCTCCAGCGCGTCGGCACGGGCGATGTGATAGGGGGCGTAGGTCGCAAGGGCCTTTTCGTCCGAGAGCGCGTCGAGGGCTTCAAGGGCGCCGGTCGGGTCGCCGGCCGCTGCGCGCGCCGCCGCTGCGTTCACCATCGCGACGGGCGAGGGCGTCAGGGTCAGGAGCGTTTCATAAAGCGTCAGGATCGACGGCCAGTCCGTCGCCTCGAAACTCCGCGCCGTCGCATGGGTCGCGGCGACGCCCGCCTCCAGATGATAGCGGCTGACCGCCTCGCCCGTCCGCGCCGGCTCCAGATAGGCGAGACCCTGACGGATGAGCGCGCCGTCCCAAAGCGCCCGGTCCTGATCCTTCAAAAGGACGATCGCCCCCTCGGCGCTTTCCCGAGCCTCGAAACGGGAGGCCTGGAAGGACAGGAGCGCCGCGAGCGCGGCGGCCTCCGGGCGCTTCGTCAACGGATGATCGGCGAGCACCCGGGCGAGGCGCAGAGCCTCCGACGCCACGTCGCGGCGAAGGGCCCGCTCTCCCGCCCGCGGCGCGTAGCCGAGGGCGAACATGAGGTAGACGACCTTGAGCGCCCGCGGCGCCCGCGCGGCGATCTCGAACCGCGACGGCGTCTCGGCGACGCCGTCCGCCGCGTCCCTGAGGGCGCGTTTCGCCCGTGCGAGCCGCTGGGCCGTCGCCGTCTCCGGTTCGAGGAAGACGCCCGCGGTCTCCCGCGCCGTGAAGCCGTCGACGATTTTGAGGGTGAGGCAGAGGGCGGATTTTTCATCAAGCGTCGGATGGCAGCAGAGAAAAATGAGGCGCAGCTCCGGATCGTCGATCGGCGCGCGTTCCACGCCGTCGCCGCGATCATCCGTCTCTTCCGCATACGCCGTCTCGCGGGTCTCGCGGCGGAGGCGATCGAGGGCCCTGTTGCGGGCCGCCTGAAACAGCCACGCCTCCGGATTGTCCGGCACGCCCCTGAAGGGCCAGGCGGCGATGGCGGCGGCGAGGGCGTCCTGCGCCACATCCTCGGCGAGATCGAGCCGGCCGCCGCCGAGCCGGCGGACGAGGTCGGCCACCAGCCGGCCCCGCCCCCGGCGGACGATGACGTCGAGCCGGGCGCGGACGTCGTCGTCCGGGGTCGTCATACGTCGTCGATGGGCCGCACTTCGATCCGCGCGTTGTGTTTGAGGTGCGGATTGGTCTTTGCGATGGCCACGGCGTGGTCGAGATCGCGCGCTTCCACGACCATGATGCCGCCGAGAATTTCAGCGGCTTCCGTGAACGGGCCGTCGTGGACTTCGGCGCCGCCGGCTGTCACCGTCCGGCCGGCCTCGTTCAGCTTGTGACCGCCCTTATAGACGCCCTCGGCGGTGAGTTTTTCCGTCCAGGCGACATAGTCCTTGATGATCGCCATCATCTCGTCCTCGGTGGCCGAGGAGTAGCGGTCCGGCGCGTGGGGCAGGAGGAGCGCGAATTGAGCCATGGTGAAGTCCTTTCCGGTTGAGCTTCGAAAAGGACGCGGCTCGTCATGTCCTCTCCGCCGCGTCCGTTCTAGAGACGAACGGGCGCGACGGAAATTGACTCAGGGCTGGCGATAAATCAGGCCCGCGCCTCCAGCACCATGTTGAAGGGCGTCTCCGTCGCCCGGCGCACCGAGGTGAAGCCCGCTTCTTTCAGGACTTCGGTCAGCTTTTTCTCGCCCGCCTGGGCGCCGAGGGCGGCTTTGCCGTCCTGGGCGAGGGCCGTCGGCACGCAGATCGACGTCGACGCCGAATAGAAGAGCCGGCCGACGGGGTTGAGGTTTTCCTCCAGAGCGTCGCCCGCCATCGGCTCGACCAGCATAAAGGTTCCGCCCTCGGCGAGGTTTTCGCGAACGCGGCGGCAGGCGCCGACGGGGTCGCCCATATCGTGGATGCAGTCGAAGGCGGTGACGAGGTCGAACGGCCCGCCTTTGAACCCTTGCGCCGTCGCCTCTTCAAAGGAGACCGCGTCGGAAAGCCCGTGCTCTTCGGCGTGCTCGCGCGCCTGGGCGATGGAGGGGCCGTGATAGTCATATCCGGTAAACTCCGAGTTCGGATAAGCCGCCGCCATCAGGAGCGTCGAGTGCCCGTGGCCGCAGCCGATATCGGCGACCCTGCCGCCGGCTTCGAGCTTCGCGACGACGCCGTCGAGGGCCGGCAGCCAGGCCTGAACGAGATTGTTGACGTATCCCGGACGGAAGAACCGCGCGACGGCGCAGAACATGCATGCCGCCTGATCGCCCCAGTCGACGCCTTCGCCTGTCTTGAAGGCTTTCACCACCTTCGGCTCGTTCTCGATGGTGGAGACGACGTTTTCAAAGCCGCCCTGCATGTAGACGGGGCTGTCCTCCACCGCGAAGACCAAAGCTTTCTCCGGCGTCATGGAGAACTGCTCAGTCTGCGGATCATACTCGATGTAGTTGGAGGCCGCCTGCGCCGCGCACCATTCGCGCACATAGCGCTCCGCAAGGCCGAGGCGCTCCGCAAGGCCCGCCGCCGTCGCCGGGCCGTCTTCGAAGAGGGACTTATAGAGCCCCAGCTTGTCGCCCATACGCACCAGCGCGACTGAATAGGCGCCGCCGAGATCTCCGAGGATCTGGCCGACAAACGCCATGAGTTTTTCTTCGTTCACTTCGGTCATCGCTCTCTCCCTCGCTGGACCGCCCTCAGGCTAGAGACGCCCGCCCGGGACAGAAGCGGCGCTTTGGACTAAAAGGGGCCGAAACGGACAGGGGGGATGCGATTGATGGCGCGCGGCGACGGACGGAACGCGGCCGAGGTCCGGGTGGCGATCATCGCCTATCCGGGGGCGAGCGCCTTTTCGGTCTACGGGCCCTTCGACGAATTCCGCGGCGCCGAACGCCTATGGCCTTACTATCAAGGCGATACGCGAACGGCGGGCCCGTTCCGACCGGACATCCTCACCGTCGATGACGAGCCCGCCCCGTCCTCCGGCGGCGCGACCATCACGCCGACCGCGGCGATCGCCGATCGCGCCGCCTACGACATCGTCCACATCCCCTCGCTCTTCTGCGATGCGCGCCTGAAGCAGGGCCGTCCGCGCGCCGCAGGCGACGGCCCGCGATTTCCCGAGGCGACGACGGCGTGGATCGCCGGGCAATGGGAGAAGGGGGCCGTCGTCTCCGCCATGTGCACGGGCGTGTTCGTGATGGCGGAGACGGGGCTCCTTGCGGGCCGGCCCGCCACCACCCACTGGGCCTTCGCCGACCTTCTGCAGGCGGAGAACCCCGATATCGAGGTGCGGCCGAACGAGCCCATGGTCGCGACGGGGCCGGGGGACCGCATCGTCACCGGCGGCGCGGCGGCCTATTCCTCGAACGTGACGCTCTATCTCATGAGCCGGTTCTCCAGCCCCGAAGCCGCGCACGACTACGCGCGCGCCACAGGCTTTTTCTGCAATACATCCTCGCCGAACCTCATCGCCCGGCACCTCGGCGCGACGGAGATCGCCGACGGCGCCGTCTCCGACGCCATCGCTTGGTTCGCCGACCATCTCGATGCGGAGCACCCGGTCGCCGCCGCCGCCGAACGCCTGCATCTCACCGAAAAGACCTTCGCCCGGCGCTTCCGGCAGGCGACGGGCCATGCGCCGCTGAAATACCTCCAGCGCATGCGGATCGAAACCGCCCGCGGGCTCTTGGAGAAAGGCCGCGCCCCTGTCGACGAAATCGCCGCCCGCGTCGGCTATCAGGACCCAGGCGCGTTCCGCCGCGTGTTCAAGCGCGAGACGGGGCTGTCGCCCGCGGAATACCGGCGGAGTTTCAAACTGCCGGCGGCGGGGTAGGTGATGCTCTTCCGCTTACAGAGCAAAGCTCTTGCGTCGTCATGAGTTCAACACGCTGTTTCGACTCCCCGCGGCTTGGCCGCGGGGCCCATGGCGCTGCGTTCCCCCCAACGCCGGTCTCGACATCGTAGGCCCTCGGCGGTCAGTCCGATCTGGCGGAATCTTTCGATAGAGCTTGCGTGAAGCCGGGCGCCTTGGGCCCCGCGGCCAAGCCGCGGGGAGTCGCCTGATGGTCCGGTTCTTCCGTCAACGGAGTTCAGTTGGCGTTCAGAACAGTTTCGCTCACCCGTCCCGCCGTCACATGCTTCGGTCCGCGCCCGACGGCGATGCGCGCCGTCTCCCGCCGCTCATCCGTGTCCACAATCGAGACGTCGTCGCTGCGGGTGTTGGCGAGGACGCAGCGACGGCCGTCTTCGAGGAAAACGGCCCAGCTGGGGGCGTTTCCCACAGGGACGGTTTCGACGAGGCTGAGGTTCGCGGCGTCCACGATCCCGGCGTAGTCGGAGGCGCGGCCGGCGAAGCAGAGGGTTTGTTCGTCCGGCGAGAGGGCGAGGCCGTGATGGGGCGCCTCGAAATCCCAGTCGTCCGCCGTGACGCCGTCGGCGACGGGCAGTTCGAGGCGACGCTCCGCCCCCGTCTCAAGCTCACGGGCGAGGACGAGGTGGGTGTTGGAAAGTTGGGCGTAGAGCATCCGCCCGTCCGCCGTCATCTGAAAAGGGCGTACGCCCCTGTCGAAGACGTGGGTCGCGAGGGGCTCGTAGGTCGCGGCGTCGAAGACTTTCACCGTATAGGCGTCGGGCTCCGCGCCGCGGGCGGCGAGGTCAAGCTGCATGTCGCCAAGGCTTGCAACCCACACGGAGCGCCCGTCCGCCGAGACGTGCACGTCATGGGGCCAGCGGCCCGCCTGAAACGACCCCCCTTTCTTCCCGTCGCGCGTGCGGATCGCCTCGACAAGGTCGCCGCCGCGGATGACCGCGGAGACGTAGAGCGTCTCCCCGTCCGGGGAGATCGTCATGTGGTCGGCGCGGACCCCCGCGACCGGCGTGCGCCAGAGGATCGCCCCGGTCGCGATGTCGAGCGCGACGACGTCGGCGAGGAAGCCGCGGGAGACGAAGAGAACCGTCCCGTCCCGGGAGAGATCCGTGTCCTGTGCGTAGTTGAGCCCGCCGCGCCCCTCGACGATCGGCTGGGCGAGAAACTGGATAGGATCGCGAAAGACCGAGACGCGCTGCCCATCGGGAATGACGTTCAGCTCCCGGAGGACGGCGCCGCGCTCCACGTCGACGAGGCTCACGGTCCCGCCGACGGCGTTCGCGACGACCGCGATCTCCCGCGTCGGACCCGCCGGCGCGGCGGAGGAGGGGCGGGGGCCCGCGCCGTACGTCGCTTCGCGCAAGGCGAGCGCGCCGCCGAGCGCAGCTGCGAAAACCAACGCTGCGAGCAGGATGCGGCCGATGGTCATATCGCTCAGATCCTCACGAGTTTTCCGTCCTCAATCGGAACCAGCCGGCGGCCGTTCCTCAAAGCGCGGGACACCGTCGGGCATCACTTCCCACGCCGCTTTCGAGCCGACGAAAATGTGCCGTCCGATCTCGATATCGGGGTCGCCGTTCACGCACCCGAGCGTCACGCCATGAACGGTCCCGCCGAACGTGCCGCAGAGTGTCGAGCCGCATACTGAGCAAAACTGGAGCCCGAAGCCGTGGCCGCCGACATAGGACGCCAAAAGCTCTTCGCCCGAAAGCCATACGAATTCCTCAGGCTTCACCAGGGCGTATGCGGAGGCCTGACTGCTGAACGCCTTGCGGCAGCGCGAGCAATGGCAGGAGACGGCGTCGCGAAGCTTGCCTGATACAGCGTATGTAACGGATCCGCAGAAGCATTCGCCGGTGATCGGCACCACCCTCGCTCCTCTCACCCCCGCCCCAGAACCGCGTCGGCGACGTAGGGGTTGCTTCGGCGTTCCGCGCCGAAGGTCGACATCGGGCCGTGGCCGGGGATGAAGCGCATGTCGTCGCCGAGGGGCCAGAGCTTCTCAACGATGGAATTGATGAGGGTCTGCTGATCGCCGCGGGGGAAGTCCGTGCGGCCGACGGAGCCCTGGAAGATGACGTCGCCGACGAAGGCGAGCTTCACGCCCTCATGGTAGATGACGACGTGGCCCGGCGTGTGGCCCGGCGTATAGGCGACGCCGAATTCGATTCCGTCGAGCTCCAGCGTGTCGCCGTCTTCGAGCCAGCGGTCGGGGAGGACGTTCTCCGCCCCCGGAATGCCGTACTTCCTGCCGGACTCCTCGATGAGTTCGAGCCAGAAGATCTCTTCTTTCTGCGGACCTTCGATGATCGCGCCCGTGCGGCGTTTGATCTCCGCGGCGGCCCCCGCGTGGTCCATGTGGCCGTGGGTGAGCCAGATCTTCTCGATGCGCGCGTCGATCGCGTCGGCCGCGGCCATCAGCTTGTCCGGCTCGCCGCCCGGATCGACGATCGCCGCCGCGCCCGAGGGCGCGCGGATGATGGATGAGTTCTGCTGGAAGGCCGTGACGGGCACGACCTGCACCTTGAAGGGCGGTTCTTGCGGCTGGGTCATGGCGCGAGCCTAACGGGGCCCGCCCGTCGCCGAAAGCGGCTCCTTAGCGCAGGCGGGCGTTCGCGAAATCCGCCGCTTCGCCGAGGTTCCGCAGGCGCTGGCGATCCACCTCGCCGCCGAAGCGGTTGGCGATCAGGAACGCAGCGGCGGCGGTCACCCATTCCAGCGTGAACGTGCGGTCGGCGAGCAGCACGACGTCGCCGAACTGGGCCGAGACGGTGAGAGCCCGGTCCGCGACCCATTCCTTGACGGCGAAATAGGTCCCGACCGGCGCGGCGAGGGAGGATGAAATCTCTCCGGCCCGCGCTTTGAGCGTATTGATCATGACATGTCCCCTCGCTGAGACGGGACAGCCCGACGCCCCGTTTACGCTTTGTTAACTAGCCTGAAACGGGGCGGACGTCACGGGGCGCGCTTGCGTCAGTCGGCGAGAATCAGCGTGTCGCGGCTGACGGAATAGCGCTCCAGCCGGTTGAGGAAGCTCATGCCGAGGAGCGACTGGTCGAGCCCGTCCCGGTGGACGGTCGCGGCGATATTGCGGGCGGCGATGTCGCCGATGCGGATCTCCTCAAGCCGGACCGGCGCGACAAGGGTCGTCCCGTTCGCGGTCATCACCTGCAAGGAATAATTGAGGCGCGAGACCTCGATCCCCATCCGACGCGCGTCGGCGGCGGAGAGGGCGACGCTGCTCGCCCCCGTATCGACGAGGAAATTGACCCGGGCTTCGCCCCTCGCGGAGCGCACCTCGGCGTCGACGAGGAACTGCCCGTTGGCGGACCGGCGGATCTCATAGGCTCCGCTTTCGGTCGCTCGCGCCGCGCTCGGGCGCAGCTCCGCTGCGATATCGTCCCGCACCACATAGGCGGTAAGGAGGACGAGGACGACAAGCCCCCAGATCCCGGCGTTCCTGAGATTCTCTCGGGCGAGGATGTCGCGGCGGAAGAAGACCCCGCCGGCGACGGCGCCGAGCAGGATCACGAGGTAAATGAGGCGAGCGGTGTCGTCTCCGGTCATCGCGTGAAGATCGGGGCGCGGGCGCGCGGCTGCAAGCGTCGGCGAATGCGGCCGTCCTTCGCGACGCGGCTCTTCACCCTGAGGAGCCGCCGCAAGGCGGCGTCTCGAAGGGCGGCCGCTCCTCAGGACGAAGTTCAGTTTCAGGATAGGAACAGTACAGTCTTCGTCCTGAGGAGCCCGCGCAGCGGGCGTCGCGAAGGACGGCGCAACAGCGCTTAACCCGCGACCGTTTTCGCGAAGCGGTCGAAGACGCCGAATGAGTCCTGCGGACCGGGAGAGGCCTCCGGGTGGTGCTGGACTGAGAAGGCGGGTGCGTCTTTCAGACGGACGCCGCAATTGGTGCCGTCGAAGAGGGAGACGTGGGTCTCCTCGACGTTCGCCGGCAGGCTCTCGCGATCGACGCAGAAGCCGTGGTTCATGGAGACGATCTCCACTTTGCCGGTCGCAAGGTCCTTCACCGGGTGGTTCGCGCCGTGGTGGCCCTGCGCCATCTTCACCGTCTTCGCGCCGACGGCGAGGGCGAGGAGCTGGTGGCCGAGGCAGATGCCGAAGAGGGGAACCTCCCGCTCGATCAGCGCCCGGATGACCGGCGCCGCGTATTCGGCCGTCGCCGCCGGATCGCCCGGGCCGTTGGCGAGAACGACGCCGGAGACGCCGCCTTCGAGGATGTCGTCGACGCCCGCCGTCGCCGGGACGACCCGCGCCTCGAGCCCGGCCGCCGCGAGCCGGCGGAGAATGTTCTTCTTCACGCCGAAATCGATGACGGCGACGCGGCCGACAGGCGCGGACAGCTCCTCATATCCGCCGTCGCTGGCCCAGCCCGCCTGGCTGTTCGAGAAGGACGCGGTCGCCGTCACGGCCTTCGCAAGGTCGGCCCCGGCGATCCCGGGCCAGACGCGCGCCTTTTCAACGAGCGCGTCGCGATCAATCGTGCGGTGCGGCTCATGGACGACGACGCCGGACTGCATGCCGTGTTCGCGGATGTGCGCGGTGAGGGCGCGGGTGTCGACCCCCGAGAGCCCGACGATCCCCCGCCGCCGCAGCCACGCCCCGAGATCGAGCCGGGCGCGATAGTTCGACGGCGTGGTGACGCCCGCCCGCATGATCGCGCCGCGCGCGGCGGTCGCCGCGGGAAGCGACGCGTTTTCAACGTCCTCGTCATTGGTTCCCACATTGCCGATATGCGGAAAAGTGAAGGCGACGATCTGCTCGGCGTAGGAGGGGTCGGTCAAGATCTCCTGATAGCCGGTGATCGCGGTGTTGAAGCAGACCTCGCCGACGGCCTCCCCCGTCGCGCCGAGCCCTGTTCCTTCAAAGACAGAGCCGTCGGCGAGGACGAGCGCGCCCGTCGGGCGGTCGGTTGCTTGGGGCGCGAAACCGCGCGAGGCTTGACTGAGACGCATGCCTTCGTATCTCTCTTTATCGCGAACAACACTGTTTGCGCGTTTCGGCGAGATAGCCGCCGACCCCCGCGCAAATTGTCCGGAAGCTAGAGTCAACCGCACCCGCGGGTCAACAGCGAATTAGGGCGACGTTCTCGTTACAGATTATTCGAACGCCTCGCGCGCCGTCGGCGGCGAGGCTCAGGGAGTTTACCCATGCTGCGCGATCGGCTAACCGCCGCTTTGAAAGACGCGATGAAATCTAAGGACAAGGTGCGCCTGTCGACGCTGCGCCTCATCCTCGCCGCGGTGAAAGAGCGCGACATCGAAGCCCACGCGCAGGACCGCTGCGACGGCGCGAGCGAGGAGGAGATCCTCGCCGTTCTTTCCAAGATGGTGAAACAGCGCGAGGAGAGCGCGAAGACCTATGAGGATGCGGGCCGCGTCGCCATGGCGGAAACGGAGCGCGCCGAGATCGAGGTCGTCCGCGAGTTCATGCCTCGCCAGCTCACCGACGCGGAGATCGCGACTGCCGTCGATTCGGTGGTGAAAGAGGTTGAGGCGACGAACCTGAAAGACATGGGCAAGTGCATGTCGGCCCTCAAATCGAAATACGCCGGCGAAATGGACTTCGGCCGCGCCGGCGCGATGGTGAAGAAAACCCTCGGCTGAGGGCGAAACGATCGTTGAAAAATCGGGGCTTGATCGGCGTGCGCGCGTCGCCGCATCCTCCGCCGTCATGCCCCGCTTCTCCCCGCAGTTTCTCGAAGAGCTGAAATCGCGCCTTCGGCCGTCGGAGGTCGTCGGCCGGCATGTCTCCCTGAAGAAGCAGGGGAACGAATGGGCGGGGCTTTCTCCGTTCACGAGCGAAAAGACGCCTTCGTTCTTCGTCAACGACCAGAAGGCGTTCTGGCACTGCTTCTCGTCGGGAAAATCCGGAGACGTCATTTCCTTCCTGCAGGAGACCCAGAACCTCTCGTTCACCGAAGCGGTCGAGGCGCTCGCCTCGGAAGCCGGCATGGAGATCCCGAAGTCGAGCCGGGAGGACGAGGAGGCGCAGAAAAAACGTCTCGGGCTCTATGAGGCCTGCGAGCAGGCGGCCGTCTTCTTCCGCACGCTGCTCAGACGCTCGGCGGGCTCCGGCGCCCTCGACTACATGAAAGGCCGCGGGCTGAGCGAACAGGCCCTTGAGACCTTCGATATCGGCTTCGCGCCGAGCGAGCGCACGGCGCTCAAGGACTATCTCGTCAACAAGGGCTTCTCCGTCGACGTTCTGGTGGAGGCGGGGCTCCTCATCCGCCTTGAAGACGGAAGCGCGCCCTATGACCGGTTCCGCGGCCGCGTCATGTTCCCGATCTGCGACGAGAGGGGGCGGGTCATCGCCTTTGGCGGGCGGGCCCTCGATAAAAACGCGCGTGCGAAGTATCTGAACTCGCCGGAAACGCCGGTCTTCCATAAGGGCGCGACGCTTTACAATTTCCGCAACGCCCGCGCCGCCGTCGGCGACGACGCCCCGCTCCTCGTCTGCGAGGGGTATATGGACGTGATCGCCGTCGCCGAGGCGGGGTTCGAGACCGGGGTCGCGCCCCTCGGCACGGCGCTGACGGAAGATCAGCTGGCGAAGCTCTGGCGGGTCTCGGGCGAGCCCGTCCTCTGCTTCGACGGAGACCGGGCCGGCCTCGGCGCGGCGCACCGCGCCGTGGACCGGGCGCTGCCGCTCCTGAAGCCCGGCAAGTCGCTTCGCTTCGCGTTTCTGCCCGCCGGCAAGGACCCGGACGATCTCATCCGGGAGGAGGGGGCCGCAGCCTTCCGCGAGGTGCTCGACCGCGCCCGGCCCCTCGTCGACGTCCTCTGGGAGCGCGAACGCGCCGTCCGGCCCCTCGACACGCCGGAGCGCAAGGCCGCCTTCCGCGACGGCCTCCGAAAGCTGGTCCAGACGATCGGCGACAAGGACGTCCGGGGCGCCTATGGCGACGAACTGCGGGCGCGTCTCGAAGCGGAACGGCCGGCGGGGCGCTCCAACCCCTTCCGCCGGGAGCCGTACCGGCCCCGCGACGCCTTCCGCGGGCGCGGCGAGCCGCCGGCCGCCGAGCGACCGCTCTCCAAGCCCGCGCCGCAGGACCGCGCCTGGTGGCGCCAGGGGGTGCTGCTCCTCGCCGTCGTCGCCCGGCCGGAACTTCTGGAGCGCCACGAGGAGACGTTCGCCGCCCTGGAGTTTGATTTTACCGATCTCGAAGCGGTCCACGCCGAGATTCTTTTGGCCCTTTCGAGCCTGGAAAAACTTGACACCGAGGGGTTGACACGCCATCTCGCAGGTTCGGCCAGCGCGAGCGCATGGCGGCGACTGGACGATGATCCACGCCGGAAACTCGAACCGCTCGCACGCTGCGACGCCCAGGGCGACGCCGGAGACGGCGCCGCGGAAACGGTAGAGGTTCGCGACGTCGGACCGCATGCAAACGGCGGTCAGGAGGACGCATCTCGGCTGGAGGAGGCCGAACAGGGCTGGCTGATTGCTGCGGAGAAGCACCGGTCACGTATCTTGGACGACGATCAGCGCCGCGCGGCGCGCGACTCGGCGGGCTCTGAAGCCGACGAAGCCCGGTGGCGGGCGAGCGTCGCGCCGAGGAACCGATGAGGCGCTCGGCCAGCGCGGTCAGCGTGTGATGACACAATTTTTCGGGGCGACGCGGCGGGGGGCCGCAAGCTCCAGGAGACCTGTATGAGCAAAACGGCGGTTGCGGCGAAAGACGAAGCTGAAACCCAGGACGGCCCGATCCTCGATCTGACGGATGCGGACGTCAAAAAGATGATCAAGAAGGCGAAGGAGACCGGCTACGTCACCTATGACGAGCTGAATGCGGTCCTTCCTTCCGCCGAGGTCACCTCCGAGCAGATCGAGGACATCATGTCCTCGCTTTCCGAGATGGGCATCACCCTCGTCGAGAGCGACGACGAGGATGAAAGCGGCGACAACGACAACGCCGCCGCCGGCGAGGAGAAAGAAAGCGCGAGCAAGGCCGTCGCCAAGAAGGCCGACGCCGCGCCGCCGGTCACCAATACGAAGTCCGACGCCGACCGCACGGACGACCCGGTCCGCATGTACCTGCGCGAGATGGGGACGGTCGAGCTTCTCTCCCGCGAGGGCGAGATCGCGATCGCGAAGCGCATCGAGGCGGGACGCGAGACGATGATCCGCGCCCTGTGCGAAAGCTCGCTCACCTTCGAGGCCATCACCGTCTGGCGGGACGAGCTGAATGAAGGCCGCGTCCTCCTGCGCGACATCATCGACCTCGACGCGACCTATGGCGGCGGGCCGGAAGCCCAGCCGGACATGACCCAGCCGGAAGTCGCGGAGGCCGTGAACCGCGAGCGCGAGGAGCGCGCCGCGCGCGAGGACGACGAGGACGAATTCGACGAGGGCGGGCTCTCATTGTCCGCCATGGAGGCGCAGCTGCGCGACGGGGTCATGGAGACCTTCGACGCCATCGCCGCGGACTATAAAAAGCTTCGCAGGCTGCAGGACATCCTCATCGAGGAGAAACTGAAGGGCGATGATCTCACCTCGTCCCAGCAGCGCCGCTATAAAAAGCTGCAATCGGACATCACCGACAAAGTCCGCGCCGTGCGGCTCCACAACAACCGGATCGAGGCGCTGGTCGGCCAGCTCTACGACATCAACCGCCGGCTGATCGCTCTGGAAGGCAAGCTCATCCGGATCGCCGACAGCCACGGCGTCAGCCGCAAAGAGTTTCTGGACTCCTATTTCGGCTCGGAGATGGACCCGGAATGGCTTGAGACGGTTTCCGGGTTCAAAGGCGCCGGCTGGAAGAACTTCATCGCGAAGTCGGGCGACCAGGCGATGGAGATCCGCTCCACCGTCGGCCGTCTGGCGCAGGAGACCGGGCTCGTCGTCGCCGACTTCCGCCGGATCGTGCAGACCGTCCAGAAGGGCGAGCGCGAAGCGCGGATCGCGAAGAAAGAGATGGTCGAAGCGAACCTCCGCCTCGTGATCTCCATCGCGAAGAAGTACACGAACCGCGGCCTGCAGTTCCTCGACCTCATCCAGGAAGGAAACATCGGCCTCATGAAGGCGGTCGACAAGTTCGAGTACCGCCGCGGCTACAAGTTCTCGACCTACGCCACCTGGTGGATCCGCCAGGCGATCACCCGCTCGATCGCGGACCAGGCGCGGACCATCCGCATCCCGGTGCACATGATCGAGACGATCAACAAGATCGTCCGCACGTCCCGTCAGATGCTGCACGAGATCGGCCGCGAGCCGACGCCGGAAGAGCTCGCCGAGAAGCTCTCCATGCCGCTCGAAAAGGTCCGTAAGGTGATGAAAATCGCCAAGGAACCGATTTCTCTCGAAACGCCGATCGGCGATGAGGAGGATTCGCACCTCGGCGACTTCATCGAGGACAAGAACGCCGTTCTCCCCATCGACGCGGCGATCCAGTCGAACCTGCGGGAGACGACGACCCGCGTCCTCGCCTCGCTCACCCCGCGCGAAGAGCGGGTTCTCCGCATGCGGTTCGGCATCGGCATGAACACGGACCACACCCTCGAAGAAGTCGGCCAGCAGTTCTCCGTCACCCGCGAACGCATCCGCCAGATCGAAGCGAAGGCGCTCAGAAAGCTGAAGCACCCGAGCCGCTCGCGGAAGCTCAGGAGCTTTTTGGATAACTGATCCTCGGTCGGCGGTGGTTACCGATCCAGCCGCCGCTTCCAGAACCCGACGTCCTCGGCGTATTTGCCGACGACGTCGGCCATGGCGTCGCTGACGAGCAGGTTTTCGTAGCCGAGCCAGTCAAGCTGGCTGAGTTCGTCGGCGATCACCACCTTGTTGATCCGCTCGACATAGATGAGGGCGGCGACCAGGAACGCCGCGACGGCGGCGAGGCTCTCCGGGTTCGATGAGAACGCCGCAGGATCGACAGCGCCTTCCTGCACCGCGGCGACGCCTCCGATGAGGAGGACGATAAGAGCGAGCGGCGGAATATAGAGGTAATAGGCGCAGTTGCGTTCGATCTGATAGAGAACGTTCCGCACGAAGCTCTCGATAAAGAACGTTCGGAACGGCATCCACATCATGATCTTGTGCCATTTTGTGGCGGAGGCGGAGAGTTTCTTGGAATCCGTTTCATCGCCGACGGTGACGCCGCGGGCGATGCCCGTCGCCTCGCGATAGCGGTCGCTCACCCGGCCGAGATAGCGGGTGAGGAAAGAGCGCAACTCCCGCGTATTGTGCTCCTGCTGTTTCTGATAGCCGGCGTTGTGCCAGATCAGCATAAGGAGGATTGTGAGGACCGCTACGCCGAGGGCGGTCAGCGGCTCGGTCGGCGCGAGGGCCGCGACCGCGGCGGCGAGGCCCCAGAGGAGCGCGGTGAAGAGCAGAATGAGTCGGCGGGCGTTGCCGTTGATCGTTTTGCGGATCTCGTTGAGGGCGTAGAAGCAGCGCCGGTCGGTCGAGTTGAACATGGAGACGATGACCGCGCCTTCAGCATCATCGTAAAGCGCGTTCCGGTCGACGCCGAGCACCACGCGTCGGCTGAAGAAGGTTGTCGCCTCCTTCACATAGTCGTCGGCGATCGCCTCGGTCATGGAGGAGGTGAGGCGCTCCGGAAAGTACCCGGAAAGGATTTGCAGATCGCGGAAGAGGAAGCCCTCGCGTTTCAGGCTCTTCTCCGCCTCGCGGAAATCATAGGCGGTCGCGTCGTTCCCCTGCGGATCGTTCGTCGCGTCGGGCGTCAGGAGCGCGATTTCCGTTTCGGTCTTGTGTCGGAACCGCCGGCGGAGCGCGGTCGTCGCGCTGAGCGCTGCGCCTCGGGCCGCCCTGACGCGCCCGCCGGTTCGCGGCAGCACGCGCAGAAATCTGAGCGCCGCGACGGGCAGACGTAGCGGCCATCCGACGACCCGCAGGACCGGCGCGAACAACCGGGCGGGCGCGAGCCCAAACAGGGCGGTCAAAAAGAAAGAGAGGAAAAAGCCGGAGGCGAAAATGAGAAGAGCGGACGTGTTTAAAGTCTCGATCTCAAAATTCCCCATCCGCATCCCCCTGTTTAATGTTTCACGTTGGATATGGGGGCGGCGGCTGGAATTCGAAGACGCCCCGGCCGACTTTTTTAGCCGAAAAGGCGAAGAGCGCTCGCCGGATCGTCACTTGTATCGATAGCGGCCGGCGGATATCTCCACATCGATATTGCGCTGCGGCGCGCGAGGGAGGTCCGGAGCCATGCTCCTCACCATGCTCAAGGCGAAGATCCACAACGCGGCGCTGACCGCGACGGATCTGCACTATGAAGGGTCGATCCAGATCGACATGGACATTCTCGACGCGGCGGGGATCCTGCCGTTCGAGAAGGTCGACATCTGGAACGTCACCAACGGCCAGCGGCTGACGACCTACGCCCTGCAGGGCGAACGGGGCTCCAAGGAGTTCATGCTGAACGGCGCCGCCGCGCGCCTCGCCGAGCCGGGCGACAAGGTGATCATCGCCGCCTACGGCCAGGTCCCCGCCGAAGAGGCGCGCAATTACAAGCCGACGGTCGTCATTATGGATGACGGGAACGAGATCAAGCAGATCAACTGAAGATCCGGCGAACACGGACGTCGACCGCCGGCCGTTCCACCTCGACTGTTACTTCGTAACATTGTGGCGCCGTGCAGGCGTTGCTAGCCTCCGCGCTCCAATCGCGAAGGGTAGTTTTTCATGAAACGCACGATCGTCGGCGCCGGGCTCTCGGCGCTGCTTTTCGTTAGTGCGCCGCACGCCGGCGCCGCCGATCCCGACATCAAAGCCGACGCCGTGAAGGCGCACATGACGTTCCTGGCGAGCGACGCCCTGAAGGGCCGCGACGCCGGATCGCCTGAATATGAGATCGCCGCGGAGTACGTCGCGAGCCGCTTCCTCGGCTGGGGCCTGAAGCCCATCGGCGAGGGCGGGACCTATTTCCAGGACGTGACGCTGCGCTCCGTGGTGCGCGATATCGAAGAAGGCTCCGTGCGCGTTGGAAAGCGCCGCCGCGGCAAGATGAAAGTGCCCGCCGAAGTCCTGCCGAGCGCATCGGCCCTCTATGCGGAGAGCGAGGCGAAGGGCGAGGTCGTCTTCGTCGGCTACGGCATCTCTGCGCCGGAGCTCGGATATGACGACTACGAAGGGCTCGACGTCGAAGGCAGGATCGTCGCGTATGTGCGCGGGTACCCGGAGGAGATGCTCGCGAGCGATATCGGCGCCCATCTTTCCGGCGGCGGAGAGGTCGCCAAAACCGCCGGCGAGAAGGGCGCCATCGGCCTCATCACCCTCTGGACGCCGAAAATGGAGCGCCGCTGGTCCTATGACCGGCTGGTGCGCAGCGCGTCGCGGTCCTCCATGACGTGGGTCGGGCCCGACGGGAAGGCCGACGTTTCTTCACCCGCGCTGCAGGCGAACGCCGTCTTCAGCCAAGACGCCGCCGCGGAGCTGTTCGAGGGCGCCGAGACGTCCTTCGAGGAGATCGCCGCCGCCGTCGACGAGGGCGCCCCGCTTCAGGGGTTCGCCCTCGGCAAACAGGTCCGCATCCGCCAGAAATCAGAGCAGACCGACGTCGTCAGCCGCAACGTCATGGCGGTGCTGGAGGGCTCCGACCCGGTCCTCAAAAACGAGTACGTCGTTCTGACCGCGCACCTCGACCATATCGGCCTCTCCCAGACCGTCGACGGCGACAACATCAATAACGGCGCCATGGACAACGCCGCCGGCGTCGCGACCATGCTCGAAGCGGCCCACGCCTTCGTTCACTCCGGCGAACGGCCGAAACGCTCGATCATCTTTCTCGCCGTGACGGCGGAGGAGAAAGGTCTTCTCGGTGCGGAGTACTGGACCAACAACCCGACCGTGCCGATCGAGAACGTCGTCGCGAACGTCAATCTGGACATGCCGGTCCTCCTTTATGATTTCGAGGACGTGGTCGCCTTCGGCGCGGAACGCTCCTCGCTCGGTCCGATTACGGAGCGTGCGGCCGGGAAGCTCGGCGTCGCGCTCTCGCCCGACCCGATGCCGGAGCAGAACCTCTTCGTGCGCTCCGACCACTACCGCTTCGTCCAGAAGGGGATCCCGTCGGTCTTTTTGATGACGGGTTTCGCGGGCGAGGGCGAAAGGATCTGGGGGGAGTTCTTCGCCCAGCATTACCACAAGCCCTCCGACGAGGTGGACAATCCCATCGTCTGGGAGGCCGGCGCGAAGTTCGCAAAGATCAATTATCTGATCGCCAGAGAGATCGCGAACGCCGACGAACGCCCCGCCTGGAACGAAGGCGACTTCTTCGGCGACCTCTACGGGGCTGACCGGTAAGGCGCGTCCAACTGCTCCCCCGTTTACGGGGGAGGTGGGCCGAGCGCAGCTCGGGTCGGAGGGGGCGGCGATGGTCGCGGCTTCCGGCGCCGGCCCCCTCCGTCGGCTGAAGCCGACACCTCCCCCGCAAGCGGGGGAGGGAGAAGCGTATTTTGAACAAAAGCTCGCCCCCGCCGCGCGGGCTTGCTAAACCCGGCGTCCTCGTGGGGCTGTAGCTCAATTGGTTAGAGCTGGCGGCTCATAACCGCTAGGTTGGGGGTTCGAGTCCCTCCGGCCCTACGATTTTCCGCCACACCGGCCTGTCGGCCGCCCATGCCATTGAGCCGCCCATGCCCCGACCCATGCTCTCCGTCCTCGACGCCCTGCCGCCGGACCCGCTGCTCGGGCTCATGGCCGCCTTCCGCGCCGATGAGCGCGCGAACAAGACCGATCTAGGCGTCGGGGTCTATAAGGACGAGAACGGAGAAACGCCGGTGATGGCGGCCGTGCGCGAGGCGGAGCGCCGGCTCGTCGAGGGGCAGACGACCAAGGTCTATCAAGGCCCGCGCGGCGACGCGGACTTCTGCGCCGCTGTCGAGCGTCTCGTCTATGGCGGCGATCCGGATGCGGATCGCGTGACGTCCTTCGCGACGCCCGGCGGCTGCGGGGCGCTCTCCCTCGGGATGCGCCTCGCGAACGCCGCGCGCAAGGGCGTTCCGGTCTGGATGTCCGATCCCTGCTGGCCGAACCACCCCCATGTCGCCCGCGCCCTCGGCATGACGCCGCGGGACTACGCCTACCTCGACCGGGCGACGGGGCGCGCGGATTTTCAGGCGGTCTCGGACGATCTGAAGGACGTAATGTCGGGCGACGTCGTCCTCATCCAGGGGCCCTGCCACAATCCGAGCGGCTCTGATCTGACGACGGAGGAGTGGGGGGCGCTCGCCGGGATCTGTCTCGCCCGCGGCGCTCTGCCGTTGATCGACATCGCCTATCACGGCCTCGGCGACGGCCTCGACGCCGATATGGAGGGCGTGCGCGCCTTCCTTGCGGCCGTTCCGGAAGCGATCGTCTCTTACTCCTGCTCGAAGAACTTCGGGCTCTATCGCGAGCGGACGGGGTGCCTTCTCATCCAGGCGGAGACGGCCGCCGCGCGCGAGGCCGCCGCGACCCACGCCGCCAGCATCGCCCGCGCCGACTGGTCCATGCCGCCCGCCCACGGGCAGGCCGCGGTCGCAACCATCCTCGCCGACGAGGCGCTGACCAAGCAGTGGTCGGATGAACTCGCCTCCATGCGCGCCCGCATCCTCGACCTGCGCACCGCCTTCGGCGACGCCCTCGCGGCGGAAGGCCGCGAGACCGCCGGCGCCGCTGTGACAGCTCAGAAAGGCATGTTCTCCATGCTGCCGATCGACGCCGCGGGCGCGGAACGGCTCCGCGCGGAGCACGCGATCTACATGCCGGGGTCCGGACGGATCAACGTGGCGGGGCTGGTTTCTGAGCGGATCGCTGAGACCGCGAAGGCGATCGCGGGCGTTATCACTGCTTAAGCCCCTCTCCTTCGGGGAGAGGGGTTTAGGGTGAGGGGGGACGATTTCTCATCCCTCGCGGATGGCCGCGTGTTCTACTGTCCGAACATACCGACTTAAGCGGCGGAGGAAAAACAGCTCCCCCTCACCCCCGGCCCCTCTCCCGAGGGGGAGAGGGGAGAATGAGTCACGCCCACTCCAGCACCACTTTTCCGCTTTCGCCGGAGCGCATGACGTCGAAGCCCTTCTGATAGTCCGCAGCCGGAAACTGGTGGGTGAAGATCGGCGAGAGGTCGAGGCCGGACTGGATGAGCGCGCCCATCTTGTACCAGGTCTCGAACATGCGCCGGCCGTAGACGCCTTTCATCTCGAGGCCCTTGAAGATCACCTGATCCCAGTCGATCCCGGCGCCGTTCGGCAGGATGCCGAGGAGGGCGACCTTGCCGCCATGGTTCATATTCCTCAGCATGGAGCCGATCCCGGCGGGGGCGCCGGACATTTCGAGGCCGACATCAAAGCCTTCCGTCATGCCGATTTCGGCCATGACGTCTTCGAGCTTTTCTTCGGCGACGTTCACCGTCCGCGTCGCGCCGAGCTTCGCGGCGAGGGAGAGGCGGTAGGGGTTCAAATCCGTCACCACCACATGGCGCGCGCCGGCGTGGCGGGCGACCGCCGCCGCCATAGCGCCGATGGGGCCTGCGCCGGTGATGAGCACGTCCTCTCCGACCACGTCGAATTCGAGCGCTGTGTGCACGGCGTTGCCGAAGGGGTCGAAAATCGATCCGAGTTCGTCTGAGATGTCGCTCGGCAGTTTGTACACGTTGAAAGCGGGGACGACGACATATTCCGCGAAGGCGCCCGGCCGGTTGACCCCGATGCCGACGGTGTTGCGGCAGAGGTGACGCCGCCCCGCCCGGCAATTGCGGCAGAAGCCGCAGGTGACGTGGCCTTCCGCCGAGACCCGGTCGCCGATCTTCAGCTTCGAATGCTCCGGATGCACCTCCGAGCCGATCTCGACGATCTCGCCGGAGAACTCGTGGCCGACCACCATGGGCGCCGGGATCGTCTTCTGCGCCCACTCGTCCCAGTTGTAGATGTGCACGTCCGTGCCGCAGATGGCGGTGCGCTTCACGCGGATGAGGACGTCGTTCGGCCCCGGCGCCGGGACCGGAACATCCTCCATCCAGATGCCCTCTTCGCGCTTCGCTTTCACAAGGGCGGTCATGGTTCCGGACATGTCGATCCTCCGTAAGCGTTAGATGACGCCGAGATTCTTCCCGACGGCGGTGAAGGCGGCGACGACCTGGTCGATCTGCTCGTCCGTATGGGCCGCGCACATCTGGGTGCGGATGCGGGCCTGGCCGCGCGGCACGACGGGGAAAGAAAAGCCGGTGACGTAGACGCCGGCTTCGAGGAGCTTCGCCGCCATCTCGCCCGCAAGGCGCGCGTCGCCGAGCATCACGGGGATGATCGGGTGCTCGCCGGGGAGGAGGTCGAAGCCCGCGTCCGCCATCTGGGCGCGAAAACGCTCGGCGTTGCGCGTCAGCTGGGCGCGGAGACCGTCGCCCGCCTCGGCGAGTTCGATCGCTTTCAGGCTCGCGCCGAGGAGGGCGGGGGTGAGGGCGTTGGAGAAAAGATAGGGCCGCGCCCGGTTGCGCAGGGTGTCGATCACCTCCTGCCGGGCGCAGACATAGCCGCCCATGCCGCCGCCGAGGGCCTTGCCGAGGGTGCCCGTCAGGATGTCGACGCGGTTTTCGACGCCGGCGCGGTGGGGCGTCCCTTCGCCCTTCGGGCCGATGAAGCCTGTGGCGTGGCAGTCGTCCACCATGACGAGGGCGGAATATTTCTCCGCAAGCGTCGTCAGGTCTTTCAGGTTCGCGAAATAGCCGTCCATGGAGAAGACGCCGTCGGTGACGATGAGTTTCGTGCGCGCGCCGTCGGCGTCCGCCTTCTTCAGCTCCGCCTCCAGCGCGTCCATGTCGTTGTTGGCGTAGCGGTAGCGCTTCGCTTTGCACAGGCGCACCCCGTCGATGATGGAGGCGTGGTTCAGGCTGTCCGAGATGATCGCGTCGTCCGGGCCGAGGAGCGGCTCGAAGACACCGCCGTTTGCGTCGAAGCAGGCGGCGAAGAGGATCGCGTCGTCATAACCGAGATAATCCGCGATCGCCTTTTCAAGCTGGCGGTGAAGGTCGGTCGTGCCGCAGATGAAGCGCACGGACGCCATGCCGAAGCCGTGGGTCTCCATGGTCGCCTTCGCGGCGTTTATAACCTCCGGATGGTCGGCGAGGCCGAGATAGTTGTTGGCGCAGAAATTGAGGACGCGGCGGCGCGCGCCGTTCACCTCCACGTCCACTTCGGGGCCCTGGGGCCCGAGGATCGGCCGCTCGATCTTGGCGAGGCCTTCGGCGCGCATCTCGTCGAGGGCGTCGCTGGTGCGGGCGTAGAAATCGGCGCGGGGGTCGGCCATCGGGTTCTCCGTTTCGTCCCTCATGACGGATGAAAATCCATCATGCAAGAAAAATTCAGGTGTCGCGCAAAACCACCAGAAGCGCGCGGGCGGGTTCGGCGCCGCCGTTTCGGATGATGTGGGGCGCGTCGGCGGCGTATCGAGCCGTCGCGCCGGCCTCGACGCGGCCCGTCGAGGGTCCGCTTTCGATCTCGAGGGCGCCGTCGAGGGCGGTGAGGTGTTCGCGCGAGCCGGCGGCGTGGGGCTCGGAGACGAGGGCGCCGCCCGGCTCGACGGTCAGCTCATACCATTCCGTGCGGCCCGCAAGGTCGATCGGGCTCAAGATCCGCAGAGTGCAGAGCCCGTCGGCGCTCTTGATCTCCGGTGTGAAATGGGCGGGCGCGACCTCGACGGCGCCGGACGCCGCCGGCGTCTCGCCGAGCTCCGACAGGTCGAGCCCGAGCGCCCGTGTGAGGCCCCAGAGGGTGGCGAAGGTTGGGTTCGCCCGGCCCCGCTCGATCTGGCTCAGCATGGAGCGGGAGACGCCGGAGCGGGCGGCGAGGTCTTCGAGCGTCCAGCCGAGGGCCCGGCGGCGCGCCTGCAGCCGCGGGCCGATTTCGGGCGCGGCGTCGTCGTTCGAAGCGGTGGAGGGGGGTTCCATTATCGTGGATGTGGCGCATTCGCGCCGGCCAAGTCAACCGCGCTGGACGGAGCCGCGCCGCATCGCGCTATGGTTAGCAAAACCTTGACGGGGGCCTTAAATGGCGGACGGATCGGACGGGGTCGGCGCATCCCGCCGCGAAATGCTGCTGACGGCGCTTTTCGGCTCGGCGGCGGTGGGCCTTTCGGCATGCGCCAGCGACGGGACGGACGGCGGGGCGCTCTCGCGCCTCACGGGCCGTGGCGGCGGGCCGGACGAGAGCGCGAAGCTCTCCCTCAAAACCGTCCGCGCGGCGGAGGAGGCGGCGGGGCTCTCCTTCACCGACGCCGAGCGCCGGCAGATGCTCGACAGCCTGGAGGAGGCCGTCGAGAACCTCGGCCGCCTGCGGGCGCTGAAGCACCCGAACGATCTGCAGCCGGCGCTCACCTTCGATCCGCGCCTGCCGGGCGAGACCTATCCGACGGATCAGCGGGACCGGATGATCCTCGGCGGCGCCCTCGACGACCGGCCGGGGACGGAGGAGGACGTCGCCTTCGCCTCGGCCGCCCAGCAGGCCGAGTGGATGGCGGACGGCGCCATCACCAGCCGTCAGCTGACGGACATCTATCTTGATCGCATCGAACGCCATGATCCGACGCTCTACGCCTTCGTGACAGTGACGGCGGACCTCGCCCGCGAACAGGCGGACGAAGCGGACCGGGAGCGGGCGGCGGGGCGGGTGCGCGGGCCGCTGCACGGGCTCCCCTACGGCCTCAAAGACATCGTCGACGTCGCCGGTCTTCCCGCCACCTGGGGCGCGGAGCCCTATAAGGACCGTGTCGGGACGGTCGACGCCGCGGCCTACACGAAGCTGCGCGAAGCGGGGGCTGTTCTCCTCGGCAAGACGACCAACGGCGCCATCGCTTACGGCGACATCTGGTTCGGCGGGCGCACCCGCAATCCATGGGACCCGCGGGAGGGCTCCTCCGGCTCCTCGGCGGGATCGGCGAGCGCGACGGCCGCGGGGCTCTGCTCCTTCTCCATCGGCACCGAGACGCTCGGCTCCATCGTCTCGCCCTCGGAGCGGTGCGGGACGACGGGGCTTCGCCCGACATTCGGCCGCGTCTCCCGCGCCGGCGCCATGGCGCTCTGCTGGTCGCTGGACAAGATCGGACCCATCTGCCGGTCAGTGGAGGATACGGCCCTCGTTCTCGCCGCCCTCAACGGCTACGACGCGGCGGATTACTCCTCCCGCGCCGCCGGGTTCTCCTATGACGGACGATCGTCGCTGCAGGACGTGAAACTCGCTTACGTCCCGGCCTGGTTCGAGGAGGCGGACG
>JBCBJX010000015.1:0-44071 GCA_038522735.1 Pseudomonadota bacterium
GCGAACGCGGAAGTCGCCCTCGTGGTCGAGGAAAAGCGCGCCAACGTCGAAGCGCAGGTGAAGGACGGGCTCTATAACCGTCCGGCATCGGAGCGCCCGGTCGTGCTCGGCAAACGTACGGAGACGGACGCGCCGCTCATCAAGCCGCTCGGACAGATCCACCCGGACGATGTGATCGAGGCGATGATCACCGCCTTCGCGACGCGTCTGGAAGGCGAGGGCGACCGCTGGCGGCGCGTTTATGAAGACCGGATGGCGGCCAAGCGCTCCGCCGCGCCGGCCGTCGGCCTTGTCAATCGGAAGGCCTTTTTCTGCGCAGGCTGCCCGCACAACACGTCGACGAACGTTCCGGAAGGCTCCGTCGCGGGCGGCGGCATCGGCTGCCATATCCTCGCGCTCGGCTCGCGGAACACCGAGGTCGTCTGCCAGATGGGGGGCGAGGGCGTCTTCTGGGTCGGCGCCCAGCACTTCGTCGATACGCCGCACACGTTCCAGAATCTCGGCGACGGCACCTATCAGCATTCGGGCGTTCTCGCGATCCGGCAGGCGATCGCGGCGAAGGCGAACATCACCTTCAAGATCCTCTACAACGACGCGGTCGCGATGACCGGCGGTCAGACGGCGGAGGGCCCGTTGACGCCCGACCGCATCGCCCGGCAGCTTGCGGCCGAAGGCGTCGTCGACATCCGCCTCGTCTCCGACCATCCGGAAAACCATTCCCTGGCGCAGCTGCCCGCCGGCGCGCAAATCCAGCACCGGGACGATCTCGACGCGATCCAGCGCGATCTGCGCGAGAAAGAGGGCGTCACCGCCATCATCTATGAGCAGACCTGCGCGACGGAGAAACGCCGCCGCCGCAAGCGCGGGCTGATGGAGGACCCGAAAGAGCGGGTCTTCATCAACGACCGCGTCTGCGAAGGCTGCGGCGACTGCTCGGTGAAATCGAACTGCATCGCCGTCGAGCCGCACGAGACCGAATTCGGCGTCAAACGCCGGGTCAACCAGTCCTCGTGCAACAAGGATTATTCCTGCGTGAAGGGCTTCTGCCCGAGCTTCGTCGAAGTCGAAGCGGACGGTATCGCGAAGCCGGACACCTCCGCCGTCGAGGCCGTGGCCGGCGATCTTCTCGCGAACCTGCCGCAGCCGGATCTTCCCGATGCGTACAAACCCTTCAATATCCTCGTCACCGGCATCGGCGGCACCGGCGTCGTCACCATCGGCCAGCTTCTCGCCATGGCGGCGCACCTCGAAGGCCGCGGCGCCATGGTGCTCGACCACACTGGCTTAGCCCAAAAGGGCGGCTCGGTGATCAGCCATGTGCGCGTCGCGGACCGGATGGACGGCCTTAAATGCTCCGCCATCGTCGATGGCGAGGCTGACGTCCTCCTCGCCTGCGATATGCTGACGGCGGCGACAGATGAGGCGATCACGAAGCTCTCCCGCGGGCGCTCGACAGCGATCGTCAACATGGTTGAAGCGCCGACGTCGGATTTCGTAAAGGACAGCGTTCGCTTCGATTTTCCGACGGAAGCCGCGATCGCCCGCATCCGCAAGACGACGGGTGAGAACGACACCGCGCTTTTCGATGCGACCACCTACGCCGAGGCGCTCCTCGGCGACGCGATCGGCGCGAACCTGATGATGCTCGGCTACGCCTGGCAGCTCGGCCGCATTCCGATCTCCTTCGAGGCGATCGACCGGGCGATCGAACTGAACGGCGTCGCCATCCCGATGAACCGGGAGGCCTTCGCCTGGGGCCGCCTCGCCGCGGTCGATCCAGAGCGCGCTGCGAAACTCGTCGCTGAGGCGCGGTCCGATATCGAGCCCGTCTCTGAGACGCTGGAGGATCTGCGCGCCCGTCGCGAGCGCGAACTGACGGCCTATCAGGACGCGGCTTATGCAGAGCGCTATAAGGCGCTTGTCGATCGAGCCGCGGACGCCGAAACGCGCGTCGCCGGGGCGCCGGGTGCTCTGTCGGACGCCGTCGCACGCTTCTACTACAAACTGCTCGCTTACAAAGACGAGTACGAAGTGGCGCGGCTCTATTCCGATCCGCAATTCCGCGAGAAGCTGAAGAAACAGTTCGCAGGCGTTGGGACGCTGAAGGTTTATCTCGCGCCGCCGCTCCTTTCGCCGAAAGACCCGGTTACGGGCGAGCTGCAGAAGCGCAAGTTCGGGCCGTGGATCTTCACCGCCTTCGATATTCTGCGCCGGTTCAAATTCCTGCGCGGCGGCGCTTTCGACATCTTCGGCAAGACCGAGGAGCGCCGCATGGAGCGCGCGCTCATCGGCGAATATGAGGCCGATATCGAACGCATCCTGGGCGCGCTGACGAAATCCAATCTCGACGCGGCTGTGGCGATCGCTTTCGCGCCCGACGAGATCCGCGGCTTCGGCCACGTGAAAGAGCGCAATGTGAACGCGTACCGCGCCGGCGCGGAGAAACGCTGGGCGGAGTTCGAAAAGGCGGGCGCGCCGCAAGGAGCGCCGTCCAAGGAAGCGGCCTGAGGCCGGAGAACGACCTGGGGAGGACCCGCCTGAGGCGGACCGAAATAGAGAGAACAAGACTATGAAATACGACGTGCTCGAGGTTCCCGGCTGGCGTCGGGTGGTTCATTTCGAGGATGCGGAAGCGGGCCTCAAGGCCATCATCTCCGTGCACGATGCGAGCCTCGGCCCCGCTGTCGGCGGTTGTCGGATGCGCGCCTACGAGACGTTCGAGGACGGCCTCGAGGATGTCAAAAATCTCTCCCGCGGCATGACCTACAAGAACGCCCTCGGCGGGATTCCCTTCGGCGGCGGCAAGTCCGTCATCTTCGGCGATCCGAAGACGGACAAGACGCCTCAGCTTTTTCACGCCTTCGGTCGGGCGGTCGAGAGCCTCGACGGCCTCTACACGACGGCGCAGGATTCAGGAATAACACCTCTCGACCTGCAGCTTGTTGCGGAGAAGACGAAGCATGTCGGCGGCCTCGGCCATGACGGGCAGGGCGGCGACCCGTCGCCCTTCACGGCGCGCGGCGTCTGGCGAGGCGTCCACGCGACCGTCCGCCATCGGTTCAAGACCGATGATTTGAAAGGCATGCGCGTCCTCGTCGCCGGCGTCGGCGCCGTCGGTTTCGGTCTCTGCCGGCTGCTTCACGAGGACGGCGCGGAACTTGTCGTCGCGGACGTGAACGCCGAGGCCGTCGAACGGGCGAAGTCCGAATTCGGCGCGACCGCGGTGCACCCGGATGAAATCTTCGCGCAGGACGGCGATCTTTATGCGCCCTGCGCCCTCGGCGGGGCGATCAACGCCGGCACCCTGCCGTTTCTCAAGGTGAAGGCCGTCGCCGGCGCGGCCAACAACCAGCTGAAAACCCCGGAGATGGGCGAGGCCCTGCGCGCCCGCGATATTCTTTACGCGCCGGATTACGTCATCAACGCCGCCGGCGTCATTTCCGTCGGCCACGAAGTGATGGGCGACTGGGAGCATGACAGCCTCTACGCCCGGATCGACCAGATCGGCGACACGCTGACGCAGATCTTCGAACGCGCCGAGCAGGAAGGCCGCACGACCTCCGAAGTCGCCGACCAGATGGCCCTAGAGATCGTCGAAGTGGCCCGCCGGGCGCACGCGGCGGAATAAGGAGAAACGACATGACCGCAGCGGATCAGACGATCGTCATCGCGGGCGCGGCCCGCACCGCCATCGGCAACTTCCAGGGCGCGTTCACCGGCGTTCCGTCGACGGAGCTTGGAAGCCGCGCGATTTCCTCCGCCCTCGAACGCGCCAAGGTTTCGCCCGAAGCCGTCGACGAGGTGCTGATGGGCTGCGTCTTGCCGGCCGGCCTCGGTCAGGCGCCGGCGCGCCAGGCGGCCCTCGGCGCGGGCGTCCCGCTCGCAGCGGGCTGCGCGACGGTGAACAAAGTCTGCGGCTCCGGCATGAAGACGGTCATGCTCGCACACGACGCGATCAAGGCGGGTTCGGCGACGACGGTCGTCGCCGGCGGCATGGAATCCATGACCAACGCGCCGCACATGCTGCCGACGGGCCGCTCGGGCATCAAGTTCGGCCACGGGCAGGTGCTCGACCACATGGCCTATGACGGCCTTGAGGACGCCTACGACCGCGGCAAGGCCATGGGCGTCTTCGCGGAGAAATGCGCCCGGGAATGGCAGTTCTCCCGCGAGGCGCAGGACGAATATTCGGTCCGCTCCGTTACCCGCGCCCAGTCGGCGATCAAGGACGGATCGTTCAAAGACGAAATCGTCGCCGTCGATGTGAAGGGCCGCAGGGAGACCGTCAGCGTCGATACGGACGAAAAACCGGGCCTCGTCAACGCCGATAAAATCCCTTCGCTTCGCCCCGCCTTCGAGAAGGACGGCACGGTGACGGCGGGCTCCTCTTCGGCCATCTCCGACGGCGCCGCGGCGCTGATCGTCACGACCGCCGCCGAGGCCGAGGCGAAAGGCTACGACGTCGTCGCCCGCATCGTCGGCCACGCGACCCACGCGCAGGCGCCCGAATGGTTCACGACGGCTCCCGTCGCCTCGATCCGCGCGCTGTTTGAAAAAACGGGCTGGTCGGCGGATGATGTCGATCTCTTCGAGGTGAACGAGGCCTTCGCCGTCGTCCCGATGGCGGTGATGAAAGAAATCGGCGTCCCGGCGGACAAGATGAACGTCAACGGCGGCGCTGTCGCCCTCGGCCACCCTATCGGCGCCTCCGGCGCCCGCATCGTCGTGACGCTCCTACACGCCCTGAAAGCCCGCGGCCTGACGAAAGGCGTCGCAAGCCTCTGCATCGGCGGCGGAGAAGCGACGTCGCTGGCGGTGGAGCTGATGAAATAAGCGCACAAGGTGCGTGTTGACAACTTGTGGTCGATTTTTTCTTGCGAGGATCGGCGTTCACGATAGGCTTTCCCGCAGCGCTTGCATGGGGAGGCCAGCAACATGACGAAGAAGCAGCGAACCGCGCCGCATCACGGCGTCGCCGAAATGAGCGGGGTTGAGCATTATTGCGACAACTCCAATGATCAGTTTGCACGGGAAGGGTTTTTCGGCCGCCTGTTTCCTGATCTGCCCGGTTTGTACACCGACCCCGATATTCTGACCGATCTCGGCTCGCGCGACGGGCCGATGAACGCTGGGCTGAAGAAGAACCGCACGTCCACGGTCGATGTCGGGCAGGTCTTTTTCGGTCAGTTCGTCGATCACGACATCACGCTCGATACGATGTCCCGGTTCAATCAGGTGAACGAGCCGACAAACATCATGAACGTCCGTACGCCGACGCTCGACCTTGACTGTATTTACGGCGACGGGCCGGAAGCGACGCCGTTTCTCTATGTCCAGAGCGGCGACTTCGCCGGCGTGAAACTGTTGACGGCCGAAGACGGGACCGGAGTCGTTCAGGACGAAGCCTTGCGCCGCCACGATCTTGTCCGATCGTCGCAAGGCACCGCGGTGATCGGAGATCCTCGAAACGACGAAAACCGCGTGATCTCGCAAATGCAGCTCGCCTTTATCCGAGCTCATAACGCCGTCGTCGATCGGCTGCACGACGGACCGGAGGAGCTTGAGGGCGAAGACCTGTTCGAAGAGGCCCGCGAACTCCTTACGCGACATTATCATTGGGCGATCCTGCACGATTTCCTGCCGACCATGTGCGGCGCGGCCGTCGTCTGGGACATCCTGCACCGCGGACGCGACCTCTACTGCATCGGAGAAGGGGCGCTCAGCTTCCCGTTCATTCCGGTGGAGTTCTCCGTCGCCGCCTACCGCTTCGGACACTCGATGATCCCGATGTCGATCCAGGTGCAGCGCGGCAAGCCGGAGATCGATCTCTTCGATCGCGATATCTTCGGCGGCGCGTTCTCACCGCTGAGAGACGAGCGGGCGATCGTCGATTTCCATGAACTCTTTGAGACCGCCGAGAACCGCGTGGTTCAGAAGGCGGACGCGTTGGACACAAAGCTCGCGGGTGTCCTTTTGAATCTGCCGTTCATCACCGAGGGCCGTTCCTCGCTGGCGGCCCGCAACCTCTTCCGTGGACAGAGCTTCCTGCTTCCATCGGGCGAAGTCGTTGCTGAATTCTGCGGCCGGGAGCCGGCGGAAATCGGCGCAGTCACCAAAACCGCTGACGCCCTCTGCGAAGGTCGCCTGGGCGGTAAAACACCGCTCTGGCTCTATATCCTCGCAGAGGCGGAAGCTGTCGGTCGGGAAGACGCGCCCGGCAAGTTCTCAAAAGGCGAAGGACTTGGGCTTGTGGGCGCCCGTATAGTCGCGGAGGTGTTGATCGGCCTCATGGAACTTGATCCGCACTCGTTCCTTGCGATGGACCGTCAGTGGACGCCGGAGCAGGGACTTGGAGCCGAAATTTCCACAGTGGGCGCGCTCGTGACCTACGCTCAGCCGCAGACGCCCTAAGGGATCGCCCACACGCGCTCGTCCTTCTCCGTTGTCAGGACGAAGGAGGACGAGATTTCTTTCACGCCGGGGAGGCGGGCAATCGATTTGAGGGCAATCTCGGCGAAGGCGTCCATGTCCGGGACGACAAGCTTCAGCATATAGTCGCCGCCGCCCGATATGGCGTGGCAGGCGATGATCTCGTCCATACGGCGGACGGTTTCGATGAACCGTTTCAGCGTTTCCTCGGAGTGTTTCTCCATACGCACGAAAACGTAGGCGAGAACGTTGAGGCCGACGGCCTTGCGGTCGAGCACCGCGGAGTAGCCGGCGATCAGCCCGTCCGCCTCCAGCCGCTTCACCCGCCGATGGCAGGCTGACGTGGAGAGGCCCGCCGCCTCCGCGAGCTCCGCCGTTGTTCGCCGCGCGTCGGCCTGCAGGAGGCGCAGGATCTTGCGGTCCGCGTGATCGAGCATTTCGTTCCGCTTTCTGGCTTCAGAACGGTATAGTTTCCCGTTTCATACTCCTGCGGGACAAAGATTGACATCGAATTGCGCGAAAGCCGGGTTTTCATCGTTACATAGGGAGATCGACCCATGAGCGAAACGCAGGCCTCGTCCAACCTCTTCGAGGCGAACACGACCCACGCCCTGCGCGGCGACTACGCGTCGATGCGCGCGGACTACACGGTCGATCAGAACTGGGGCGGGTATTCCGAGGCGGAGCACGACCGCTGGCGGCGGCTTTATGCGCGCCAGTCGAAGCTCCTTGAGCGCTACGCCGACCGCACCTTTATCGAGGGCCTGCGCGCCCTCGATACGGCGGACGGCGTTCCGGATTTCGAACAGGCGAGCGACCGGCTCGAAGCCGTGACCGGCTGGCGCCTCGTCGGCGTCCCGGGGCTGATCCCCAACGACGTCTTTTTCAGGCATCTCGCAAACCGCCGCTTCCCGGTCGCAACCTGGATCCGTCGGGAAGACGAGCTTGATTACCTCGTCGAGCCGGACGTCTTTCACGATTTCTTCGGCCATGTGCCGCTCCTCTCCAATCCGACGTTTGCGGACTATATGCAGAGCTATGGCGCCGCCGGCCTCAAATGTATTGATGCGGAGACTGACGGCGTCCTCGCCCGGCTCTACTGGTACATGGTGGAGTTCGGTCTCATCGAGACGGACGAGGGGCTGAAAGCCTACGGCGCCGGCATGCTCTCCTCCATGGGAGAGACGATTTTTTCGGTCGCCGCCCCGCAGCCGAACCGGGTCCGCTTCGACCGCGCCCGGGTGCTGACGACAGATTATATGGTCGATGATTTCCAGAAGACGTACTTCGTCATCCGCGATTACGCCGAACTGTTCGATGCGATGACGGACGACCTGCCTGAGATGGTGGCGGACGCCGCGAAAACGGAGAGCATCGACCCGGCGACGACGCGGCCGGGCGACGACCTGGTCGCGCCGGGCCAGCCTATCTCGCAATTCGACTGAGACGCGTCGGGACAGGTGTCGGCGGCCCCGCCGTCTAGGCGAGGCGAAGCGGCGCTCCCGTTCGGCTAGCGATAAAGCGCGGGAACAGGCCAATATTTAAGAATTTCTCGCTGGATACTCTCGCCTCCGGCCCCGAACTTCCCGTAGCGTCCGCCCATGACCGAGCCCGCCCGCAAGACCGCCGCGCAGCCTGCCGTACCCGGGCTCTCCGACGCCGATCTCGACGCGATCCTCTCGCGCAGCGATCCGGCGTGGGGGGCGATTGAGCGTACGCCCTTTCTGCATGCGGAGAAGCTTTCGGCGATCGCCGGCTGCGAGCTATGGGTGAAGTTCGAGAACCTTCAGTACACGGGCTCCTTCAAGGAGCGGGGCGCGCTGGCCAAGCTCCTGAGCCTCTCGGACGGCGAGCGCGCCCGCGGCGTCATCGCGGCCTCCGCGGGAAACCACGCCCAGGGGCTCGCCCGGCACGCAGCGAAGCTCGGCGTCCGGGCCGTCATCGTGATGCCGAGGCACACGCCCTTCGTGAAAGTGCGGCAGACGGAGGAGCTCGGCGCTGAAGTCGTGCTGGAGGGCGAGGACTTCGACGCCGCCTACGCCTTCGCCCGGAAGCGGGAGCAGAGCGACGGTCTTGTCTTCGTCCACCCCTTCGACGATCCGCGCGTTCTTGCGGGGCAGGGCACGATCGGGGCTGAAATGCTGGAGGACGCGCCCGGTCTCGACGCCGTCGTCGCGCCGATCGGCGGCGGAGGTCTCCTCTCAGGTCTTGCGATCGCGACGCGGCGCGCTCGGCCGGAAATCGAGGTCCTCGGCGTTCAGACGGCGCTCTACCCCTCCATGTGGAACATCGTCTACGGAGAAACGCGGCCGGTCGGCGGCATGACATTGGCGGAAGGCGTCGCCGTGCGCGAGCCCGGCGGCCTCACCCGAAAGCTGATCGCCGAGCATGTCGACGACATCCTGCTCGTCGAGGAGCGCGATCTCGAACGCGCCCTCAGCCTTTACCTGAACGTCCAGAAAACCGTCGCGGAGGGCGCCGGCGCGGCGGGTCTCGCCGCTGTTCTGGCCCATCCGGAGCGCTTCGCCGGCAAGAAGGTGGGCACGGTGCTCTGCGGCGGCAATATCGACACCCGGCTCCTCTCCTCAATCCTCATGCGCGATCTCGCGCGCTCCGGCCGCATCGCGCGGCTCCGGATCGAGCTTCTCGACGTGCCGGGCCAGCTGACCCTCGTTTCCGAAGTGATTTCCGGCGCCCGCGGCAACGTCATCGACGTCGCCTATCACCGCCTCTTCTCGGACCTTCCGGCGAAAATCACCTATCTCGACATCTCCGTGGAGACGAACGACGCCGAGCATCTGGAGGCGGTTATCGCAGCGCTCCGTGCGGCCGGCCTCGCCGTCGAGATCGCCGCTTACTGAGCCCGGCTTTGGCGACAAGATTGCGCAACGTCTTTGCGTTATGTTGATCGTGAAGCGCGATAGAGGCAGCCATGTCGACGACCGAGATCACAGTAAGGCCTGCGGATCCGAGCGACGCCGAGGCGGTGTCGGAGATCCTCGCGGCGAGCTATGGCGACCTCTATCGCGGCTGGTATTCCGACGAGACTTTGCATGCCGTTCTGCCGGCGATGACCCGGGCGAAACCGGAGCTTCTGGCGAGCGGCGCCTATTACCTGGCGATCGACGGTGATCGGCCGATCGCCTGCGGCGGCTGGTCGCCCGGCGCACAGGGCGACGGTTCGCGGCGCTCGGCTCTCGGCCACATTCGCCATTTCGCAACCCATCCGGACCATCTGCGCAAGGGCGCCGCAAGCGCGCTGATGGACGAGTGCGTCCGGACGGCGACGGCGGCGGGCGTCGCGGAGTTCGAGTGCCTCTCAAGCCTGCCGGCCGAGCCTTTTTACCTGTCGCAAGGGTTCCGGACCGAGCGTTTTGAGACGATCCGGATGCGCAGCGGGTTCAGCTTCGCCGCCGTTCTCATGCGACGTCCGATGGCGACGGCGCGGCGCTCGCGCTGGGGCTGAAAACGCGCTGTCTGGAGGAGGACGATGATGCGCGAAGAAGGTCGGTGCCTTTGCGGCGAGGTCGTATTCGCCGCGACCGGCGATCCGGTGCGGATCACCCAGTGCTATTGCCGCTTTTGCCAGCGGGCGACGGGGTCGATTGTCTTTCGAGAGCCCATCTTTCTGAAGGAAGCGTTCGAGATCGCCGACGGGTCTCCCAAGGTCTTTTCGCTGATGTCGGAAGGAAGCGGAAAACGCGTCAACGTCCATTTCTGCGACGCCTGCGGAACGAAGATTTATCTTTCGTTCGAACGTTTTCCGGACGTGGTCGGCGTTTACGGCGGCGCGTTCGACGATCCGGACTGGTATATGGCCAGAGGCGTGGATCACCGCTGCATCTTTCTCGATTTCGCGCCGAGGGGCGCGATCGTGCCCGCCGGGATCAAGACGTATCGCGAGCACGTTCAAGGCGCGGACGGCGCGACGAACGAGGCGACGGTGTTCGACGCGCCGCATACTGTGGGCGACAAGTCCTAGCTCGCGCGTTGCGGCGCGAGATCGTGCTTGCGCACAAGGCCGCGCATCTGGTCGTAGCTGAGGCCGAGACGCCGCGCCGCCCGGGCCTGCGAGCCGCCGGCCGCGGCGAGAGCCTCCGCCGCGAGCCGTTTCTCCTCCCGGTCCATAAAGGCCCGGAAGTCGTATGCGCTGGACGGCGCGCGCAAGGCGGCGGCGGTTTGCGACGGGTTCCCGGCTGCGGGCTTTTCGGATAGCTCCGCTCCTTGCGCGCCGCCCTCGGCAAACGGATCAAGCTGCAATTCGTCGACCGGCCCTGCGTGATCGTCGGCGACCCAACGATAGACCGCGCGTTCAACGGCGTTCCGCAGTTCACGGACGTTGCCGGGCCAGTCATGGGCGCTCAGCGCGGCCGTCGCGTGGGCGGAGAACCCATGAAATTCCGCTTCAATCTCGGTCGCCATGCGCGCGCCGAAATGGGCGGCGAGGAGCGGGATATCTTCCGGCCGTTCGCGCAAGGGCGGAACCGCGATCACGTCGAAGGCAAGGCGGTCGAGGAGGTCTGCGCGGAAATCGCCGCGGCCCGCCCGCTCCGCGAGGTTGACGTTCGCCGCCGCGATCACCCGGACGTCGCACGCGAGCGTTTCGGTCCCGCCGAGGCGTTCGTACTCGCCGTATTCGATGACGCGCAGAAGCTTCTCCTGCACCCGCGCCGAGGCGCTCGCGATCTCGTCGAGAAAGAGCGTGCCGCCGTCGGCGCGCTCGAAGCGGCCGGCTCTGCGCTTAACGGCCCCCGTGAACGCCCCGGCCTCGACGCCGAAGAGCTCCGCATCGAGGAGGTCCTCCGACAGCGCCGCGCAGTTCACCTTGACGAACGGGCCGTCCCAGCGGCTCGACAGGAAGTGGATGCGCGCCGCCACGAGCTCTTTGCCCGCGCCCCGCTCTCCAGAAACGAGCAGCGGACGCTCCAGAGGCGCCGCGGCGGAGACGTGCGCCAGCATGGCGAGAAAGGCGGGGCTTTCGCCGAGCAGGGGCGGCGGTTCGGGTCGATGATCTGCCATGGCGAAAAATACCATATTATATCGGTAAAAAATACGCTAAATCGGCCGTTATTACCGATTTTTTCAGCGGCGCTTTTCACCGACGAATCGAAAATTCCAACAAAAACAATGGCCCCTTTGGTTGATCCCGGTTTGGCACGGAGCTCGCAAAGGAGGGGATGTCGAAAGAGAGGAGACCTGATCGATGACCGACCGTTCTTACGAGGACCGCGAATGGTGGGACCGCGAGTTTCGCGGCCGCGACGGGCGCATCGCCCTTAAGCCCCTCCACGTGGCCTTCCTCGTCGGCTTCGTCCTCGGCGCGATCATTTTTTAAGGAGACGAACCATGGGCGTTTTTTCCCGCCTCACGGACATCATCAATTCCAACCTCAACTCCATGCTGGATAAGGCCGAAGATCCGGAGAAGATCGTGCGCCTCATCGTTCAAGAGATGGAGGACACCCTCGTCGAAGTGCGCTCCCGCGCCGCGGCGGCGATCGCGGACAAGAAGGAAGTCGAGCGCAAACGGAACGAATTCCTGCAGCGTGCGAACGAATGGGAGTCGAAAGCCGAACTCGCCATCGCCAAGGGCCGGGACGATCTCGCGAAGGGCGCCATCGGCGCGAAACGCAAGGCGACGGAGATGGTCGAGCTGCTCGACGCCGAGCTGAAGGCGCTCGATGAGAGCCTCGACAAGGCGAACCTCGATCTCACCCAGCTGCAGGCGAAGCTGAAGGAAGCCAAAGCCAAGAAGCGCTCCATGGAGCTCCGCCGGGAAACGGCGTCGACGAGCGTCCGCGTGAAGCGCCAGATCCATGACGGCCGCATCGACGAGGCGCTTGCGCGCTACGACGCCTATGAGCGCAAGATCGACGAGCTGGAAGCGGAAGCCGAAAGCATCTCCATGGGCCGGCCGAAATCGCTGGAGCAGGAATTCGCGGAACTGGAATCCCAGGACGCCGTCGACGAGGAGCTTAACGCATTGAAGCAACGGGTCGCCGCGCGCGCCGGCGGGACCGGCGGTCAGGCTTCCTAGGTGCACCAGTGCGGGCGGCCCGCGCCGCCCGCTAACCGAACAAGAGCAAGGGGACTTACACTATGGGCGAAGCCGGTTTCATCGTCGCCATCGTCGGGATCATCTTCATCGCGCTGCCGGGGATGATCCTCCACTACATGACGGAATGGCGGAAAACGAAGTCGCTCTCGGCCGACGACGAGCGGCTGATCGACGAGCTCTGGAAGACGGCGCAGACCCTGGAAGGGCGCGTCCAGAGCCTTGAACGCATTCTGGATAAGGAAGCGCCGGAGTGGCGCGAGAAGGATCACGCCGATGCCTGAGCATCATCACCACCATCATCATCACTGGGATCATCGCGGTCGCAAATCCTCCGGTTACGCCCATCAGGCCGGCCGTCCGGGCCCCGGGCCGAACCCGCACAGGTTCTACCGATCGCGCGATGAAAGCATGTTCGCCGGCGTCTGCGGCGGGATTGCGGAGTACTTCGGATGGGAAGTGACCTGGGTGCGGATCGCCTGGGCGGGCTCGTTCTTCATCCTCGGGCCTCTGTCGATCTTCGCCTACATCATTGCGGCGATCGTCACGAAGAAGCGGCCCCTCGGCGGCGTTTCGCGGCCGATGCCGGAGGACGAGCGCTTCTGGCGGACCGTTTCCACACGCCCGCGAGTCGGCTTCGCAGAGATCAAGCACAAGTTCCGCGCCCTCGATAAGCGGATCGCCGATATGGAGCATGCGGTGGTTTCCGAGGAGTACGGACTGCGCCGCGCCTTCCGCGATCTCGAACGCGGCGCGCACTGACGGAGCGGGGGGAGAGCGTCATGGGCGGCCAGCAAACAAAAGCGGTTCTCGCGGGCGCGATTGCAGGCGCGGCGGTGTTGGCCGCGGACGCCCTGGGGCCGACAGGCGGCTCCGACGCTTTGGCGGACGAGGCGGAGTTCTGCCCGTACGCGCCCTTTCCGCAGACTGGCGACGGCGCCCAACGGTTCGTCGCACCAGACATTGAAAAAGGCCGCGTGAACGCCTTTTTCCTCATCATCTGATCGGGGAGGGCCCCGTCGGAAAAGCGGATCGACAGAAAGTCCGCGAGCCCGTCCAGAACCGGACTGTTGGCGTAAAGAGTTTGAGTAGAGTGAGACCTGGAGCCGGAGGAGACCGGCTTCCGCAACCGGGGAAGGGACGACCAAGATCCCGCCCCGCCGACCGCCGGAGAGAGACCCGGCCCTGGAGAGAGAAAGAGAGAGGAGAACTGATATGTTGATGAACGCGCTTTTCGCCGGCCTCGCCGCGAGCCTCGCCATGTTCACGGTCGTGACGGCGTTTGACGGCGCTTTCCTGAACGTCGGTACGGCGCTGCTCGGCGTCTGATGGAAGGAAGGCCCTGGGGGCGAGCCCGCCTCCCTGCACCACCAAAAACGGCGGTCCTTCGGGACCGCCGTTTTCGTTTGCAGCTTCGGTTCGCGTGTTGCGCGTCCGCGCTGGACTTCAGCCGGCGCCCCATGTCTCATAGGAGAAACAATGCGATGCGCGCCGTCTTCGATGTCGGCGCGCGGCGAGGACGCGAAGCGCATGACGAATGGACCGACGGACGCGCCCGAAGAGGCGCGCCGGGCTGATGGGGACCACCGCGACCAGCCGCCCCGAAACCGGCGACGGCGTTCGCGACGCCCGCGCAACGGCGGCGGGCCGCCCGGAAATCAATCAGGCGAGAAACCGGACGCGTCGAGGCGTGAGGCGGCTGGCGGCGGCCCGCCGGTGGTTGCGGCGATTGATCTTGGCACCAATAATTGCCGTCTCCTGATCGCGTCGAAGCGCGGCTCTGGGTTCCGCGTGGTCGACGCCTTCTCGCGCATCGTCCGGCTCGGGGAGGGCGTTTCGCTGTCCGGAAGGCTTTCCGACGCCGCCATGCAGCGCACCGTGGACGCCCTGAGAATCTGCGCGGACAAGATCCGCCGACGCGGCGTGACCCGCGTGCGCTGCATCGCGACGCAGGCCTGCCGCATGGCGTCGAACTCCGACGACTTTGTCGCCCGGGTGCGTGAGGAGACAGGGCTCGTTTTCGAGGTCATTTCCGCCGAGGAGGAGGCGCGCCTCGGCCTGCGCGGCTGCGCTTCGCTGCTGGACCCCGCGGTCGACGGCGCCCTGGTTTTCGATATCGGCGGCGGCTCGACGGAGGTCTCCTGGCTCGACATGCGCGCCTGGGGCGCGGAGGAGGCGGCGCGAGGCCGAACGCCCGCCGTCAGCGCCTGGCTGTCGATCCCCATGGGCGTCGTCAGCCTCCACGAGCGCTTCGTCGAACAGGGCTTCGGCCTTCCTGAATATGAGGCGGTGGCGCAGGAGGTGGCGAACCTGCTGCTCGCCGTCGACGGCGTCGATCCGGTGCGCGAGGCGTTTGATGCGGGGCGGGCGCACCTCCTCGGCACGTCCGGCACCGTCACCAGCATCGCCGGCGTGCACCTGAAACTCCCGTCCTATGACCGCAAGAAAGTCGACGGCCTCTGGATGGGCGCGGCGGAGGCCCGCGCCGTCTGCGACCGCCTCGCCGGCATGACCTATGACGAGCGGGTGCTGGAGCCCTGCATCGGCACGAGCCGGGCGGAGCTCGTCGCTTACGGCTGCGCGATCTATGAAGGCGTCGCGCGCGCTTACCCGTCCGAACGCCTCCGGATCGCAGATAGGGGGCTGCGCGAAGGCGTGCTCGCGGAGCTCTTCCAGACCAACAAACGCCGCCGCGGACGGCGCGGCGGCCGCAAGGGCCGCCGCCCGAAAGCCGATTAGGCGTCGGCGTCCGGTTTGATCGCGAAGATCTTCGCCGACGCCGCGTACTCGTTGACATCGTAACGTTTGAGGACGTCCCGCAGGCTTCCGTGGACGTCGCTCGCCGCGGTCGAGGGCCCGCAGCAGCTCGTTGTCTCGGCCGCCGGCGCGCAGCATCCCGCCTGGCCGTCGATCTCTCCGTAGGCGTTGAGATCGGACCCGTCGTCGACGACGGCGATGTCGGAAAAGCCCGCAGCTTCCAGCCCGGACTTATAATCCTCAATCGAGATCGCCCCGGCGAAACAGCCGACATAGGCGTCGAGGGACTGGGCGAGATCGTCCGGCAGCGGCTTCTTCAGAACGATGTCGGAGATCGCGGCCCGGCCGCCAGGCTTCAGAATGCGGAAGATCTCCAAAAACACTTTCTCTTTATCCGGTGCGAGATTGACCACGCAATTGGAGATGACGCAGTCGATGCTCGCCGCGTCGAGGGGCGTCTCCTCGATCTCCGCGAGGTGGAAGGCGACGTTCACATAGCCGCCCGAGGCCGCGTTGCGGCGCGCGAGGTCGATCATGGCGGGGGTCATGTCGATCCCGATCGCCCGGCCTGTCGGGCCGACCTGTTTTGCGGCGATGAAAACGTCGAGGCCGCCGCCTGAACCGAGATCGACGACGGTCTCGCCGGGCTTCAGGGAGGCCGTCGCCGTCGGGTTGCCGCAGGAGAGGCCGAGATTTGCGCCCTTCGGCAGGGCGTCGAGATCGGCTGCGGAATAGCCGAAGGCCGCCGCGACGCGCCCGGCCGCCGCGGCGTCCAGCGCGTCCGCGCCCGCCGCCGTCGCTCCGTATCCGTCTCGAACCGCCGTCTTGATCGCTTCGCTCATCGTTGAACCAACTTTCGTCATTGCACTGCTAGCGATCCGAGGATCGCGCCGGACGATAGGGTGTAACGTCCGGCGCGCCTCAACGGACCCACGAAAACAGCGCGAAATGTCACAAAAGTGTTGGCGCCGCCCCTCGTGCTGCGGCCTTGGCGGGGCTTCACCCCCGGCGGCGATCACGCTAGACGACGCTATGGAGCGTTCCGGAACCAAAAGGCCCGCCCCCGGCAAGCCCGCGCGCAGGAAACCGCGCCGCCCGAGCGGCCCGATCGCGAAAACCGCCCTCGGCGCAGAGCCCGAAAAACGTGGCCGGTCGGACGCGCCGGCGAAGCGCGCGCCCGACGCCGCCGGGGCCCGCGATCTCACGGTGAAGGTGAAGTCCGCCAAGGGCCGCAAGCTCTCCTCCACCCTCTGGCTGCAGCGCCAGCTGAACGACCCTTTCGTCGCCAAGGCCCGCGCCCTCGGCTACCGTTCCCGCGCCGCCTTCAAGCTTGTTGAGTTGAACGAGAAGTTCGGCCTTCTGAAGCGCGGCGGGCGCATCGTCGATCTCGGCTGCGCGCCCGGCGGCTGGTGCCAGGTGTCCGCGAAGGCCGTCGGCCCGACGGGCAAGGTCGTCGGCATCGACTATCTCGGCATGGAGCCCGTCGAGGGGACGGACGTCCTGGAGCTCGACTTCCTCGAAGACGACGCCCCGGGGCGCCTGAAGGCCCTGCTCGACGGGCCGGCGGACGTCGTTCTTTCCGACATGGCCCAGCCCGCGACCGGCCATCGGCCGACGGATCATCTGAAGATCGTCGCCCTTTGCGAAGCGGCCCTCGACTTCGCCGAGGACGTCCTCGCCCCCGGCGGCGCCTTCGCCTGCAAGGTCCTGCAGGGCGGGACCGAGCGCCAGCTTCTCGATCGCCTGAAGACGGTCTTCACCTCCGTGAAGCACGCCAAGCCGGAATCGAGCCGCGCGGACTCCGCGGAGATGTATGTCGTCGCGACGGGGTATCGGGGCGGAAATTCCAAACCTGATGGGGAGTAGAAATGGACCTTATTGATCGTATTGCTGATCTTCGCTCACGAATTCAGCGTCAGAAAGATCATGTTGCGACAGAGGAAGCTGCAAAACATGCTTTCGTTCTTCCTTTCTTGCAGGCGCTTGGCTTCGACGTCTTCAACCCGCTGGAGGTCACTCCAGAGTTTGTCGCTGATGTTGGGGTGAAAAAAGGCGAGAAAGTCGATTACGCCGTTCGCGTCGATGGCGACGTTCAGATACTGATAGAGTGCAAGCCCATTGGCTCTCAATTGGAACTCAAGCACGCTGGTCAGCTTTACCGGTACTTCTCTGTTACATCGGCGAGGTTCGGTGTGCTGACGGATGGCGTCAAGTATCTATTTTATACGGATTTGGATGCTCCGAATAAAATGGATTCTAAACCATTCTTTGTCTTGGATATATTTGACTACAAAGATGGTGAAATAGATCAGCTAAAAAAGTTCACCAAAGACATTTTCGACGTCGATGAAATTTTAAGCACCGCTCATGACATGAAGCTTCAGCGTTCGCTCGCTGCGGAGATTGCGTCAGAATTCAAAGAACCTTCGGACGAGTTAGTTTCCCTGATAGGGAAGCGCGTCTATAGTGGCAAATTCACCCAACAGATTGCCGAGAAGTTTTCGTCGCTATTTAAGAACGCACTTCGGAATTACATCAGGGCACGGATTGATGAAAGATTGAAGTCTGCTCTTGAGAGTGGCGTCGTGATCGACGAAGTGCCGGAAGAGGATGATGTTGAGGCCGGTGACATTGAAACGACTCCGGAAGAAATCGAAGGCTTTCAGATCGTAAAGGCGATTGGCGTGGACGTTGTCAACCCGAGCCGCATTAATATGCGGGATGCCAAGTCGTACTGTGCCATTCTCCTTGATGACAACAATCGCCGGACCATCGTGCGTTTGCATTTTAACAACCCGATACGGTTGTCGATTTCGATATTTGGGCCGAATGGTGAGCAAAAAGAAAAGCTCGAACATGTTTCTGACATATATCAGTACAAATATCAAATTCGCGACGCGATAAGGAAGTATCTGCCGAAAGACGGTTCAGAGCCGACGGTCGGTTCTGAAGCGATGAATTCTATCGCATCCGGAGAAGCTTCAGAGTTTGGAGAATCTCGTGGCTCATTTGGCAGTGAGGACGGCGACTCTTCAAGCAGTTCGGAGTTCTGATTAGTGACGACAGGCAAGCTCCAATGAAAATCCACGTCTGCGGGTTGACGTATGTGAACGATCTCGCCGAGGCGCACGGGCCGAGCCGGGTGGTGAGCCTGCTCGCGCCGGGCGATCCGTTCCCGGAGATCGACGGAATGGGCGAGGAGGCGCACCTGCGCGTCGCCATCGACGACGTGCGCGCGCCGCTGCCGGACACCGTGCCGCCGGACCGCCGCCATGTGGAGCGCATCGTCGACTTCCTCGACGGCTGGCGGCCGGAAACGCCGCTCCTCGTCCACTGCTGGGCGGGGATCAGCCGGTCCACGGCGACCGCGTTCATCGCCGCCTGCCTGCATAATCCGAAAGCCGATGAAAAGGCGCTTGCCGACGCCCTGCGCGCCGCTTCGCCGACGGCCTATCCCAACACCCGTATCATCGCCTTCGCCGACGATATTCTCGGTCGGGGCGGGCGCATGGACGCCGCCGTCGCCCAGATGGGCCGCGGCGACGTCGCCGAAATCGCCGAGCCCTTCCACATTCCATCCGTTCACCGCGTACCCTGAGGATCGCCCTATGGAAATCCGCGACGCCCTGACATTCGACGACGTTCTCCTGGAGCCGGGCCCGTCCGAGGTCATGCCCTCAGAGGTCTCCGTCGCGACGCGCCTGACCCGCGAGGTGGTGCTGAACATCCCCGTCCTCGCCGCCGCCATGGACACGGTGACGGAGGCGGCGATGGCGATCGCCATGGCGCAGAACGGCGGCATCGGCGTCCTCCACCGCAACATGACCGTGGACGAACAGGCCGAGGCGGTGCGCCGGGTGAAGCGCTATGAGAGCGGCATGGTCGTCAATCCGTTGACGCTCACCCCCGATGCGACCCTCGCCGAGGCGCAGGCGATCATGGCGGTGAAGAAGATTTCCGGCTTTCCGGTGGTCGAAAACCCCGATGAGTCCGGGGTTGGGCGCCTCATCGGTGTGCTGACGAACCGCGACATGCGCTTCGCCGACAATCCGGACCAGCCGGTCCGCGAGCTGATGACGAAAGAGAACCTCGTCACTGTCAGCCCCGGCGTCGGGCGGGAGGAAGCCCAGCGCCTCTGCCATCGCCACCGGATCGAGCGGCTGATTGTCGTCGACGACGACAATCGCTGCATCGGCCTCATCACCGTGAAGGATATGGAGAAGGCGACGCTCTATCCGCTCGCCTCGAAGGACGGGGCGGGACGGCTTCTGGTGGCTGCGGCCTCGACGGTCGGCGATACGGGCTTCGAGCGCATCGAGGCGCTGATCGACGCCGGCTGCGACGTGGTCGTCATCGACACCGCCCACGGACATTCCGTAAAGGTTGTCGAGCAGGTGGGCCGTGTGAAGCGGGCGTCTAACTCCACGCAGGTGATCGCCGGCAACGTTGCGACCTATGAGGCGGCGAAGGCGCTCGCCGCCGCCGGCGCGGACGCGGTGAAGGTCGGCATCGGGCCCGGCTCCATCTGCACGACGCGGATCGTCGCCGGCGTCGGCGTGCCCCAGCTCACCGCCGTCATGGACGCCTCGCGCGCCGCGCGGGAGGAAGGAGTGCCCGTCATCGCGGACGGCGGGGTGAAGTACTCCGGCGATATGGCGAAAGCCCTCGCCGCCGGCGCCGACACGGTGATGGTCGGATCCCTTCTGGCGGGGACGGACGAAGCGCCGGGCGAGGTCTTTCTCTATCAGGGAAGGTCGTACAAGTCCTATCGCGGCATGGGCTCGATCACCGCCATGGCTCGCGGCTCGGCGGACCGCTATTTCCAGGCGGACGTCAAAGAGCAGATGAAGCTGGTGCCGGAAGGGATCGAGGGGCGCGTGCCGTACAAGGGCCCGATCGCGCCGATCCTTCACCAGCTGGTCGGCGGCGTCAGGGCCTCCATGGGCTATGTGGGCGCGCCGTCGATCGCGGAGTTCCAGAAGCGCGCGAAGTTCGTGCGCATCACCAATGCGGGCCTCCGCGAAAGCCATGTCCACGACGTCTCCATCACCCGCGAAGCGCCGAACTATCCAAGCCCGTCCTAAGTTTTAGGCCGGGATTTTCTCATCCTCACGACCGCTGGTCCACTTCGCGATCAGCCGCTCCAGCGCCTCACGGCGTACAGGCTTGGTAAGAACGTCGTCCATTGCGCCGCTCGCGCAGATCTCTTCGACCTTGTCGACGGACGCGTGGGCGGTGAGGGCGATGATCGGCGTGCGGCCCGCGGCGCGTTCGCTTTCCCACGCCCGGATCGCGGAGGCGGCCTCGCAGCCGTCCATCACGGGCATGGCCACGTCCATTAAGATGAGGTCGAACCCTCCGTCTGCGTCTTTATAGCGCGCGACGGCTTCGTCGCCGTCTTCGGCGACGGTGATGGCGGCGCGTACGGGACCGATGAGGTTCTCGACGACAAGCCGGTTCACCTTGTTGTCGTCGGCGACGAGGATGTGAAGCCGCAGGCTGTCTCGGGCCGTTGCGGCGTTCGCCTGCGCAGCTTCAGCGGTTGGGGGCGCTTCTTCCGCTGGCGGCAGGAAAAGCTCCACCCAGAACGTCGAGCCCTCGCCGGCGGTCGACTGCAGACCGATGCGCCCGTCCATCGCCTCGGTGAGGCGTCGCGCGATGCTGAGGCCTAGACCCGTGCCGCCATAGCTTTTCGTGGTCGTCGCCTCGGCCTGCACGAATTCTTCGAAGATCGCCGCCTGCTTGTCCTCCGGTATCCCGACGCCCGTATCGGTCACGGAGATGCGCACGCCCATGTGGTCGTGATCCGGATGTGCGATCGGTTCGACGGCGATGTCCACGCGCCCCTCGGACGTGAATTTGACGGCGTTGCCTACAAGGTTCGTCAGTACCTGCCGTATGCGCCCTGCATCGCCCAGTAGTTCGGTCGGGACGGCCCGGTCTATCGTGACATCAAGCTTCAGCCCCTTCGCCTCGGCGCCGTGGCGCATGAGCTCCGCAACGTCGCCGACAAGGACTTTCAGATCGAAGGGTTCCGGGGCGAGTTCCAGCTTGCCCGCCTCTATCTTCGAGAAATCGAGGATATCGTTGAGGATCATGAGGAGCGCGTCGCCGGAGCGGTGCAGCATGTCCGCGAGGGCGGCCTCGCGCTCGTCAAGGCCGGAATTCTTAAGGATTTCCGCCATGCCGAGCATGCCGTTCATCGGGGTGCGTATTTCATGGCTGACGTTTGCGAGGAACTGGGATTTCGCCCGGGTCGCGGCTTCCGCCTCGCGGCGCGCCGCGCGCAGCGCTTGCGCCGCCTTTCGCATCTCCCGGCGGTAGACCGCCGCGCCGCTCCAGACGAGGAAAGCGGTGACGCATGCGATCGCGCAAACCTCGGCGTAGTCAATGCTCGCATAGATCTCGCCGACGCGCTCGCCGCCATTTTCCTCATGCTGATAAAAGAGAACGAAGTAGACGCCGCAGAGGACCGCGAGGGCCAGGGCCCCGGCGCGAGCGCCGAACATCAGCGTCACAGTCAGCATCAGGGCGGGGAGAAGCCCGACAGCAAGAGACAGATAATTGTCCGCAAGCGTGGCTCCATAGGCGAGGGCGAGGCCGGCGAAGCTTGTGATTGCAAGGCGTACGCCCCAGGCGAAGCGTCCCGTTTTGAGAAGGAACGGCGCGACGATCGCGAGCGCGCCGACGAACGCGCCGAAGACGAGGACGCGCGGCATGGTCGCGAAATAGTCCGTCTGCATGAAATAGAGCGCGCCCAAGAACCCCACTGCGCCGTTGCAGATGAGGAACGCGTTGAAGGCCCGCCGGCCCGCCGTATCGAGCGGATCGCGGTCGGCCGTCGTCGATGCCCGCTCCCCCGTCGAACGCACTTCGGATCGCCTCTCGATTATCGATCCGCATAATCCGTTCGCGGCCGTTAACGCGCGCCTAACCCGCGGGCTTGTTCTGCGCCACAGCACGCCCCACATTCTGGGTCCGCGATCAACCGGGGGGTGTCGCCCATGACCGATCAGGCTCTTTCTGTCGTTTATCCCGACGAGCCGCAGATCGAAGGACCGTTGAATGTCGGGCGGCCTCATGTCGACTTCGACGATCCGAATGAGGCGGAGAACCGCCGCTTCGCGACGCGCGAACATTTCGGACGCTGGCTGCGGCAGATTCGCGATGCGGTTTTGGCGCTGCTTTTGGCGTTGATCGCCCGGGACTACTGGGGCGTCGTCGTCGCCGCGTCGGGCCTGGCGAGCCCGCCGGGGGAAGGCTCGTCATTCTTCTCCAACCTTATCTGGAGCGCTGTGGGCGCGCCGGACGCGGCGATGAGCGGCCCGCTCCTTCGCTGGACGCTGTGCGGACTGCCGGTGCTTGTCCTTCTCGCGTTTCTCGGCTGGATCCAGCTCTATTACCTCCAGCAGCGCGATTGGGAGTGGAAGCTCGCGCGCCAGAAGGCGGGCTCCAGCACGCCGCGTGACTGCGCGATCGGTTACATGCAGGTCTTCCGGCTCTACGCCCGCACCAAACGGCGCGCGGTTTACTTGACGCTCTTCGGCGTCGTCGCTGCCTGGTGGTCGATCGCCGGGCTTATTGAGATTAGCGGTTCCGCCGTCGGCGTCGGCGCGTTTGGCGCTGCGGGGGTCTCCATAGCTTCGGCGATTCTGACGGGTCTTCTGGCGCTTCGCTTGACGTATCACGGCTACGATATCTCGAGGCGCTATGTGCCGGGCAAGACCCTGGTGCGCCGGACGCTCATCCTCGGCACCATGGCCTCGACCAGTCAGACGCCTTACGCTGACGCCGAGGCGCAGGCGAAGACGATCGAAGCCGAAGAGCTCAATCGCGAGCCCGACCTCTTTTATTCCTATCCTAAACGGCCCAAACGAACCGACTGAGCCGCCGGCGCTGGGCCGGCGGCGCTTAGACAGGTGAGCGCATGCGGCCCGGCGGTCGTCTCGCCGCCGCGATCGAAGTCCTTTCCGACTTCGACGGGCGGCGGGTTCCCCTCAAGACATGCCTGCAGGACTGGGCGCGGGGCGCGCGGTATGCGGGGTCCGGCGACCGGGCCTGGATTTCCGGTCTCTGCCTCGACGCCTTGCGCCGGCGCCGGAGCCTCGCCGCGACCATGGGCGACGGCGCTCCGCGCGCAGCCGCACTCGGCGCCCTGCGCTGGCTTTGGCGCTGGGAGATCGATCAGATCGCGGAAGCGGCGGGCGAGGAGCCTCACGGCCCCGGCGCGCTCTCCGACGCTGAACGGGCGGTCCTCGACGGGGCGCTTTCAAACGAGATCGACGCGCCTGACTGGCTCGTTCCATCGCTGGAGCGCGTCTTCGGCGTGGATGCCGCGGAGGAGACGGCGGCGCTCTCGGCGCGCGCGCCGGTCGATCTGCGGGTCAATCATCTGAAGGCGGACGAGGAGCGCGCCCTTAAGTCGCTTGCGGCGTTGGGAGCGGCGCCGTCCGGCGTCCTCCGTCAGGCTGTGCGCATTCCGGCCCCGGCCCCCGAGGCGAAGGCTCCGGCGCTCGAGGCGAGCCCCGCCTACGCCAGGGGCTGGGTGGAGGTGCAGGATCTCGCCAGCCAGATCGCGGCCCTCGCGGCGGGCGACGTCGCGGGAAAACAGGTTCTCGACTACTGCGCCGGCGGCGGCGGCAAGACGCTGGCGCTCGCCGCGCAGATGGAGAACTCCGGCCAGGTCTTCGCCTGGGACGCCGACGCCCGCCGCCTTGCGCCGATCTTCGAGCGCCTGCGTCGCGCCGGCGTGCGCAACGTGCAGGTGAGAAGCCCTGCCGAGAACGCCGATCTCTCTGATCTCAAGGGCCGCATGGACGTCGTCTTCATCGACGCGCCGTGTACGGGGACGGGCACCTGGCGGCGCAAGCCCGACGCAAAATGGCGCCTTACGGAAGATCAGCTCCGGCGGCGAAAAGCCGAGCAGGATGCGATCCTCGGTGAAGCGGCGGACTTCGTGAAACCGGGCGGCGTCCTCGTCTACGCCACCTGCTCGGTGCTGGCGGAGGAGAACGAGGACAGGCTCGACGTTTTCCTGACGGCGCGGCCTGAGTTCTCCATCGAGCCGGCCGTCCCGCTCGTGACGGACATCGCCGCGCTTTCGGGGGGGGCGGCCGACCGGCTCGCCGCGTGCGCGACCGAAACCGGCGCGCTGCGCCTCACGCCCCGCCGCATCGGCGCCGACGGGTTCTTCGTCGCTCGGCTGTGTCGCGCGCCTTGATAAGCGGGCCTCCGTTCGCCGCTTTCGCGCGGCTGTTCGTCGTGCGCCGGTTTTCTTGCCGGTTGCGGCGGGGTTACCGTCATTTCGCGACGCGGACGTGGATCGCGACTACGGGGACCGGGACATGAGCGGAAAACGCCTTCGATCGTTCGACGTCGCGACGCCCATCCGGCTGTCGCTTCTTTGGGCGGCCCTGATGGGCCTTTATATCTACAACGACTATTTCAGCATGTACCTGCCCGGCACGATCGAGGAGATGTCGTCGGGCGTCATGGGGCCGCTTGGCGCCGCGACCGACACGATCATGATCGCCGTGTCGCTCGTTCTCGCGATCCCGGCGCTCCTGATCTTCCTCTCATCGGCGCTTCCGCCGGCGCTCGCGAAATGGGCGAATGTCCTGTTCGGCGCGGCGTACACGGTGATCGAGATACTGACGTTCTTTGGTTCGGCGCCCTTCTATCAGATCGTGGTTGTTTTTGAGATTCTCGTCACCCTGGCGATCATCTGGACCGCGCTGACATGGCCGAAAGTCGAGTGACCGGGAGCGCCAGATTTTTCGCAGCGTCGCTCGCCACCTGCGTCTGAACGGGCTAAAGCCTCGCGATGGCGAATGAAGAGACGATCCCCCACGCCGCCGACATCGACGCCCACGAGCACGTGCTCGTCGTCGATTTCGGCTCCCAGGTCACCCAGCTCATCGCCCGCCGCCTGCGCGAGGCGGGCGTCTATTGCGAGATCCATCCCTTCAACCGGGTCGATGCACAGACGCTGAAGGCGTTCGCCCCGCGGGCCGTCATCCTCTCCGGCGGGCCGGCGAGCGTGAAGGCCGAAACGAGCCCGCGGGCGCCGGCGGAGGTGTTCGAGCTCGGCGTCCCGGTCCTCGGCATCTGCTATGGCGAGCAGACCATGTGCGCCCAGCTTGGCGGCGCAGTGGAGAACGCCGACCACAGAGAGTTCGGCCGCGCGGAAGTCCGCGTAGAGAAAGAAAGCCCGCTCTTTGGCGGCGTCTGGGAGGCGGGAGAGAGCTATCCGGTCTGGATGTCTCATGGCGACCGGGTCGAGGCGCTGCCGGAGGGCTTCGAGGCGATCGCGACGACGCCGTCCGCGCCGTTCGCGGCCATCGCCGACGAGGCCCGGCGGTTCTACGCCGTCCAGTTCCATCCGGAGGTCGCCCATACGCCGGACGGCGCGAAGCTCCTTCAGAACTTCGTCTACAGGATCGCCGGCCTTAAAGGCGACTGGACCATGGCCGCCTTTCGGGACGAGGCGATCAAGTCGATCCGCGAGCGGGTGGGTGACGCAAAGGTCGTGTGCGGCCTTTCAGGCGGCGTCGATTCATCGGTCGCGGCAGTGCTGATCCATGAGGCGATCGGCGAGCAGCTCACCTGCGTCTTCGTCGATACGGGGCTGATGCGCGCCGGCGAGGGGGAGGAGGTCGTCCGCCTTTTTCGGGACAGCTACAACATTCCCCTCATCCATGTGCAGGCGGAGGATGAATTCCTCGGCGAGCTGAAGGGCGTCGACGACCCTGAGAAAAAGCGGAAAATCATCGGCGGGCTCTTCATCGACATCTTCGAGCGCGAGGCGGGATCGATCGGCGGCGCCGAATTCCTTGCTCAGGGCACGCTCTACCCGGACGTCATCGAAAGCGTCTCCTTCGATGGAGGCCCCTCCGTCACCATCAAATCGCACCATAATGTCGGCGGTCTGCCGGAGCGGATGAACCTGAAGCTCGTCGAACCCTTGCGCGAGCTTTTCAAAGACGAGGTGCGCGCCCTCGGCCGCGAGTTAGGCCTCCCGGAGCACTTCGTCGGCCGCCACCCGTTCCCGGGCCCCGGCCTCGCCATCCGCATTCCGGGCGAGGTGACGAAAGAGGCCGCCGACATCCTGCGCAAGGCGGACGCGATCTATCTCGACGAGATCCGCAAAGCCGGCCTCTACGATGACATCTGGCAGGCCTTCGCCGTCCTCCTCCCCGTACGGACCGTCGGCGTCATGGGGGACGAGCGCACCTACGACCATGTTCTCGCCCTCAGAGCCGTCACGTCTACGGATGGAATGACGGCGGACTATTATCCGTTCCCTCACGACTTTCTCGGCCGAACGGCGACCCGCATCATCAACGAGGTGCGCGGCGTCAACCGTGTCGTCTATGACGTGACGTCGAAGCCGCCGGGCACGATCGAGTGGGAGTAGGGCGCCGCTGGTCCGCCCGCTTGATCGCCAGGCGGCGACCCTGCTTCATGGCGGAAACCGAGGAGGCGTGAATGAAAAGGCTGGCGATAGCGCTGGGAGCGGCGATGGTGTTCGACATGACGGCTGCGGGCGCGGCGCAGCAAAGCCCGGCGACCGAGGAGATCGGGCCCGGCGGGCGGCCCGTCGGCGCCGTCTGGTCGCGCTCGCCGGTCTACGCCGAGAACGGCATGGCCGCGACCGCGCATCCCCTCGCGAGCCAGGTCGCGATCGACATTCTGAAATCGGGCGGCACGGCGGTCGACGCCGCGATCGCCGCGAACGCCGCCCTAGGGCTGATGGAGCCGACCGGAAACGGGATCGGCGGCGATCTTTTCGCCATCGTCTGGGACCCGAAGACCGAGCGGCTCTACGGTCTCAACGCCTCCGGTCGATCGCCGCAGGGGCGCTCCTATGAGGATCTCGTGGCCGCCGTCGGCGAGGACGGATCGATCCCGCCCCTCGGGCACCTCCCCGTCACGGTTCCCGGCGCCGTCGACGGATGGTTCGAACTCCATGGCCGCTTCGGCAAGCTCTCTATGCGGAAGGTGTTGAAGCCGGCGATCGAGTACGCCGAAAACGGATTTCCCGTCTCGCCCGTCATTTCGTACTATTTTCAACGGAACCTCCGGGCGTTTGAGTCGCGTCTTGAAATGATCGGCGAGTTCGACAACGCCCGCGAGACCTACTTCGCGGACGGCGCGCCGCAGACAGGCCGGATCTTCCGCAATCCGGATCTTGCAAAGACCTACGAAACCATCGCCCGAAAAGGGCGCAAGGCGTTCTATGAGGGCGATCTCGCCCGCACGATGGACGCCTATTTCCAGCGCATCGGCGGCGATCTGCGCTATGAGGATTTCGCGGCCCATGAAAGCGAGTGGGTCGAGCCCGGATGCGCGGAGTATCGCAAGGGCTACGCCCTCTGCGAGCTGCCGCCGAACGGGCAGGGCTTCGCCGCCCTGCAGATGGTCAACATCCTGAAGAACATCGATATCGGCCAGTGGCCGCGCGGCGATGCGAAGGTCTTCCACTATATGGTCGAGGCGAAACGCCTCGCCTTCGAGGACGTCGCCCGCTACTACGCGGACCCTGCGCTCGCCGACGTTCCGACTGAATGGCTTCTTTCCGATGAGTACGGGCGCGAGCGGTTCGCTCTTATCGATCCGGACACCGCGATGACGGCGCCGGCGCCCGGCGAGCCGAAGCTCGAGGGCGAAGGGGACACGACCTACCTCACCGTCGCCGACAAGGACGGGATGATGGTCTCCCTCATCCAGTCCAATTATCGCGGCATGGGGTCCGGCCTCGTTCCGGACGGGCTCGGTTTCATGTTCCAGGACCGGGGCGAGCTCTTCTCCCTCGACCCTCAGCACCCGAACGTCTACGCGCCCGGCAAGCGCCCGTTCCACACGATCATCCCGGCCTTCGTCATGAAGGACGGCGCGCCGCTCATCTCCTTCGGTCTCATGGGCGGCGGCATGCAGCCCCAGGGGCACGTGCAGGTGCTCGTCAATATGGTCAATTACGGCATGAACCTGCAGGAGGCGGGGGACGCCGCGCGCTTCAACCATGATGGCGGGCGCTCTCCGACCGGCGGCGAGGCGAACCTCCTCGGCGTTCTCAATCTCGAGCCGGGCGTTCCCGCCGAAACCGTCGAGGCGCTGGAGGCCATGGGCCATAACGTCCGCATTGTGAGCAACGGCGTCATGTTCGGCGGCTACCAGGCGATCCTGCGCGACCCGGAAACCGGCGTTTACACAGGCGCGACCGAGATGCGCAAGGACGGGCAGGCGATTGGCTACTAACGTCTGCACGCCAGCCCTTTCTTCGTCGGCCCTGCGGATAAACCGCGGGGCCGAAGTGACGAAAATCAGGCGTTCGAGATTGTAATCGTTTCAGGCGGGGTCTACGGACGATCAGGCGGAACAAGCCATCCTGCGTATGTCGGCCCTCCGGCGTCCAGCGCGTCCGCAAGCCATCGCATAGCCCGGTCGATGGCTTCGGGAAGCGTGTAGGGCGGGTTCACAACGTAGAGGCCCGAGCCGGTCATGCCGCGTCCGGCGGCGTCGGGCGCCATGCAGAGCTCAATGTCGTAGACGGACTTCACGCCTGATCGACGAAGTCTTTCGGCCATCGCGTCGACGCGGGCGCGCTCTATCACGGGCCGCCAGAGAACGTATGTCCCCGTCGGGAACTTCGACCACGCTTTCGCGACCGCTTGAACGACCGTCTCGTACTCGGTTTTGATCTCATAGCTGGGGTCGATAAGCGCGAGCATGCGCCGTTCGCGCGGCGGGGTCAGCGCGAGGAGGCCTTCGAGGCCGTCGCCCTTGACGATAGAGGTGTTTCGGCGCGCGCCGACGAACTGCTCAAGGACGCTGTTTTCCGTTCCGTGCAGCTCGTAAAGCGCAACCCGGTCTTCGGCCCGCGCGCCGGCGAGGGCGATAGCTGGCGACCCAGGGTAAGTGCTGAGCAACCCGTCGGGATTGAGCGACTCAAGCAACGCGAGATACGGCGCTATGAGATCCGGCGGGTCCGGACGGCCGACTATGCGACGAACACCCGCATCCGCTTCGCCGGTCTTGCGCGCTTCGGCGCTCTCCAGATCATAAAGACCGCCGCCGGCGTTGGTGTCCAAGAGGAGAAGGGGCTTCGGCTTTTTCGTCAGATAAGCGAGGCAGAAGGCGTAGACGGCGTGCTTCAGAACGTCTGCGTGGTTCCCGGCGTGATAGCCGTGGCGGTATGAGAGCATTCTTGGCGTCCAAGGCGGAAGTGAACCGGGAGGGGCGCGCCTGCGTAACCTTTTTTGAAAAGGAAACGCCATGCGTGATCTGCCCGCTTTCTTGTTTCGCCATGCCCTGATTGGTTTCGGCATAGGCGCGGCGTTCATCGCCTTCCTCCTCTGGCGGGACGCTGGCGGTCTTGGCGGCCTCATCATCCAGTCGGACGCCGGGCTCATCGCTGGCGGCGTCTTGGTGTTCGCGGTCGGCTCCACTTTCGCTGCGGTTCAGATGAGCATGGCCGCCATGCTTGCAGGCCGCGATGATGAGAACGGCCGCAGCGATGACCATCGCGCCGGACGAACCGCCGCAGCGAGCATGACCCTCGCCCCGGTCAGGACGTCATCAAGGCCTTGATCGCCGCGCCGTCGAGGCGGCCGTCGGCGAGGCGGTTGAGGATCAGGCCGGAAAGGCTCGCACGCTCGGTGAAGCTCTCTGCGACGACGAATTCCTCCGCGGAGTGAATGCGCCCGCCGCGGACGCCGAGGGTGTCGATGTTCGGCACGCCCGCCGCGAAGATGTTGTTTCCCTCGCAGACCCCTCCGGTGTCGGAGAATTCAAGCGAAAGGCCGATCGCCGAGCCGGTCGCTGCGACCGCGTCGAAAAGCGCCTGCTGGGCGGCGTTGCGCGGCTTCGGCGGCCGGTAGAACCCCCCGTGCAGCGTGGCGGAAATTCCGTCGCGCGCTGCAGCTTTTGCAATGAGTTTTTCGATCGCCGCCGTCGTCCAGTCCGCCGCCGCCTCGTCGACCGCGCGGGCGCCGAAGCGGACGATCGCGAGATCCGGCACGATATTGACCGGGCCTCCGCCGTCGATCGCGCCGACGTTCACGGTCACCCCGTCCCGCGCGCCGTTGAGGGCTTCGAGGCCGAGGACGAGGTCCGCGGCCGCCTCGATGGCGCTCCGCCCGTCCTCCTTCGCGCGTCCGGCGTGGGCGGCCTTGCCGCGGAGCGTCGCGTCGAAGACGGCCGAGCCCTTCCGCCCGCCCGCCATCGCACCTGTCTCCATCGCCGGCTCGTAGGTCATGCCGATCTGGGCGCCGGAGCGGGCGGCTTCCTCCAGCGCGTAGGCGCTCGCGAAGTTTCCGATCTCCTCATCGGGCGTCACGACGATCTTGTAGCCGAGCGTCTCCTTCAGCGGCCCCGCTTCGAACGCGATGAGCGCTTCCAGCATGACGACGAGACCGCCCTTCATGTCGGCGAGGCCGGGGCCGTTCCAGCGCCCGTCGCCGAGATCGCGGATCGCCTCGAAGGTCCCCGGTGGGAAGACCGTGTCGTAATGCCCGCTCATGACCACCTGCGCCGGCGCTTCGGGCCGCGCCTCGACGCGCAGCACGGGACCGGTCGAGACCTCATGCGGATCGCCGTCGTTCTCGACTTTTTGAAACGGGCGGCTGTCTTCCAGACGAATGTCGGCCTCGAGCGCGCCGAAGGCGTCCGCAAGGCGGGGCGCGAAGGCTTTCAGGCCGTCGAAGTTCCAGCTGCCGGTGTTTGTCGCGGACCAGTCGAGGGTCCGCTCCAGCATGTCGTCGCCGCGGGCGGCGATGCGGTCGAGGAGGGCGCGGTCTACGCCCGTAAGGGCGCCGAGGCGGGCGAGAGCGTCAGCTTCCATGACCATGACTTAGCGCGATCCGACTTATCGGTCCCGCCCGACGACAGGAAAAAGCGCGCGCCCGATTGGCGCGCGCTTTCTTGATCAGGTCGCTTGAGCAGCGGGCTAGAAACCGAACTTCGCCTCGATGATGAACGAGCTTTCCGTGTAGTCGATATAGCCGCCGCGGATCACGTCTGCGTTCGTATACGAAAACGTCTCTGCATACTCGACGAGGTCGTCGGCCCGGAAATAGCGGTAGCCGCCGCCGATGGAGACGTTCTCGGTAAGGTAAACGTTGATCCCGACGCCGAGCTGGAACGCGAACGCGGTCTCTTCATCTAGCTGGTCGGAATCGAGCCGAGCGGCGCCGACGCCCGCCAGCGCGTAGAGGCCCAATTGGTCCGCAACCGGTATTTCGTAGCCGGCGTTGATCATGAAGGAGTTGACCGCCGTATCGCTGTCGGCGGTGATCGAGTATCCGGGGCTTGAATAAAGCGTCAGGTCGCCGATGTCGCGGTGCGCGATCTCCGCGTCGATGAACGCATCGCCGAATTTCACGCCGAGCGCGCCGCCGACCACGAAGCCGTTCTCGACGTCAAAATCCTCCGAGTAAGAATTTGATACTATGGGTCCGGCCAGGTAGTCGATCGTCTCTCTGTACTCGAATTCAACAGCGCCGTCGATTTGCAGCCCGCCGAAAGCTCGCAAGTAGATATCCTGCGCCTTGGCGGCGCCGGTCATGGCGACGCCAGAAGCGAGCGCTGTCGTCAGGAAAAATGAATTCCGCATACCGCATTACCTTCTTCGGAGGCTCGGCGGATCCCTTCGATCCGATCAAACCTCGGTTCGACACAAGAATAACGACGGGCCCGAAGCACCCTGAGCGCATTATCGATCGGGTTTATGTCGGAATTCTCCGCAGTTCGCGGCGGAATTAAGGGGCTTGCGGCAGAAAGCGGGCGTCGATGGTCTCGAACAGCGGGCCCAGGTGCTTTTCATAGTTCCGCCAGCGATGCGAGGACGTCGCATAAAGCGGCTGGCGCACCTGCATGTTCGACGGGGTCGCGACGCGCCGTTCGGTCTTGTGGAAGTCGAGGACCGTATCCGACCAGTCAAGGCCCGCATGGGCGACGAGGGCGCGCGAGCGCTCCGTCTGATCTGCGACGAGGGCGTCGTAATCGGCGGTGAAGATCGAGACCGGCAGGGCCTCCTGGTAGAACTCCATCAGCTCCCGATAGGCCTGATAATAGCGCCCGAGATCGCGCAGCGACCGGTTGTAGGCGTGGGAGGCGGCGAAGTCCCGCTGCCAGCACGAAAAGCACGTGTCGAACGGGTGCCGCACGCAATGGATAAAGCTCGCCTGCGGAAAGATGAGCGCGAGGAGGCCGAGAGCGATGAAATTGTGGGGCATCTTATCGGTGACCCGCGCTTTGATGCGGTCGAGGCCTTCGAGACGGGCGAGATAGCGCCAGGCGAGGGCTTCGGCGCCTGATTTCGTCAGTGAGCGGAGGGCGCGGGGGTAGATTTCATCCTTCGGAACCATCAGCGCGAGGTCGGATCGGATGTTCGCGACGTACTCAAGCTCGCCGCCCCCGTGAACGTCCGGGTGCGAGGCGAGGATCTGCTCGGTCAGGGTCGTGCCCGACCGCGGCATGCCGACGATAAAAACCGGCCGTCTGCTCCGCGATCCCCAGTCGGCGCGCTCCTCATAGAAGGCGAGGTCGACCGTGCGGCGGATGTCGTCATGGGCTTTCAGGGTCGCCTGATGATCGTAGACGACGTCCTTGTCCTGAGCGTTCGCCCGCTCGAAGAACGAGAACGCCCGGTCGTACTCTCCGAGATCGTCGAAGATCTTGCCCGCGGCGTAACACATGGGCTTCAGGCGCTGAGGCGCCGCCTCTGCGGCGTCGATCTGTTTCAGGAGCGCATCGATCTCCGGATCGCCGGCGCGCCATTTGCGCAGGGTGGAGAGGAGCTGCCAGGCGGCGCCGTGGTCCGGGCGCGCGCCGAGCAGCCTGCGGAGAACGTCCGACGCCGCATCCCTGTCGCCGACATCGGTCCGGAGGCGCGCTTCCTCCATGTCCGCGAGCACGGAGCCGTCTTTGACGCCGCGCATGAGCCGGATCGCCGCCTCGGCGCGCCAGGACTGGCCGGACGCGCGCAGCGCCTGAACGAGATTCCCGTACGCCTCAATGAAATCGGGCTTCAGGGCGACCGCCCGCTCCAGAGCGTCGATCGCCCGCTCGTGCTGGCGGGCGCGCAGGGCTGCGTGGCCGAGATTGTTGAGGATGTTCGGGTCCTTCGGGCGCCGGCGCGCGGCGGCCTCCAGATAATCAAGGGCGGCGTCGAGCTCCTGTCGCTCGGCGCGGATGACGCCGAGGAGGTTGAGGGCGTCCGGTTGGTGCGGCGCGCGTTCGAGGACGGCGCGGTAGCCTTTCTCCGCCGCCGCGACGTCGCCCGCCTGATGGGCTTTCACCGCCGCGTCGAGATCACGCTGGATGTCGGCGAGCGCGAGGGCGTCCGGGCGCTGGGCGCCCGGTTTCAACGGCGCGCGGGGCGCGCCCTGTTGCGGCATGCGGGGCATGAACCGGGTGTCGCGACGAGGCGCGGGTTCGTCAAGCGCGCTGCATCAGGGGCCGGGCGATCGCTCGGCTATCGCTTCATTTGGAAACTGAATTGAGTGAGAACGTCCGTACGACATGAGCGCGCGGGCGACGGCGGCTCCTCCCAGCGCCATTGTTTCACCACCGCAAGGGCGGCCTCACCGAAAGCCCCGGGCGGGACTTCCGACAGAACCTTTGCATCGGTGACGCCTTGATCATCGACCGACATGGCGATGAGGACCGCGCCGATCTGGCTCTTACGAGCAGCTTCATCAGGAAATCTCGGCTCTAATCGATCGGACCAACGACCGCCGCAATCGGCTGGACGGTCGGCCCAGCTTTCGAAAAGATCAGGGATGTCGGGATCGCTGGCGGGGTCCAAAGTCCATCCGCGCGTTCCCGCAAGAGAGTGTATCGCTGCGTCCCACGCCGCAACGTCCATAACAATCTGCGAGTAATCGTACATGCTCGGCTGAGGCGGAAACAGTTTCTGGGCCTCCATGATATCGATGTGGGCCTCGTTTGCGTCCTGGGCGGAGCGTCCATGAGGCACGACTTTGGCGATAGCTCGCATAATAAGGATTTCGGCGCGTAAATCCTTGGACTCCGGCATCGTCGCTTCCAGGAATTCCATCGCTCGATCGGCTGCGCTGGCGGCGTTCTTGTATCGCTTCGAGATGAAATAGCCGCTGGCCAATGTCAGCCATGCGCGCGACTGCTCTATAGTCGGCGGAGCGTTCAATTGCTCGACGGCCTCAAGAGCGCTCAGGAAATCCCGTCGGTCTCCTCGGCGTTTATCGCTCAAGACAAACTTTGCGTAAGCCAACATCGTCTCGAGCGCGGCGACGGGAATGCCGCCTTCGCCACGATCTGCGAACTCCTTTGCGCGAAGCAATGCAGGCTCAGCCGTCTCAGGGTCGTCGAAAACGATCAGGTTACCGTAATTGTAAGCAAGCACCGCCGTGGTCGGATCGTCGCCCAACTCCTCTTCCGCCGCCCTCCAGGCCCGCTCGGCCGCATCGACGGCGGCTGCGCGGTCGCCCCGCTCCAGCGCAGCGTTGTAGGCCTTGTAGGCGTCGAGATAATCCTGAGCGGACGCGCTCGCGATCAGCGCGAAGAGAGCCGTCGCGGCGGCGATGACGTGTCGCATGAACCCCTCCCGACCGGCTCGGTCGTACGGCTGGGAGATTGCAACGCCCAACGCGGCGACGCAAACCTCGGCTCACGGGATCACGGGTTCCGAGAGGTCGAGGCGCACATCTTGCTCCTCGTCGTCGCGGGATCGGGTGAGGACGATCTCCGCGGGGCGCTCGTCGATCCCGTCGCGCCGGCGCGGGCAGCCGCGCTCGAAGGCGGGCGCGCCGTCGAAGGCGGTGAGGACGTCGCCGACTTCGAGGCCGGCGTCCGCCGCGGCGCTTCCTTCGACGATGTCGAAGATTTCGAACCCTTCGTCCGTCGGCTTCATGAACGCGCCGGTTTCGCGTCTTGGGGGAGAGGTGAGGCGGCCCGGCGTCCTCTGAATGAAGCGGATGCGGCGGTTCTTGTTGTCGAGCGTGATCTCGAAGTGCTGCAGCACCTGGGCTCCGAGCAGCTGGTTGCCGGGCGTCTTCTCCGCAATCGGACGATCAAATGTCACGTCGCCGAAGTTGAGCGAGCCGGCAAGGCGAGCGCCGACGCGCTTTTCAATGCGCTTGATGCGGATGGCGGCGCCGAGGGGCGCCGGCTCGCCGACGACTTCGTACTTGTCCAGATCGTTGACGGCGACGGCGTTGCGGGCGCCGGAGTCGACGAGCAGCCGTTCGCGCCGGCCGCCGAGCTTCACCTTCACCCAGGGGCGCTCGTCCTTGCCCCGAGCGTTGAAGACCGTCTTCCCGTCCGGCTTCGGCAGTTCGCCGCGCCCGAGCCGTATTTCACCCGCCTCATAGTCGAGCGTTACGAGATATGGTCCGAAGGCGTCGTAGGCGAGGAGCCCGTCGACCGGCCGGCCGAGAGCGCGGGAGATGTGATCGAATTCGCCGACCCTCGCAGGCAGCTTGTTGTAGCTGACGTCGCCCGCGCTCGCATTGCGGAAGACGGCGCGCTTGCCGACCGGCACGCGAACGCCCGAAACGCGCTCAATCGAGTCCGGATCGACGAGCGAGCCCGACGCGCCGGTATCGTAGATGAAATCGAGGGTTCGATCGGCTTCCGGTTTGCCGCTCTCGCTCTCCAGGACGACGGAGACGATGAAGTACGTCCCGCACATCTCGGCGGGCACGACGCCGGCCGGCTCCTCATCGAACGCGGCGGCGACGGCTAAAGCGGCGATAAACCCGATGGCGAACATGGCGAACCCCTTTTCTCCTCCACTCGAAGGGCGCTCGCATGAGATCGCAAGCCCATCGGCGACGAGCCGCCCGGCGGGCGGGCCGACTTGCCGCGGCGCCGCAAACCCGCAAGAGTGCGCGCCGCCTGAAGGAAAGACGCCGCCGATGAACCTCGCCGACATCATCCGCACCATCCCCGACTACCCCAAGCCCGGCATCATGTTCCGGGATGTGACGACGCTGTTCGCCGACGCCCGCGGGTTTCGGCGCGCCGTCGACGAAATGGTGCAGCCCTTTGCCGGCCGTAAGATCGACAAGGTGGCGGGCATTGAGGCGCGGGGCTTCATTCTGGGCGGCGCCATCGCCCACCAGCTCGCAGTCGGCTTCGTTCCGGTGCGCAAGAAGGGCAAGCTGCCAGGGGCGACGATCGCGGAGGACTACGACCTCGAATACGGGACCGACACGATCGAAATCCATCTTGACGCCCTGAAGGAGGGGGAGAAGGTTCTGGTCGTCGACGACCTGATCGCGACCGGCGGCACCGCTGCGGCCTGCATCTCTCTCGTGCGCCGCGCGAAGGCCGAGGTGATCGGCGCCTCCTTCGTGATCGACTTGCCCGATCTCGGCGGGGCGAAGAAACTCGAGGGAATGGGCGTTCCGGTCTCCAGCCTCGTCGCCTTCGACGGGGAGTAAGCCGGCCCGCTGAAAACAACGCCCGGGGAGGGCGACGCCATGGGTTATCTCACGCTGATCGCCGGGATCGCGATTTTCGTCGCGTCTCACATATTCACTACGCTCCGGGGGCCGCGGCAGGCGCTCATAGACCGGATCGGCCCGCTTCCGTACAAGGCGCTTTACTCGATTGTGGCGCTGATCGGTTTTGTGCTGATCGTTCGGGGTTGGCGCCTCGCACCGGCCGATGTCCTCTATGTGCCGCCCTTCTGGCTGACGCATGTGACCGCGTTCTTGATGTGGCCCGCCTTCGTGTTTCTCGTGGCCGCGTACGTGCCGGCCGGGAAGATCAAGGGCGCTGTGAAGCACCCGATGATCCTCGCGGTGAAGGTCTGGGCGTTCGCCCATCTTCTTGCGAACGGCGAGGTCGCATCGCTTATCCTGTTCGTCTCCTTCCTCGCCTGGGCCGTGTACGACCGGATCTCCCTGAAGCGCCGCGGCGACGACGGGCCGGGCATGGGGCCGGCGCGCAACGACTTCATCGCGGCGGCCGTCGGAACGGTCGCCTACGCCGTCTTCGCCGTCTGGCTCCACCCGATCCTCATCGGCGTCGCGGCGGTCGGCTGATGTCGGCGCAGTCGCGATCCCGCCGCGTCACGACGGCCGACATCCGCGCGCGGAAGGCCAGCGAGCCCGTCGTCTGCCTCACCGCCTACAACGCGCCGACGGCGGCGCTCCTCGATCCGCACTGCGACCTCCTGCTTGTCGGGGACTCCGTCGGCATGGTCGTGCACGGGCTGACGTCGACCGTCGGCGTGACGCTTGAGATGATGATCCTACACGGTCGGGCGGTGATGCGCGGCGCGCCCTCGGCGCTGGTCGTCGTCGATTTGCCCTTCGGCGCCTACGAGGCGAGCCCGCAGAAAGCCTTCGAAAGCGCCTCGCGGGTGATGATCGAAACCGGCTGCCAGGCGGTGAAGATCGAAAGCGGCGTCTACGCCGCGGAGACCGTCGCCTATCTCGTCGCCCGAGGCGTGCCGGTGATGGCCCATGTCGGCCTTCGTCCGCAGGCGGTGCACGTTTCCGGCGGCTTCAAGGCGAAAGGCCGCGACGACGCCGAGCGGGCCGCCGTGATCGCCGAGGCGAAGGCTGCTGACGAAGCCGGCGCCTTTGCGATCGTCGTCGAGGGGGTCGCCGAGCCCCTCGCGGCGGAGATCACGAAGGCGGTCGCCGCGCCGACCATCGGCATCGGCGCCTCCGCCGCCTGCGACGGCCAGATCCTCGTCACCGACGACATGCTCGGCCTCTTCGATTGGACCCCGAAATTCGTGAAGCGCTATGCGGATCTGAAGGCGGTCGTCTCAGAAGCCGCCGAGCAGTATGCGGACGAGGTGAAGCGCCGCGCTTTCCCGGCGGCGGAGCATACGTACAAGTTTAACAAGTGACGCCGGTCGTTCGGCGGACGAGGCCGGGCGACGCGCCGGCGCTCTGCGACGTATTCAGACGATCGATCGAAGAACTCGGCGCGCGCGACTACTCCGCCGAGCAAGTCCGCGCGTGGACCTCTCGCGTGCCGACGCCTGAAGGCATGGAGGCGGTGAACGCCGACGGCCGCGTCGTCCTCGTCGCCGTCGATACGCAGGACGCGCCGTTCGGATTTATGGATCTGGAGGCGGACGGACATATCGACCGGCTTTACCGCGCCCCAGACGCGCCTCGCGGTGTTGCGGACGCGCTCCTCGAAGCGGTCCTGGCGCAGGCGCGCTGCAGCGGAATAGGTCGGCTGCACGTTGAGGCGAGCGAAGCGGCGCGCCGTTTTTTCGAGCGCCATGGATTCCGAACGGTTGGCCGTCGCGACTTCACGCTCTGCGGCGTGGCGATCCACAACTATGCGATGGAGCGGCCGATCGACGACTGAAACGCCCCGTGGACGTGCGCGCCCAGCCGGGCCATCGTCTTTCGCAAACGGGAGGGCTGTCATGCGTTGGCTGGTTTTGGGCTCCGCGGCGGCGATGCTCGCCGCGTGCGGCGGCGGTGAGGAACGGGCGCTGCGGGACGCCGTCGAGGCGGCGCCGATCTATGATTATGAGATCGTCCGCGACGAATGGGGCGTTCCGACCTCCCGCGGCGCGACCGACGCGGCCGCCGCCTACGGCTTCGCCGTCGCCCACGCCCAGGACGATTTCCCGACGATCCAGAGCACCGTGTTCGCCGCCAAGGGCGCGGCCGGGCTTTTCGCCGGCGAGGACGGCGCGATCTCCGACTATTTTCGCTATCTGACAGGCGTCGAGGAAACGCTCTCGGCGTATGAGGAGATGGTGTCCGAGGACGTCCAGGCGGTGCTGAAGGGGTATGCGGACGGCCTCAACGCCTACGCGCTTTCGAACCCGAAAGAGCGCGTCAAGGGCGCATGGCCGGTGACGGAGGAGGACGTCGCCGCAGGCTTCGTGCTGACCTCGCCATTTTTCTACGGCCTCGACGACGAGATCGGACGCCTGGCGGGCGGGGCCTATGATCCCTGCACGCCGCAACAGCTCGGCGCCGCGGAGATCGAAAAGCCGCTTCTCGGCTCTAACGGCTTCGCGGTCTCGCCCCGCGGCTCCGACGACGGCTCGACCATGCTGATCGTGAATTCCCACCAGCCCTTCGAGGGACCGCTCGCCTGGTACGAGGCGCGGATTGAAAGCGCGCAGGGCTGGGCCCTCGGCGGCGGGACGTTCCCGGGCGCGCCGTTCCCGCTCGTCGGCTACAATCCGGATTTCGCCTTCGCCGCGACGGTGAACCGGCCGGATCTCATCGACCACTACCGGCTCGTCGTCGACGCCGACCGTCCGGACCAGTACTTCTTCGACGGCGCTTGGCGGGATTTCGAAGAACAGCGCGTCACGCTCCGCGTGAAGAAGGGCCCTGTCGCCATCCCGGTGAACCGGACGATCCGGTATTCCGTCCACGGTCCCGTCTTCGAGACGCCGGGCGGCCCCGTCGCGATCTCCTTCGCCAGGGGGACCGTTCAGTCGGCCGAGCAGTTCTTCCGTCTCGGCAAGTCGCGCTCGGTCGATGAATTCCTCGACGCCATGGGCCTGCAGGGCTTCGTGTCTTTCAACTACATCATCGCCGACCGGACGGGCGATATCGGGTTCTTCTACAACGCCTCGATTCCGAAGCGTCCGGAAGGATACGATGGGAAAGGCTGCGCGCCCGGCGACGACCCCGCGATGCTCTGGGACGGCTTCCTGCCGGCCGACATCAATCCGAAGGTGATCGATCCGCCCTCCGGGTGGGTTTATTCGGCGAACGCGACGCCGTTCTCCGCGACGGACCCTGCGGACGATCTTGATCCGGAAGACTTCCCAGCATCCTACGGGCTTGAGCCGCCGACGAAGCAGACCAACCGCTCGCTCCGCGCCGTCGAACTTCTGCGCGCCGCACGGCCGATCTCGCCGGAGGAGCTGGAGGCGGCGAAGTTCGACATCACCTATTCGCAGTCCCACGGTATGCGGACGATGGTCGATACGGTGATCGCCGCCGCTGAAACCGATCCGGAGCTTCAGCCGATCGCCGAGGTGCTCGCCCGCTGGGACTTCACCGCCCGTCGCGACAGTCGTGAGGCGCTGCTCGCCCAGGCGATCTATCTGCCCATCGGAACCGCCATCCACTTCGACAGGCCGGTTCCGGACACGATCGAAACAGCAAAGGAGCGCGCCGCCTGGGTGAAGTCGCGGTTCGGCCGGCTCGACCCGCGCCTCGGCGACGTACTCACCCACCGCCGCGGCGATCTCTCTTTCGAGACCGATGGCGGCCGCGACACCCTGCGCGCGGTCACCTGGGGCGACGCGAACGACGGCGACCTTCGAACCGTTCACGGCGACGGTTTCATGGCCTTCGTGCGCTGGGACGCCGAAGGCGCGCAATCGGTGCGCGTGATACACCAATACGGGGCGGCGGTCGGCCGCCCTGAAAACCCTCACTTCGCGGACCAGGCCGCGCTCTGGGCGCGACAGGAATGGAGAAACGCGCCGATTCCCGTCGCACGGGGTCCAGAATCCAACCTCCGCGCGGTTGGCGAAGACGTTAACGAGCGGTAAATTCCGCTCGACCGACGGGGTCCGCCATCAGGGGGTACTAATGATCCGCATCATCTTACCGGCGATACTGCTCGCCACTATTCTCTTCGCGCCGGTGAACGTCTCATCAGAGAGCGTTCAAAGCGCCAAACGCGGCGACGATCAGCGCCTCGGCTACACGGCCGCGTCCATGGTGTCGCCGACGCTCGACTGCGCCTTGGACGGCGCCTTGTCGCTTCAGACCTTCGGCGGCGAATGCGCGCCTCAGGACGGTCTCGAGGGTCAGGCCTACGCCGCGACCGCCGTCACGGCGCTTGTCGCCGCGGTTCTCGGCGTCCTCGGACTCCTGCCGTTCCTGGGCCGGATCACCTCGCTCTTCACCATGCTGACGGGGCTGCTCGGCGTCGGCGCGACGGGCGTCTCGCTCTTCGACGTCTTCGTGCAGAACGCGGGCGTCGTCGATCCGGGCGTCGGTATGGGCGCCATAGGCGGCCTAAGCCTCCTCACCCTCGCGACCGGCTTCGCCGGCGTGCGCGGCGACGATCAATAAGGGTCCAAGGGTCAATCCGTTCAGGGGCAAGTCGAACGGGAAAAGCCGCGCCTTCGGGCGCGGCTTTTTTGGTGTTTGACAGCGGCCGCCGACCAACGCCCGCTCAGGGCCACTTCGCCTCCGGCGGCAGGGACGACAGGATCGCCTCCACATTGCCGCCGGTCTTGAGGCCGAACTGGGTTCCGCGGTCGTAGAGGAGGTTGTACTCCGCGTAGCGGCCGCGGCGGATCAGCTGCTCCTCGCGATCGGCGTCCGTCCAGGGCGTCTCCATCCGGCGGCGGACGACCGGCTCGTAGGCCTTCCAGAAGGCGCGGCCGACATTCTGGGTGAAGGCGAAGTCCGCCTCCCAGTCGCCCGTTGAATGGCGGTCATAGAAGATGCCGCCGACGCCGCGCGCCTCTCCGCGGTGGTGGTTGTAGAAGTATTCGTCCGCCCACGCCTTGAATTTTGGATAGAACGCCGGGTCGGCCGTGTCGCAGGCGGCTTTGTAAGGCGCGTGGAAGGCGAGGGTGTCCTCATGCCCGTCCGTCCGATAGCGGTCCATCATGGGGTTCAGGTCCCCGCCGCCGCCGAACCAGGTCTTCGTCGTCGCGATCATCCGGGTGTTCATGTGCGCGGACGGCGTATGAGGGTTGCGCGGGTGGGCGATGAGGGAGATGCCCGCCGCCCAGAAGCGCGGGTCTTGGTCCGCCCCTGGAATCTGCTTTGCGAACTCCGGCGAGAACTCTCCATAGACTGTCGAAATGTGGACCGCCGCCTTTTCGAAGACGCGGCCCTTCAGGACGCCCATCTCGCCGCCGCCCGCGTCCTCGCCGTCTTCGCCCCGGCTCCACGGCGTGATCTCGACGACGCCCGGCTCGCGGTCGGCGTAGAGAGCGCCGGCCTCGCGCTCGATGGTGTTGAAACCATCGGCGATCGCGTCGCGCAGCTGCCGGAACCAGGCGGCGGCGCGGCTCTTGCGCTCTTCAAGGTCGGCGTCGCTCATGGCCGTTGCGTCCTTTCCATGTCTCTCGCGGACGACACCTTCGCGTGTCCGGCGCGCGGATCAAGTGCGGGAAAACCCGACCTGTCTGCGCGCCTCTGAGAGGGCGACCGCCGCCGCGACCGCCATGTTGAGCGAACGCGCCCGCGGCGCGAGGGGGATGCGCAGGCGAAGGTCCGCCGCCGCATGCACCGCCTCAGGCGCGCCGGAGCTCTCACGGCCGATCAAGAACGCGTCCGTCTCGCGAAGCTCCGCGGACCAGAGATCCTGATCAGCGCGGGTCGTCAGGAGGATGATGCGCTCACCCGCCGACCGGCGCTCGTTCTCAAAGGCGTCCCAGTCATGATGCAGGATCGGCGAGGCGAGGGCGCCGTAATCGAGAGCCGCGCGTTTCAGGCGTCTGTCGCTCATCGGGAAGCCGCAGGGCTCGATCACGTCGAGATCGGCGCCGAAACAGGCCGCGACCCGAATGGCCGCGCCGAGATTGGCCGCTATTTCCGGTTCAAGAAGGGCGAGACGCATGGCGGCGGGCTAGCTCACCGACGTGACGACGCCAAGCCCGACACCCCGGCGCTTTGCGGCGTCAGGCCGCAACTCACCTGCTTGGAGGCGCGCTATATGCCGTCGTAGAGACGCAGGAATTTATAGGCCGCGCCCTGATTTCGAGGCGCATTTCGGATTTATCGCTGGAGAGAGCCCATGGCCGCCACGACGACCCAGGACGACGAACCGAACCGTCGCGATTTCATCCACCTTCTCGCCATCGGCACGACCGGCGTCGGCGCCGCGGCCGTAGCGTGGCCGTTCATCGACCAGTTGAACCCGGCCGCGAACGTGCGCGCGCTCGCGTCCAAAGAGGTCGATCTCTCGAACATCGAGGTTGGTCAGGCCATCAAAGTGATGTGGCGCGGCAAGCCGGTCTTCATCCGCCGGCGGACCGATGACGAGATCGAGGCCGCGAAGAATGTCGAGCTGTCTCAGCTGAAAGATAAGGTCTCGCGCAATGCGAACGATGAAGGCGCGGACGCTTCCGACGCCGGCCGCGTCACCGCCGCCGATGGTCAGGCGCGCCCGGAATGGCTCGTTCTTGAGGGCGTCTGCACGCACCTCGGATGCATCCCCCTCGGCACCGCCCAGGGCGAAGTGAAGGGCGACTATGACGGCTGGTTCTGCCCCTGCCACGGCTCGCACTACGACATCGCTGGACGCATCCGCAAAGGTCCGGCCCCGGAGAATCTCCCGGTGCCGCCCTATGCGTTCCTCTCCGACACGACCATCAAAATCGGCTGACGCATAAGGAGGCTGAAGACCCATGGCTCACGAAAGCACCTATAAACCCGGCACCGCCGTCGAGCGCTGGCTCGACCGGCGCCTGCCGATCGTCCGTCTCGGCTACGACTCGTTCATTGACTTCCCCACGCCGAAAAACCTCAACTACTGGTACACGTTCGGCGGTATCGCGGCGGTGGTCCTCATCGTGCAGATCGTCTCCGGCATCGTGCTCGCCATGCACTACACGCCGCACGTCGATCACGCCTTCGCGAGCGTCGAGCACATCATGCGCGACGTGAACTACGGCTGGCTCATCCGCTATATGCATGCAAACGGCGCCTCGATGTTCTTCATCGCGGTCTACATCCACATGTTCCGCGGCCTCTATTACGGGTCCTACAAGGAGCCGCGCGAGGTTCTTTGGATCCTCGGCGTGATCATCTTCCTCCTGATGATGGCCGCGGCGTTCATGGGATACGTCCTGCCCTGGGGTCAGATGTCCTTCTGGGGTGCGACCGTCATCACCAACCTGTTCTCGGCGATCCCGCTTGTCGGCGAC
>JBCBJX010000016.1:0-41669 GCA_038522735.1 Pseudomonadota bacterium
AGGCTATCAGCCACCGGCCCCTGAAACGATCGTCCCCGCTAACTTGGCCTCCTCTGTGTGGAAGCTCCGATCAGACCAGCCTTCCACCAGGAGCGTTCCTATGCTTACATAAAGGGTGGCTGCGCCATCGGGGTCTCGTCAGTTCGGCGACACGTTTACGCCGCGAACAGATCCCTTTGTCGCTTCGCAATTGCGGTCTCGAAGTCGCAGGTGACGATCTCTGTGAGGGGCGCAGGCGTCTTCCGGCCGTCCCGGTGATAGGTCGTGTCGACCCCGACCCCGGCCTCCATGTCGACCCCCGTCTCCGCGAAAAACCGGGCCCACTTCTCGGGTTCGGTGCGGTCGTAGCATTGGACGCCGGAGTACCGGAACGACGCGGAACCTTGGGGGATGATGAAGACGCCGTACCCCGCCATATGGGCCGCGATATCGATCACTTTGTATTCGAACTCAGGCCCTGAATAGATCGGCGATTGAAGAGCCGCGCCCGCGGTTCGACCGAACGGCGGGTTGGCGATGGCGCAGTCGAACGGCGGCAGGCCCCGCCAGACATCGTCGAGATTGGCGTTGATCCACTGCGCCTCGGGAAGGAGCTTTTTCCCGACGGCGACATAGGCGGGGTTCACCTCGATGCAGGTGATCTCGGGGAGCGTTCCATAATAGCGCCGACGGTGCGCGACCGCGAAGGCGAGCACCCCGATCCCGGCGCACAGGTCGACGATGCGCGCCCCCGGCGCGTCGAAGGCGAAGTCGAGCGCCATGTCGAGCGGGGTGAAGAAGGCCCCGGCGGCGGTGATGTCGTTCACGGATCCTTCGTGCCAGTTCTCGAAGACGAACCATTGGTCGTCGAGGGTGAGGCGATCTTTATCGAGGAGCGCTTCGGCGGCGCGGTGGGCTTTCAGTTGTGCTTTGGACAGCTTGGTCATGGGTGATCTCCAAGGAGAGAAGGAGCCCCGCGCAGGCGCGCCGCGCGGGGCCGGCCCTCAGTTCTCCGGGTTCCAGATAATAGCGTAGACGGACTGATCGTCCTGTCCCGCCGCGGGCCCGAGATTGGCGTAGAGCTTGCGGGGGCCGAGCTCCGGCGCGGCGAAGGTCAGCGACACGTAGTCTTTGCCGGAGGCCTTGCCTTTTCGGTTCCAGCCCGCGCCGATTTCGGTGCGTTCGTCGGTGAAGATCCGGTAGTCGGGTTGCTTGTCGTACGACTTCTCGGCGTTGGGGATCAGTTCGATGCCGACCGAGATCGAGAGTGTGCGGAGCGATCCTTTGTAGGTGTTCCGCTCGGGGTTGTGGGTGACGTAGCCGATGGCCGCCATGGTGAAGTCTCCTTTTGTTCGTGATCGGCGGGACCATTCCTGCCGACCGAGGCCCGGAAGAGGGCGGGCGGCAGGCGGATGAACCCATTGGGCCGCAGCGGAGCGGAGGACCGGCGCCCAGGGAGAAAATTGCTTCGCGATGGAAAGGCCGCGCCAGCGGCCGCCGGAATTTTCGACGGGGCGGCGGTTTCAGCCGCCTGGCGATCGCCCTAGGGCCTTGATCGCAAGTCGGCAGGTTTGGCCCGCCATGGTCACGGGGCGAGAAGGGGAAACGGCTTCCATGCGGCCGATGCAGGGCTCGTCACCCACTCCCAATTGAAGCCCGCATTGATCCGTATGCCGTTCGATAATCTCGGTGTCGCCGCTGTCCCTGCCGTGAAGTCGGACGACGGCCCGCCCGCCTGCTTCTTCGCAGACGGCCGAAAAGAGCGCGCGGCGGCGCAAGTGGCAGCTCCGGTATGCGACGCCACAGTGCGTCAGCCCGCCGAAGCGCCCCGCAGGACGGTCAGGGCCGTGCGGGGGCTGGCGATCCAGCGTCATGCCGCGACTGTAACCACTTCTGAGGACCTGTCCGCGTCCGGCGTGCTGGAATAGCGTACGGAGCCGGAGGAGCCTTCCGGCGCCCCGGATCCGAGAACGAAGGCGGCGGCCTTTGAGGCGAGGCTCGCGGCTTTGAAGATCGCGCGCTTGTCTTCGCGCAGCACCTCAAGCCATGAGCCGATATAATCCGCATGCCGCACGGTCGAGGCGATGGAGAGCTCCGCACAGAGAAAGGCGGCGCCGAGCTCGGCGACCAGTTCTTCGCGGGCGTAGTCTTTGGTCCCGAAGCGGGTCGTCAGTTTGCGGTCTAAACGCGAAGGGTGCCCGGTCCAATGGGATAATTCGTGAAGCGCTGTGCGGTAGTAGTTGATCTGATCGAAAAACGCCTGCTGTGGCGGGACCTGAATGAAGTCTTCCGACGGAACGTAGAACGCTCGGTCGCCGCCGATCCGAAAGTCCGCGCCGGTCGCCTTGATCGCCGCCTCGGCGCGGGGAATGATCTCACGCTCGGGGAGGGGCGTTGCGCTCCCGGTCACTGTCTCGGGAAGCCCGTCGCATTGGGCGATGTTGAAGACGGTGTAGCGTTTGAGGAAGCCGACCGTTTGGGCCGCCTCTCCGGTCTCCGCGGCGCGTTCTTGCTCGGCCTTCGGCGTAAAGGTGTCGGCGTAGACCACCATGGTCCCGCGCTCGCCCTTGCGCACGCACCCGCCGAGGACCAAGACTTGCTTGAAGGTGAGCCAGCTATGCGCCTCGCGCCCGCCGTCGATAGCGGCGGACCACGGAAGCAAAATGTTGATCCCGGAATAGGTCCGCCCCGTCGAGGCGTTCAAGGGGAGGCCCAAGGGCGTCCCGCCCACGTCTTTGCGGCTCGCCCAAGGTTGCACCCATGGGGCGCGGCCTTTTTCAAGCTCGGCGATGATCTTGTCGGTGACCTCCTTATAGGGATCCCGGCGGGGCGTCGCGTCGGCTCTCTCGCGGTTCGCCATGGCTCAGACGCTCCAGAACAGGTGAAGGTCGTCGCCGAGCCGCAAGGGGAAAACCTCGCCCCGCGCGATCAACGACGCGCCATAGGCCGCCAGCACATCGTCCGCAGGCGTGGGCAAAAACGGGAACCGCGCCGCCGCCACGTCGCCGACGAAGGCGATAAGGTCATCAAACGCGCCGGCGTAGTCCTCGAGTCCCGCGAGCGCTTCGTCCAAATCCTCGAACCGGTCCAGCAACGCGCCGACCAAAGCCACTCCCCTAAGGCTTACGGCTTCCGCAAGCCGTTTGCGGTCCTCCGGCGGCGCCCAAGGGGCGAGGGCCTCAACCACCGCCGCCAGGTCACGGGCGCATCCCTCTATCGGGGGCGCCCCCCGGCCGTAGGCCGGAACCTTCCCCGCTCTTTCCACCTCTCCGGTGGTCGCCAAGTCATGATGGATCATCGCCGCTCGCTCCTCTTCGGCCCCGCGTTCTTTCCCCCGCAGGGCGGGGGTCGGCAAGCGCCGGAAACGCCGGGCGGAGAAGGAGCGTGCAAGGACGAACGAAGACGCCGGAGAGGCGCTTAAAGAGGCCTCCCCATTTGTAGGACGACGAAGAGAAACAAAGACGCTTCAGTCCCAAATGGGGTTGCGCGTTCCGCGCCCGGCGTTACCGGGTGAAGCGTCCGACCCCCGACCTGCCTGGGGAAAGCCTTCAAAAGTCGCGCCGAAGGCGCGTCCTGATCCCGAGCGAAGCTCGGGCCCCGCGCGAAGGATCGACGCCGCACGGCGGAGACGGCGAAAGCGGCTCCGTTCACGAGAGCCTGGCCGCGACGCGGCGCGCCCGCTCTCTGATCTTGCATTCTCGGCCGAAAGGTGGCATATTGCCACCAAAGGAGTTGGTTATGGCTCAGTCAATCAAGATTTCAGACCAGGAGATGGACATCATCCGGGTGGAAGCGGAGCTTTCCAGCCGGTCGATCGCTGGTCAGGTCACCCATTGGATGAAGATCGGACGCGCGATCGAGCGCGCCCCGGAATTCACTTATGAATATGTTCGCCAGGCGCTGGCTGCTGAAAAAAGCCCTGATGCGCTCACCGGCGAGGAGCAAACCGTCTATATCGATGAGCTTCTCGCGGCCGTGTCGGTTGAGACGCCGACGCAGGCGGCGTTTTTTGAGAAACGGCGCGAAGCGGGCCTCGGCGTCGGCGCAGATGAAACGGGCGAGATTGTTCGGCAAACTGAGACTGAAGACGCATGAGCCCTGGCCCGGCGCGGCCGACACTCTTCGTCATCGCCGGGCCGAACGGAGCAGGTAAGACGACGTTTTACGAGACGGCGCTGAAGGGGAAGATCGCGGCGCCATTTATCAACGCGGACATCATACAACGAGACGAACTCGGCGAGGCCGACGAGACGGCGGCTTACAAGGCCGCTGATATTGCGGCCCAGCACCGCTCCGACCTACTCAATCGCCGCGAGAGCTTCGTCACCGAGACCGTGTTTTCGCACCCGTCGAAGCTGGATATGCTTCGCGAGGCGAAGGCGCGAGGTTTTCGGATCGTCGTCTTCCATCTTCACGTCAGTTCGGCGGACCTCGCGGTCGCGCGCGTTGAAGAACGCGTGAGAGAAGGCGGGCATCCCGTGCCCGAGCAAAAAATCCGCGAGCGCTTTGACCGCAATCAGAAACTCATTCGGGTGGCCGTCGCCATGGCGGACCAGGCCATGGTTTACGATGCGTCAGCGCTCAACCGATCCCCGAAGCTCCTCATGAGAAGGTCAGGCGGAAAAACTGAGATCATCTCGTCGGACGTTCCGGACTGGTTTCGCGATCTTTATCTCAAAGGCTAGCCCGAGACGTGCCAAAGATCTTCTCATTTGAGAGGTTTAACCCTCTCTAAAGCCCTGGAAAGCGCTGTTGACCCGTTGCTCGCGATCTAGGGAGTACAAAGCGGGGAAATTGCAGGTTCGAGTTTATTCCGAGGGCTCTCAATGAGGTGATGGAAGATGGCCTTTCGCGCGCGAATCATGCGCTGTGTTTCGCAGGTATAGATCTACCTTCATCTAAAGGATAATTTAGTGTCAACGATATTACAAAATAAAAATTGATCGGCAAAATGATAAAAGATCATGTATTCTGATAAATACTGTTTCGTGACTTACATTCGATTCAACTATTAGGTAGCTGCCCGCCGCCCGACGCACTCGGAGATCCGAGCATTTCGCAAACGATTGGCGGTAAACGATCGTCTCACTGCTCGGCGAAGAGGTCCGGGTTCCACCCGGACCTCGAGTGTCCTCATTATCAGTTCAAAGCCAATTAGGCTGCGGCGACATTGTTTGAGCCAGCGAACTTAAGGGCTTTTTCCTTCGTGTACGCCTCACCCTCAATCGGAGGTGGCAGATCTGCAGCCGACCCTTCCGTGCCCCCTGTGTCGAGAAAGGTTTGCCAATCATGTTCATTGCCATGCGCGGTGTTGTACTGGACCCATGCAGCGTGAATGAATTCTTCGTTCATTTTATCGGCGCCGATTAGGTAGGCGACGAGCCCGGCGAAACGTTTCCGGGCGTCACGACCTGCGTCGATCGTGCCATTGTGGCGAATTATGACGCCTTGCCACAGTTTGTCGCTCATTGCCCAGGAACCGATTTTGCCAAGTCGGGAGACGATCTGGTCCGTAGAGAGTTTGGCGTGTTTTTTCGCGGTGAGGACGGCCTCTATCAGACCTATCTGCGCGGCGGGTTTGAACAAGAGAGAAGTGTCCGCCTCATCATCGCGAAGCGCGGGAATGGAGCCAAGATCCTTTAGCGCATCGGCGTAAGGCTCGAAGTCTTTAAGCAACGGCGTCCAAATCTCCGTCGCCCATTCGGCGTATTGGTCGATCTCGTCGTCGGAGGGACGGTCTTTCTTCTCAAGGCCGGTTATGCCTTTCTCGGCGAGAATCAAACGGATGGTTTCATAGATGGCGCTGATAGTGATGAATTGAGTGCTGCGTTTCGACAGCGTATTGTTTTTCCAATTGACAACTTTGCCATTGTCTCCCTGTTCAGGCCGGTCTGCAAAGGGCATCTCAGGTCGCATTAGGTAACGGGCAACGATGGCGTAGCCGTCGTCTTCGCTGGTGATGATGTTGTCGCCGCGCGCCGTCGGGCGTGCATGACGATTGACAGTGTTGAAAATACGCCGCGTTTTGATGTCGTCCTCATAATCAATGAAGATGACGCAGACATCGTCGTTTGCGAGACCATCCGATGCTTCACCGACGACGTCGCCGCTTTTCACCATCGCTAGGGCTTTTAACCGGTGCTGACCATCAAGCACTACAAGCTCGCCGCCGTTGATTGTCAGCATACCAAGTTTCTTGGCTGCCATGCGGTATGCTGCAGGCAAGTTCTTTGCGAAAGCTTCGAAGGGTTCGAATTCGAGTTCCCCTTTTCGGACCAAGACGATCATTGATCCAAAGAAACGGTCCTTGTTGCGGGCGATGTAAGGTGCGATTTCTTTTTCAATTCGTTTCAGATTGGGTTCGCGCTGCATACGCTCCTCGATCGAAAAATTCGCCCAGTCATCGATTTCGGTCGGCGCGCGCACGACGGCGACCAGATCAGCGACATTCATGGTCGCTTCAAAAAAATCGGTGCTTCCGAGCTTGCCTTTAATGGCCGGGATGGTGTGGGGCATGGTGGATCTCCTTCTAATTCGTCGGGTTTTTGGTGGACTGATTGCAGGCGGGGAACAGGTCACGGATTAGCCGACGTTCAAGAGCGAACCGCTCTTTTCGATCGGCCTTTAGGAACCAGGTGAACAGGGTTTGGCCGAAAGGCACGGCCACTGCGTGGGCTAGCTCGGCGTTTGTCGGGAGCCAGAAATGCTCATGGAAACGGCGCGTGAAATCGGCGGTCGCCCCGACATAGAGCGGCCCCCGTAAATCGTGGATTAGATAAACTCCCGCGCGTTTGGGCACGAGCAGGCGTTCTGTGTGCGCGAAGGGCACGCTGCCGTTCGGCGTCAGGTCATCAATATCAGTGAGGGTGCGTTTCCAGAGCGCCGGCAGAGGCTGCTGGGCAGGTTTCAAAGTCATTTGCGGCACTCGCTTCATATCGTTCACATCTGTTTGCAGTGAAAAGGAGTATGTTTGCGAAAACAAATACGATTTGCGCGCAGACGTCAAGCTTGTTTGCGCAAGAAAAGCCGTGTTTGCGCAAACGCGGGTTAATCGCGAAGAATTTTCAGAAGCTTAGGATGCGGCGTTGACTGCGCGCAGAAGCGTGTCCGCTACGATGTCGACATCTTCATCTCTATTCGTGCGGCCGAAGCAGAGGCGAAGGCTGCGACGTATTCGCTCGGAAGGGAGGCCGAGCGCCGTAAGGACGTGGCTGTCGCGAATCGCCCCCGACGAGCAGGCTGAGGAGGTCGACAGGGATAAAGTTGAGGCTACGCGCGGCAACAGCGCCTGAGCCTCAACATCAGGAAAGGCGATATTGAGATTGCCGCCGATCCGACAATCGCCAAGGCCACCATTGATCTGCATTCGCGGGCACGCGTTTTTCAATCGGGCCAACAACCGATCTCTTCGAGCATGTGCGTTGATTTCGTTGTCGCGCCATTGTTCACCTGCGCGCTCCGCTGCTGCAGCGAAAGCGATTGCGAGATAGACGGGCGCAGTCCCCGACCTCAGACCGAATTCCTGTCCACCGCCGTAACTGATCGGCGTCAATCGAGATTGGACATCGCGCGCAAGAACAAGCCCGCCAATCCCTTTCGGGCCATAGGCTTTATGGGCGGAAAAGCTCGCTGAGGCACAGCCCCAGTCAAGTATATCGACCTTCATTCGACCTAGCGCCTGAGCTGCATCGATATGCAGCATCGCATTGTGGCGGGCGCAGATTTCCGCGATTTCACGGATCGGCTGAATCACGCCGATTTCGCTATTTACCAGCCCAACCGCAACCAGGGAGGGCGCGCGTTGAACAAATTCCTCCAGGCTTTCGAGGCGGACCTGACCGTCTTCGTTCACCGGCAGTAATGCGGTGGCGGTCCCTGATTCGGCGAGCCGTCGGATCGGCGACAAGAGGCTCGCATGATCGATTGACAGCGCACAAACCTGTTCGACCTGCTTCACGAGCCCGAAGAGCGCGAGATTGTTCGACTCTGTTGCGCCTGATGTGAAAATCAGTTCTGAGAGTTCCGCTCCGAACGCCGCCGACGCGCGATATCGCGCTTCTTCTAAAGCCTTCGCGCTGCGCCATCCCTCGGCGTGATCGGCGCTATGCGGATTGGCGGGAAAGTCGAGCATCACCCTTGTCATCAGGGCGGCAAGCTCCGGATCGCAGGGCGTAGAAGCCTGATGGTCGAGGTAAATTGGCCGAGCAGTCAAATCGCCTACCAGGGGTTATCGTCGTATATCTTGTGGAACTAACCACACAGTCCGCCAATATATTGCGTTTGTTCGCAATTTGGTCCATAGATTCTTTCAACAATTAATTCAAGAGCAACCTTCGTGAAGCCGGAGGTTTCATCCAGCGAGAGGTGCTTTATGCGAGGTTTAATGGCTGATCGCGATTATGTACCGCGATTCAGCGGTCATGAAACGTTCCCCTTTCGTTACGGATGGCTGACGAAGTTCACCCAATTCGTGGCGCGGGGCGTCGATGAATCCGAGGAAGAGCGATCCGTTCTGGAGCAACAGATGATTGCGCTCGGCGTCGGCAAGAACATGGTCGGCGCCATGCGGCATTGGGCGCAAGCCTCGGGTGTCGTGAATGAAGGCGCTAGGGAGGTCTCGGACCTTGGGTCTTTTCTAATCGGTGACGCCGCGCGGCTTGGCGTAGACCCCTATTTTGAACATGACGCCTCACTATGGCTGATTCATTGGCGATTGGCGGGGCCATTACTGTCAGCGGCGACCCACCGAACCGCGACTTGGTATTGGGCATTCAGCCACTTTCCATCGTCGCAATTCACGCGCGAAACGCTTCTCGGTGAATTGCTTGCCGCCGCGCAAGCGAATGGATGGCCGAAAGCATCCAAGGACACGCTCAAGCGCGATATAGATTGTTTTATCGGAACCTATGCGCCGGGACGTTCGGCGTCCGATGACGCGCTTGAAGACACGATTGAATGTCCGCTCGCTGAGCTTGGCCTTGTGCGCTCGTCAGGGGACGGAAAGTCTTTTGAATTCTGGAACGGCGACAAGCGCGGATTGCCGGATCCGCTGTTCGCTTTTTCGGTGGCGGAATATTTGAAAATTCGCGGTTCGGCGCGTTCTTTGTCGCTAGAAGCCCTCGCTTTCGAACCTGGTTCTCCTGGCCGCGTTTTCAGACTCGGCGTGGAAGACGTGGCGCTACGGATGGAACGTTTGGAGGACGCCTCTCTTGGGCGCTTCGTCTACGCGGACACGGCTGGTTTACGGCAGGTGCAGGACCTCAAACCGGACGTCGATCCCTTGCAGATTCTGTCCTGCGCCTATGACAGGAAGGGTGTTTCGCGCGGGGGACAGGCATGATGGACTTGTTCCCCGACACAAATATCGTCGCCCCTGCTTATCGTGCGTCGGCGCGGATCGATCTCGATCTCGATCGCGCCGCGATCGACAACTTCATCCTTCATGAGACCGGCTGGCGGACGCTAGAGAGGCTTTTCTCCGAGCTGGAAGCCAATGGCGGCGTTGCGGCGACCTGGACTGGACCTTATGGCAGCGGCAAGTCGACGCTCGCGCTTTTTCTCACGGCGCTGCTCTCAGGAGACGACGACAGCCGGGCAGCGGCTGAAGCAAAGCTTGGCCTTAGGCGTCTTAAGGCAATTACTAAAGCGCGGGACGGTGCGCCTGAAAACTGGATGTCGATCCGTGTGATCGGGCGGCGCGACGATCCCGGCGCTGCGCTTTTTGATGCGGTCGAAGAGGCCGCGCGTGAGCGCTGGCCGCGTGCAAAATGGCTGACCAAACTCATTGCCGATGCGGACCTGTTCGCTCTTTTGGAAGGCATAGGAGGAAAGCTCGCGGAGGAACAATCCGGTCTGCTCCTGATCGTTGATGAGATGGGCAAGTTTCTCGAAGCCGCCGCGGAAACGCGGGTTGATCTGATGACTTTGCAGGATCTCGCCGAGCGTGCGGTTCGCGGGGCGTGTCCGACGATCTTTCTCGGCGTTCTGCACCAGGCTTTTGACGAATACGCACGGCCTCTCGGCGGTCTGGCGCGTGAGGAATGGGCGAAGATACAAGGACGTTTTACCGATTCGCCGTTCAGCTTGTCCGTTGATGAAACCGTGAGTCTTATCAGTTCGACGTTGAAGGGGCGCTCGTCAGAAGAAACTAAGAGGCGCGCTAAAGCCGTTCTTGGCGCTGTCGACGGGGCGAGGATTGCGCATTCAAAAGCGTTTGAGAAACGTCTGTCGCAAGTCGCGCCATTAGACCCGATGACAGCGTTGATGCTCGGCCCCATGTCGAGGCGACGTTTCGGCCAAAACGAGCGCAGCATCTTCAGCTTTCTTGGCTCCGGCGAACCCTTTGGCCTTCAGGATCACATCAGGTCGTCATCGGGTTACCCTTATCCGGTCGATGCTCTGTGGGACTATTTGCATCATAATTTCCATTCCGCGATTCTCGCCTCGGGCACGGACGGTCGTTTATGGGCTGAAAGCGCTGACGCTGTCAGTCGCGCAGAAAGGCTTGACGATCCCTTGGCGGTGCGGATTGCCAAGGTCGTCTCCCTGCTGGAAATGTTTGGCCGGGCTTTTGGTCTGATCGCCAAGGACGATCTTCTGCGCATTGCCATACCTGAAACGACTGCAATTGATGTGACGCAGGCGCTCGAACGTCTGAACGGGCAATCGATTATCGTTCATCGTCAGCATTTGGGTGGATGGTGCATTTACGGCGGCAGCGACATCGATCTCGATAAGGAGCTGGAACGTGGTTTGTCGGCGATCGGGGATCATCGTGACGCCACGCTCGCCTCACTTCCAGCGCTCCGCCCTGTCGTGGCGAAGCGTCATTATCACGAAACGGGAACGATGCGGTGGTTTGAACGGATCGTTTGTGCGCCCGCGAACGCAGCGAAGAGACTTGCGTTGCGTCAGAAGAAGTCGTCCGCATCCGGCTTTTTCGTGCTTTGCCTTGCTTCTGATGATGACGATATGGAAGCAGTCGTCGCGAAACTGACTGCTAGCGCAAATGATGATGGCCGGCCTGCGCTTGCGGCGATCGCCCGAATTGATGATTTGATTGCAACCGGCGCTGAATATGCCGCCTGGGGGTGGGTTCGTCAGCACAAGTCGGAATTGGCTGGAGATCGTATTGCACGGACGGAACTAGCCGCGCGGAAGGACGCCTGCGAACGACGTCTGTACGAGACGATCGAGCACGGGTTTAACACAGCCGAGTGGCGCCGTTGCGCTCCTCGCGTAAGAAAGTCAACATCCGGCGACTTATCGCGGCTTGCATCGGAAGCTGCTGATAAAGCTTATATGTCTGCACCGCATATCTTCAATGAGCTGATCAATCGGAACCGCGTGTCAGGAAATGTCGCTGGCGCGCGGCGCAAGCTGATGTACGCGATGATACATGCGCGGCGCAGTCGCGATTTGGGAATCGAAGGCTTTCCCCCCGAGAAGAGCATCTATCTCAGCCTCCTCCTGCGTACTGGAATGCATGGTGAATTGAGCAAGCCCGGGCGCCATGATTTTCTTCCTTCGAAGGACGATCGGTGGGAAGCTGTGATCGGCGAGGCCGATCGTCTTCTCAATGAAGCGGGGCGGACGCCGAAGACCGCGCAGGACCTCTACGACATGTGGTCTGCACCACCCTTCGGTTTGAAACGCGCGCTTCTGCCGATTATTCTGCTTTACTATACGAGCCTGCGGGAAGATTGCGTGGCGCTCTATCAGGACGGCTACTACGCTCCGGATATTGGCCCTGATCAGATCGATGCGCTCCTTCAGCAGCCAGAAAAGTCGGAACTGAAATGGATCGAGACTGATGGCATCAATCGTGATCTTCTGATCCGGATCGCCCGATTTGTCGAAGAGTCATTCGAGGCGAGCGAGGGGCGGACGGCCTTGGAAGTCACAAAGCCTTTAGTCCAGTTTGCTTTGAGACTGCCGCCTGTCGTAAAACGAACGGCAAGTCTCTCCGAGCGCACGAGACGGCTGAGAGATTCGCTTGTTCAGGCGAGCGATCCATTTCTTCTGCTCTTTCAGGATCTCCCTAAGGCGCTCGGGTTGGATGAAGCCGATGAGGGACAGACGAGTTCACGGATTGGCGCGATCGTCCAGCGTTTGAGCGAGGCGGTGGCCGAACTTCTGAATGCGGAAGAAACCATCCTTGACGAGGTTCGGGACGCGGTCTTCAGCTCTCTTGGTGTCGTGAGCACTGAAGGATATCAGACTATTGTCGAACGCGCTGTCGCCGTGCCTATGGAGACGGGCGATGAGCAACTGAATGGGTTTATTGCGCGGCTGAGATCCGCTAGCGATCGCGCTGTTTGGGCGCAAGCGATCGGCGCCCTAGCCGCTGAGAAACCTTACAAATCCTGGTCGGACGCGGATGTCGCCGCCGCTAAGCTCCGCATTGCGGAACTCGGACGGCGCTTCAGTCATGTCGAGGCGTTTGTTGCTGCGCGTTCCGCGTCAAGCGGGACACTGACCTACGCATTGACAGTTGAAGATGGCGGGGTCGAGCATCGCGCTACGATGGCTGAGGCAATGCGTGTTCGAAAGGCGGATGCGCCGATCATCGACAAGGCGGCGGACCACCTCCTGAAAATACTTCAGTCGGAAGGGTTCAATCGCACCCAAGCGCGCGCGGCTTTAATCCGGGCGCTGTGCAATGATCATGCGGGATCGCAGAGCGCATCTGTTTCTGAACTCACGCCCAAGACTAAAGGAAGCGGCACGAAAAGATGAGTGTTACGCGGCACGTTCTGGGATTGTCTGGCGGAAAGGATAGCGCTGCGCTCGCCGTCTATATGCGCGACCATGCGCCTGATACGCCAGTCGAATACTTTTTTACCGACACGGGCCAAGAGCTGCCGGAGGTCTATGAATATCTGGAACGGCTTGAAGCCTATCTTGGCAAAGAAGTCGTTCGTCTAAACGCGCATCGCGATTTCGATTACTGGCTGCGAGAATATAAAAATTTCCTCCCATCGGCCCAGCAACGTTGGTGTACGCGTAAACTGAAGCTCGAACCCTTCGAAGCATGGGTCAAGCCGTCTCTTGCCGCTGGGGACAAAGTCGTCAGTTATGTTGCGATCCGGTCCGACGAAAACCGGATCGGCTATAGGGGTGACACGACCGGCATTGATGTGAGGTTTCCATTCCAGGATGCGGATATCGACAAGGCCGGCGTGATCCGCATCCTCAAGGACGCCGGGCTTGGCTTGCCGCGTTATTATGATTGGCGATCCCGCAGCGGCTGCACTTTCTGTTTCTTCCAGCAGAAGATCGAGTGGGCACGCCTCAAGGAGCAGCATCCCGAAGCATTTGAGGCGGCCAAGGCCTATGAAAAGACCGCCGTTGATTGCGGCTCTCCGTTCACGTGGACGGAAAATGAATCCCTTGAAGAGCTCGAACGACCTGAGCGGATCGCGCAAATTGAAACCCAGCATGAAGAACGCGTCAGACGTCATCTCCAACGTAAACGCCGTGATATTCGCCGCAATCCGTTCAAGGCGGATTTGAGCGACGCGGAGATCGACGAATTGCATGACCTCGACGAGGTTTATGGCGTCGCAGATGTCTCCGGATCCTGCGTGATTTGTCACAAGTAGGAAATGAGGATGACACAGGTCGAGCGCCAGATTGAACGACACAGGACCGCTATGCACCGGACGGCGTTGTCGCGTCCGGTCTCAATGGCGATCGGGGATGGCGTACTTTCGCCTGAAAAATCCGTATTCGACTATGGTTGCGGGAGAGGCGTCGACATCAGGCTGCTTGGTGCGCGCGGCTATGATGTGGCCGGGTGGGATCCCCATTTTGCGCCCGATGAGGCGTGTCATGCAGCTGACGTCGTAACTCTTGGATACGTTCTGAATGTCATTGAAGATCAGGCGGAACGTACGAAGGCGCTGAAGGCTGCGTATGAGCTCGCCGAGGAAACACTAATCGTCGCCGTCAGAATTGACCGCACGCTCCAGAGCGAGATTGCATTTGAAGACGGCTGTGTCTCTCAAGCCGATACGTTTCAAAAAATTTATACGCAGTCGGAAATTCGGGACTATCTGCAAGCGGTGCTTGGCAAGCGGCCGCATATAGCCGGATTTGGCGTCGCTTATGTTTTCAAGGACGAGGGTGCCGAATCGGCGTTTCTCGAAAGGCGCGCCTACGGCGCGCACGCGTCGGTGCGGATGGACCTATTCGACGCGTTCAAGAATGACGAAGCGGCGAAAGCTTATGTGGCGCTGTTTGAGTCCCTGGGACGTCACCCGGTCGCGGAAGAGTTTGAGAGCCTTGACGAGCTAACGAGCTTCTACGGGTCGTTGGACCGTGTGCGGAAGTTTGCTGCGCTGTGCGCCGATATTGAGCGGCTGCAAGCTTCGGGTGAAACGGCCAAGTCCGATGTTCTGACCTTACTGGCAAGCGTCCGTCTGCGCGGCATGAGTTTTCCCGCACTCAAGTCGCTTTCCGAACGTGTCCGAGCCGATATTAGGGCAAGCTTTGGCGGGTATGCCGCGGCGAAAGATGAGGCAACCGCCTTCCTCTTTTCAATCGGCGATCGCGATGCGATCGCCCAAGCGATTAAGCAATGCGATTTCGGCAAGGTATTGCCGGACGACTTCTATGTACACAACAGCCTGGAAAGCGAACTGCCTCCGCTTCTGAGGCTGCTTGTCTTCGCGGCGAAGAACATCGTCGGCAGTGTCGGCTATAATGTATTGAAGATACGCCGGTCAGGCCGCGCTGTGTCCTTCCTGACCTATGAGGATTTTGACGGCCAGGCGCACCCAAAGCTGAAATCGAGCGTTGTCTGTTACCTTCCGAAAGCGGATTATTCGCTGAGGTCTTATGAGGCTTCAGCCAACCGCCCCATTTTGCATCGTAAGGACGCTTTGGTCGATTCCACATACCCGCTCTTTGGAGAGTTTCGTCGCCTGACCGAGGAAGAGGAAGAGCTTGGCTTGTTGTCATCGTCATCGATCGGGTTTGAGGATCAGTGGCGGCAGACGCTGGCCGCGAGGCATGTTGAGATTGTAGGTCACAGCCTCAAAACGGCGTTACATCAATCAGGGGAGGATAGTATTGAATAGTGAGATTAAAACGACGGACGAAGAATATCGAAATGAATTCGAGCGAAAAAAAGCAGTATTCAACCAGATCTGCGAACAATTTCGTCACCTCAACGCTCAGATGAACCGTGTACCTCCTTTTGCCGTCACAGTTACTGGCGGTGTCTGGTACGCTGCTATCGTCGTCGATGACTATGGCGGCGCAATGAACGATCCTAGTTTGGAAGCGCTAGCGCGCTCGGCGCTGATGATTTTCGCCGCATTTGCCAATTTCAGTCTGATTTTGATCGCAATCCGAATACGCGACGTGATGAAAGGCTACCTGGATCGGATGGCCGAGTATGGCGGCGAGGAATGGGCCGTCGTCCCGACATCGCTCCATTGGTTTAGGGACTACTCGATGATATCGCTTTACGCGATCATGATACTTGCTGGTGGATTTCTTTCCTTGGCGGCTGCCTGTCTCCTCTGGCCCAATGAGAGCTATCATGGGGGCTTTGGCATTGCGTTTGTTGCTATTTTGTTCTTTACTGTGTTTTGGCTAGCACGAAGGTTGCCGAAATGGTTCATGCAGAAAAAAACCTAGCGTTCCGACGAGATAACCTCCGGGCACCGACAGCGAAATTCTACGAGCGCGGCGCTGAGAGCTATTACGATAAAACAATTGGAGCCAATCTCGGCGGATTGCGCGAGCGTTTCCAAGCTCACCTTGTTCCTGGAGGGTGTATTTTAGATGTCGGTAGTGGGTCAGGGCGGGATACCAAGGCGTTTATCGAGGCTGGATTCCGAGTCGATGCATTCGATCAATCAGTTGGCTTGGCCAAACTCAGCTCTAAATTAACTGGTCAGCGCACATCAGTGCAGCGTTTTGAGGATTGGCGATCGCCAGGACCGATTTATGACGGCATTTGGGCTTTTGCGAGTCTGCTTCATGTAAGACGAGATGATCTCAGTCACGTAGTTTCCGAGCTTGCTCGCGCGATGAAACCTGGCGCCTGGTTTTTTGCTAGCTTCAAGCTTGGTGTAGGCGATACCGTTGACGCACAGGGCAGGGCCTTCACCAATCTTACACGCCCGGAAGCTTTTGATCTTTTCCAGAATGCGGGGGCTTTTTCGACCGTGGATGTTTGGCTTGATGAAGCAATCGCTTCGCACGGAGATAAAACGACGTGGGTATACATTCTCGCGCAAAAGTCGTCCTCTTAGACTACGGCCTAAGAACCTTTTTAGAGCGAAGCACTAATGAGCCACGGCTGTAGTCGATCCCAAGCAAGACCAGCGAGGCGTTCAGATCGTTGCGCGATGAATTCAGCTGTCCAATTTTCAGAACGTTCGCAAAGCGCACGGGTCATCCGCAAATAGCCTGAGCCGCTCAGAATTTCCGCCGCACGCTCCGAGAATTTGGCGTCTTCTTTGCTGATCTGTTTAAGCGTATCTGTGAAGACATCCTCCGTTTCGGCGGAAAGCGCACGGTAAATCAGCCGTTTCTGGGCCCAGGGACGATCGCTCGCGACTTTGTTCGGAAGGGACGGAAGCAGCGTCAGATTGCCAAGCTGATGCACCGTATCGGGATCTTCATAGATAGCTGCATCCCATCCGGAGAGCCCGTCGTTGCGTGTCTGTGGAGCGATGTGTTCGACTTCGAAGGCAGCGTCCCCCATCCAAACATCATAAGAGACCATCGGGAATAGGTCTCGCCGGCCGCGGACAATGAGACCTGGCGTGTTGTTGTCGACTTCTGCGTCGTCTGACGCCAGAATAAGCAGAAATCGAGAGACAGGTCGTGATTTGGAATAAATCGGCTGGCGCGCGGCTGATTTTACCCAATCATTCTTTTCGAGCAGTTTCTTCTCTTCAAGCAATGCCTTTAGCGCACGGAGATAGTTCGCATAAGAGACAATGCCCGTCTTGTCGCCCGGCGGCCTTGCCGATAAGGGCGGGACAGATCCGACGCCCTCGCGCATGATCTCGCGGTACTTGCTTTCGATGTTTCCCGTCGATCCGAAAGCACCGCGCCAGAGGATTGAGAAGGCCGCTGTAGCTTTGATTGCGCTCACAAATGAGGCTGAGCGTTTGGCCTTTTCGGCGTCATCCGCCGCGTCCAGCGCTTGCCCGAAGAAGCGGCAAATCGGGGCTATGATGATACTGTGCTTCATGTCCTTCAGCAATTGAAGGCACAGAACCACGTCTGGATCGTTTATCCTCAACGACGTGAATGACGGCGGCGTGCCGACAGGCGCATCCCAGGCATCCGCCAGAAATTCTGCGGTATGTGCCAACCGACGCACGAAGGCTCGTTGCGATTTCAGCGAGTCTTTTATCTCCGTGAACTCGAACTCTCTGCGCAAATACTTCCGCTGAGCATTCAACTTTTTCTCCAGTTGCTCGCCGTTTTCGGCTAGGGCGAATGGGATTAACATCTCGGACGTCGCTTTCTGTTTCTTACTGGCGTCCTTGAACTGGTCGAGATAACGCTCGATCCGTCCAACCTCTTCATATGACGGGGAGTGTTCGTACTTTTCGATACTCTCTGCGTCGATCACTTTCGGTTTGAATGTCTCGAAGGCTGTCAGCGGTTCGCCGGTCGTGTTGAGCGCTTCGAACATGTCGAAGGCGTCGTCCTCGCTTTTCGTTGTGACCACCGTGAAGGCCATGCGTTCGTTCAGGTAGCGGGCGAAGACGATTGTGGAGAGGAGTTCACAGTAGGCTTTATGGAGGGTGTCGGCATCTTCCGCCTGCGTCGTGACATAGGTGACGACTTCGTCAGGGAACGGATAACCAAAAATGGCTTCTGCGAAGTCGGAAGAGGCGACGCACCCGAGAATGTCGAAATTTTCTTCCCCCGGAGGATTCAGCGCCGCGATTTTCTTGAGGCGGCGGGTGATATGGGTATACACGGACTGGACCCGGTTAAATCGGGCAATATCTTCGAGCCCTTCGCTGGGAGCCTCCGCCTTGAAAGCTTTCGACTGGCTTTTCTCGTGTTGAAAGTAGCTCCAAATCAGATGGGCGACTGGGCTGGTATATTCGCCTTGTCCTTGGCGCTTTGACCAAACGTCCAGATAGGACCGGATCAGACGCGGATAATAGCGATAATCCTCGTCCCCCGTTTTCATATCGAGGATGACGGTATCTTCGAGTAACGCCAGCAATTGCTGTGCTTGATCTGAGATCCAGGCGAAATGAGTGTCAGACTTTTTAGCAAAACGCGTGTGGGCTCTTCGGACTGTGTCATGAAGGGCGACGTTGGCCATCATGAAGGTTGAGATGCGTTGCTGGCCATCGATGATAGTCATGACCTTGGAGGGCATCTCGCTGTGATAGATCGGTTTGACCGTCTGGTGTTTTATATCATGGATGGCGATGACGGTGCCGAGGAAACTGATGGTCTCCGGTCGTTTGAGGACCATCACCACCCCGTTCCTAGCGTCCTCAAACAAGCGATCGATATTCTCTCGATCCCAGGAATACTCCCGCTGGTAAGCGGGAATATAGCAACCCTGACCATTCGTCATCAGAAAGTCGGAAGTGCTTTTGGCAGTGGCTTTAAAAGCGTTCTCGATGTCGATCGTCATGGTCGTTTCCAGCCGCAAATGTGTTACATTTGTTTGATTCTAAACGGTCTGGAAAGCGAATGCCGGATTTGAAAAATCCGATCCTCCCCAGGGCGCACGAAGAGAGCCAAATATACTATTCTCTGGCGTACCAGATGCGTGTTCAGTATTTGTGGCCGCCTTCACAAGGCTACGACTGTGATTCACGTTGGCAAAATGTCATGATGACTCGTCGCAGTTGGGGGATCGAAAAATGGCGAAATTGCAGTGGGTGGTGATAACTTGTGTCGGAAGCGTGGGCCTCGCTGCGGTCATCGTAGGCGGTCTGAACCTTCTGACGGATGTGGATGGCTGGAGAGCGGGTTTCGCCCGTATTTTGGTCCAGAAGGAAGGCGAGCATCTAGTTATTAGACCGCTCGTTTTTTGGCCTCTCCTCATCCTTCTCTTTGGCGCCTTCACATCCCTCGTCGCCGTCCGCGTTCCTGCGCTACGTAAACATTTGAACCTCGAATCCTTCGTCGTGCCTGGAGAAATTGTCCCGCCGGGCAGCAATTATGTCGCTATACAGCAACGCTTCGTCGACAAGGTGGCGGAGACTAAGAAGGCGGCCCATAAACGCGTGGAGGTTTATGGTTTCACCTTCACGGCTTTCTGGCCGCTACTGCGTACCGAGGTACTGGAAAATGATGATGTTCGGGGTTGGACTTTCGAGATCTACTACATCTCACCCGCACTCGTCAGAGCTCGCCCTGAGTTGTTTCAGTCGCAGTGGTTAAAGGATGTGACCGCGCAGGAAGCTAACATGCGGGATTGGTTAGAAAGATCAGAAAACAAGACCCGACTAGCCAACAGGGGCGTCAACATCATCCTGCGCGCCCATACCGTCGTACCGTTTGTGCATGGTAAGGTCTGGGGCGACGGTTCGGTATTCGTTCACATCGCTCATTGGGGCACGCCATCGGACGGCATCGAGTATCCGCGATCATTTCATTTGGTTTTTGAGGGAAATGACCGTCGTGGTGCGGCGAAATCATTTGCTTCACTTATGGAAAATTGGGGACGCAAGTATAAACATAATTGGGATTTGGAGCTGCATCCCAATCCTGTCGACAGACGGAGCTAGCTTTTGGTTCCGAAAGCCTCTCTATCATATGATCCAAGTGAGCGTCGAGGGCCCTCGGTCTATCATTAAAGGAGCTGCTCCTACGCCTCAGCACTCCGCTGAGACCGCCTCCGCCTTGGCAGCGCGCCATTCTTCGTAAGCTTCAGACTGTTGCTCCGCGTCGTCACGCGATTGAGCCAACGCCAGTTCTCGTATTTGTCCCCAGACTGACGAAGGTACGTATAGCGCTTTAGCGATATCCAGGATCTGTGACCCGACGTGGCGGCGACATGCGGGATATTGAAACCGAGTTCGAACAGGCGCGATACGCCGTCATGGCGGAGGTCGTGGAATCGTAAATCCTGAATGCCAAGCGTTTTGCAGGCGCGGGTAAACGAGGCGCTTATGGCGTCTGTCGTATAGGGGAATATCTGGTCAGCCATTTTCGGCATCGCTGAAATGATGGCGAACGCATTATCATCGAGGTCGCACCAGACGTGGTTTCCTTTTTTCTCGCCTGGGTTCTTCATGTCGCGAACGAGAACGCGACTATTGTCGGTATCAAGATCTTTCCATCGAATACGAATGATTTCTTCTTGGCGGCGCGTTGAGAAGATAGCGAACGCGATGATCCGATCCATCGGCACCGAGGAGGGGCGACGTGTCGAGCGCGTGGCGAAGTGCTCCATAAGCTTGTCGAGCTCTTCGAGCGTTGGGCGCCGGTCGCGCTCTATGCTTTTGCCGGTGATCCCCAATCGGTCCGTGACCTTGCGTGCGTCCTCCATGGCTTGGCTGTTGAGGGGATAGTTCCAAGCCGGTTTCGCGATGGAGAAGACGGATCCGAGATGGGAAAGGTAGTTGCCGACGGTTTGGGGTGTGACGCCGCTTTTCGACTTCTGCTTCGCGAAGTCCACGATGTCGGCGCTCTTGATCGTCTCGCAGGGCATGTCGGCGATGTCGAACGCCAGGAGCGCTTTTAAAACCTGGGTTTTCGTTCGCCCCATACTTTTGTGGCTGTCATGCACGTATCGGTCGATCGCGTCGCGCAGGGTCACTTTTCGCCGCGCGCCCGAGGTCGCGTCGTAGTTCTCAAGAGCATCCGGCCAGCTGAGGTACTCTTCTCGATCCTCGATCCAGGCTGCGGCCGTCGAGCGTCGCTCGAAGGTCTTGTTTTCTCGAACGATGACACGGCCGTCGCGTTTGATATTGATCTGGGCGAGCCAGGCGGTAGATCCGTTCTTGCGTCGACGCTTTACGATGGAGCCCATTGGGTGGCGCTTACACTTTCATGAAACCTGTAATATCACGTGAAAAATCGGTACAACATGAGCTTTGAAAGTACAACATTTGTTGTACCGGTACAACAAAATGGGCCAAAACAGGCAAAAACGAGACAAGGTCGGGCACGAAGGATGTGCTATAGGTGACTGAAAAAGAACAAAAATCAGCGATGAGCGAAAGTCACATATTTTGTATCGCGCCGATGATCGACTGGACGGACCGCCACTGCCGGTTCTTCCACCGGCGGCTGACGAGGCGCGCGCGGCTCTACACCGAGATGATCGTCGACGAGGCGATCCTGCGCGGCGACCGGGACCGGCTCCTCGGCTTCGATCCGGACGAGCATCCGGTCGCGATCCAGCTCGGCGGCTCCGATGCGGCGAAGCTCGCCGAGGCGGCGCGCATCGCCGAGGGGTATGGCTATGATGAGATCAACCTGAATGTCGGCTGCCCGTCGGACCGGGTGCAGTCGGGAACCTTCGGCGCCTGCCTCATGAAGGAGCCGCAGACAGTGGCGCGCGCCGTGGAGGCGATGCGGGCCGCCGTCTCCGTTCCCGTTACCGTCAAATCCCGCATCGGCGTTGATGATCAGGAGGCGCGGGACAGCCTCTTCAGCTTCGTGCGGACAGTCGCCGACGCGGGTTGCGGGACGTTCATCGTCCACGCGCGCAAGGCGTGGCTGCAGGGTCTTTCGCCAAAGGAGAACCGGGAGATCCCGCCCCTCGATTACGGCCTCGTCGCCGAGCTGAAGGCGTCCCGCCCGGACCTGCAGATCATCCTCAATGGCGCGATCACGTCCATCGATGCGTGCAAGGAGCACCTTCGGACCTTCGACGGCGTGATGCTCGGCCGCGCGGCCTATGAAAGGCCGGCGCTCCTCGGCGAGGCGGATGCGGCGCTGTTCGCCGATCCGGCGCGCGTCTCGCCCTCCGCGGCGGCGGAGGCGATGATCCCCTATCTGGAGCGCCACGTCGCGGGCGGCGGGCGGCCGCATCAGGCGACCCGCCACATGCTCGGCCTCTTCCACGGGCGGCCGGGCGCGCGGGGCTGGCGGCGCATGCTGAGCGTCGAGGCGACAAAGCCGGGCGCGGACGCCTCGATCCTTCGCCGCGCCCTCGACGCGATGCCCCCCGCCGCCCTCGACGAAGCGGCCTGAGCGCCGTGGACGCCGAACTCGCGCTGCTCGCCGGCGGGCTGCTCGTCGTCGGCCTCTTCGCCGGTCTCATCGGCGGGCTTTTCGGCATCGGCGGCGGCATCGTCATCGTCCCGGCGCTCTATGCGATCTTCCATGTGCTCGACGTCCCGGACGCGGTGAACATCAAGCTCGCAGTCGGCACGTCGCTCTCGACGATTCTCATCACGTCCTGGCGGTCGTTGAAGACCCATGCGGATCACGGGGCCGTCGATTTCGACATTCTGAAGAGCTGGGCGCCGTGGATCGCGGCGGGCGCGGCGGGGGGCGCGGTCGCGGCGCGGTTTCTCTCCGCAGACGTTCTGACGCTCGTCTTCGCCCTCGGCGCCCTCGCTGTCGCATTGCGTCGCGCGCTCGGCGGCGAGCCGGAGGAGCGACCGGACCGGGAGATGCCGACGGGCTTGGCGCGCGACGCGCTCGGTGCGGGAACCGGTTTCGTCTCGGCGCTGATGGGGATCGGCGGCGGCGTCCTCGGCGTGATGATCATGACCGGCTTTGGGCGGCCGATCCATCGGGCGATCGCGACAGCCTCCGGCTTCGGCCTCGCCATCGCCGTTCCGGGCACGATCGGTTTCATCCTCGCCGGCCTCGGCGCAGAGGGGGCGCCGCCGCTCTCCGTCGGCTATGTGAACCTCGCCGCATTCGCCTTGATCGCGCTCATGACGGCGGTGACGGCGCCCGTCGGCGCACGCCTCGCCCACCGTCTCGACAAACAACTCCTCTCGCGCGTGTTCGCCGTCTATCTGGCGCTGACGGCGGTGCTGCTGCTGCGCGACGTCTTAGCGGGATAGCCCCGGCGGGCGCGGCGCGCGGTCGCCGAACCACCAGAGCGTCGCCGCCGTCGCGCAGTAGACGACGGAGGCGGTGAGATACCGGGCGAGGTCGGCGCGCTCGGCGTCGGCGAGGAATTCCGATTCCGTCAGCAAGCTGATGTAGATGCCCGTCGCGACGGCCCAGAGGAGAAGCGTCAGGGTCGGCCGCACGAGGGCGCGAACGGCGTCGACCCACGGGTAGGAGGCCTTGAGGGCCGTCTCCGCCGCAACGGACCGGGCGAGGGCGCGGCCAGCCGCTTGTTCGCGGGTCTTCTCAAGATCCGCAGCCCGCGCCGCGGCCTGTTCGCGGCCTGATTGCTCCGCAAGCTGCAGCTCGTGCGCCCAGCGCTCCCGCTCGAAAGCGTTTGACTGCTCCGCCGCCAGCCGGTCCTGGCGCCGTTCAAAAAGCCCGATGAGGCGCCCGGCGACAGTGCCGAGAAGCCCCGTCGCGCCGCCTGCAAGAAGGCCGCCCACCGCTTCGGTCAAAGCATTCATGGGGCGGAGTGTGCGTTGGCGCGCCGGCGCGGGGATTACCAGCCGCCTCACCCGCGCGGCGGCTGTCCGTGCACCATGGTCAGGAAGCGCAGTTTCGTGCCGGCGCGGCGGTGTTCGGAGATCGCCTGATACTCCGGGTCCTCGTACCAGGCCTTGGCGGCTTCGGCGCTCGGGAATTTGCCCATGATCACGCGGCCGGAGAGCGGCGCCTCGCCTTCGAAGGTGACGGGCGCGTCGTCGAAGGTGATGAATTCGCCCCCGTGCTTTTTGAGGATCGGGAAAAAGCCTTTTTCGTATTTCCGGTATTCGTCCGCGTCCGTGACTTCGATATTGGCGATGAAATAGGCGGGGGTGTCGGTCATGGCGCGCTCCTTTTCTCGGAGCCATCATAGCCTCGCTATCGCTGGGCGCCGCCGTTGATCGCAGTTCCACCCGGCGTTCCAAATCGGTTCCAGCCGCCGTCCTTCGCGACGCCTCGCTCCTCGTCCTGAGGAGCCGCCGCCAGGCGGCGTCTCGAAGGGGCGAGGCTCTCAGGACGAAGGCCGTTTCTTCAGAACGTGGGAGCAGTCTTCGTCCTGAGGAGCCCGCGGAACGCGGGCGTCACGAAGGACGGCGGCTTTAGGCGCCCTTCCGCCCGACCGCCCACCAGACGCGGTGAGGCGTCTTGAGCGCATCCTCCGGGAACCGCTCTTTCAGCATCGCGGCGTGGCGGGCGTCGAAGGCGGCGACGGCGTCGGGCGGGAGGGAGCCGGAGACGCCGGCGCTCGCGCGGATGCGGCCGCGCCAGGCGTCGTGCGTGTAGGGCTGATCCACATCGAAGGAACGGGTCTCCAGCGCCGTCAGCCCGGCACCCGCCATGTCGGCGAGCCACTGGGGGTACATCCCGACGCCGCCCGCCATGGTCCATTTGGGGTTCGCTTCGAGGATCAGCGCCTCGGTCGCTTCGACGACGGAGCCGGGCAGGGGCAGCCAGTCGAAATGGGCGATGACGAGGGCGCCGCCCGGCTTCAGCACCCGGACGGCTTCCGTCGCAGCCTTTTCGCGGTCGAACCAGTGCCAGCACTGGCCGGCCGTCACGATATCGAAGCGTTCCTCCGGAAACGGAAGGTCCTCCGCGGAGCCGACATGGTAAGTGATGGAGACGCCCGCTTCGGCGCCCAGCCGCGCGGCCTCGGCCATCAGCTTTTCGGCGATGTCGAGGCCGCAGACGGCGAGCCCCCGCGCCGCCAGCGCCCGCGCGATCGTCCCCGCGCCCGTCCCGACATCGAGCGCGGCCAGCCCCGGCGCGAGGGCGACCTGCTCGGCCAGCCGCTCGAAGAACTGCGCCGGAAACCCCGCCCGGTGCTTGCCGTAATCGGCGGCCGTCTCGCCGAAATCGACCTCGGCGCCGAACGCGCGGATGGAGGGGATGTGGAGTTCGTCAGCCATGGCGGGAGGGTACGCGGCCAGTGCGGCGGGGTAAAAGGGCGGCTGTTCTGGGACACGACGCCCCATCCCGCGTCATCCCGGAAACGGCGCAGCCGTTATCCGGGACCCAGGGTGTCTGAGTACAGAGCCTGCGGCCCTGGGTCCCGGCTCTCGCTGCGCTCGGCCGGGATGACGGTGGAGGATTTCTATATGACGCACGCCCTCCGCTCACCCCCGCGAAAGCCGAGATCTCCTTCAATGCTCCGAGCGCCCGCCGCCGGAGATCCCGGCTTTCGCCGGGATGAACGGAAAGAGAGGTTGGAGATGGCAGCGAGCATCGGAGATGGCCCCCACGGTCAAGCCGTGGGGAACGAGTGAGAGCTGGATGCCTTAAATCTGTCTGCTGACGTTAAGTCTCGCCAATACTCAGTGCGATTGGATATGAATTGACCGATGCAAAAGGCACCGGTTCAGCTATTAACCCGTCGGCCCAAGAATCACTACTTATGTCATTGACTTATGCTGGGAGGTTCAAATGGCGATCGTGAATTTTGACTTCTACGAAGAGAAAATTGAGGGCGACAGTGGTCCGGTCCAAGGCATCGTTGCCACATGCCAGCGCTGTGGTCACAGCGTTGAAGTGTTTGGAACTGATGACCCTTCAATTTCTAGGGCGGCGGCTACGCTTCGCGAAGAATGTCCGAAAGGTGAGAACAACAGATACGAGTAGTGCTCCGCCATCAGATCTTCTGATTATAAACCCCGACCTCCGGGTGCTTGGCTAACCGCCCGTCGATCTCGCGGAACATCGCTTTCATGTTGTCTTCGCTCGTCGGGCTTTCGCAGACGACCACTAGCTCCGGTTTGTTGGAGGAGGCGCGCACGAGGCCCCAGGTGCCGTCTTCGACGGTGACGCGCACGCCGTTGACGGTGACCACGTCGCGGATCTTCTGGCCGATGAGCTCGCCGCCGGCGGCGGCGTGGGCCTCGATCTCGGCGACGACTTTTTCGATCACGCCGTATTTCGTCTCGTCGTCGCAATGGGGCGACATGGTCGGCGACTGGTAGGTGGCCGGAAGATCGCGGCGGAGATCGGCCATGGATTTGTCCGGGTTGCGATCAAGCATCTGGAGGAGCGCGACGGCGGCGACGAGGCCGTCATCATAGCCGCGGCCGATGGGCGCGTTGAAGAAGAAGTGGCCGGATTTTTCGAAGGCGGCGAGGGCCCCCAGCTCGTGGTTGCGGCGCTTGATATAGGAGTGGCCGGTCTTCCAGTACTCCGTCTTCGCCCCGTTCTTGATCAGCACCGGGTCGGTCATGAACAGTCCGGTCGATTTCACGTCAACCACGAACTGGGCGTTGGCGTGCTGGGCGGAAAGATCGCGCGCGATCATGACGCCGATCTTGTCGGCGAAGATCTCCTCGCCCTCATCGTCGACGACGCCGCAGCGGTCGCCGTCGCCATCGAAGCCGAGCGCGACGTCCGCCTTGTGGGCGAGGACGGCGTCGCGCATGGCGTGTAGCATCTCCATATCTTCCGGGTTCGGATTGTATTTCGGGAAGGTGTGGTCGAGTTCGTCGTCGAGAGGGATCACCTCGACGCCCATGCGCTTCAGGGCTTCCGGCGCGTAGGCGCCCGCCGTGCCGTTGCCGCAGGCGGCGACGACCTTCAGCGGCCGTTTGATCGAAACGCCCTCGACGACGTCGGCGATATAGCGCTCGCGCATCCCGGGGACGGCGACATAGCCGCCGCCGGGGCGGGTCACGCCGTCGCCCGCGAGAACGATCTCCTTCAGGCGGCCCATCTCGTCCGGGCCGAAGGTGAGGGGGGCCTCAACGCCCATCTTCACGCCCGTCCAGCCGTTCTCATTGTGGCTCGCCGTCACCATGGCGACGCAGGGGACGCCCAACTCGAACTGGGCGAAATAGGCGACCGGCGAGAGGGCGAGGCCGATATCGTGCACCTCCACGCCCGCGGCCATGAGCCCCACTGTCAGCGCCTGTTTGACGTTGATGGAGTAGCCGCGGAAATCGTGGCCGACGACGATCTTCGGCTCCTTGCCCAGCTCGTGGATGAGCGTGCCGAGGCCGAGGCCCAAGGCCTGGACGCCCTGATAGTTCAGTTCTTTCTCCAGCACCCAGCGGGCGTCGTATTCGCGGAAGCCCGTCGGCTTCACCAGCGCCTCTGTTTCGTATTCGTAAGTGTTCGGGGCGATGGCGGGTTTCGGCGCGGTCATGGGCGTCCTCGGGTCGGGGCTTGTGAAATCCGGCGGACCATAGCGGCGCCCGACACGCCCGCAACCGCGGCCCGCCGCGTCGACAAGCGGCGATGAACGGGGCATGACGGAACGGTGACGGCGCGGGCTCTCCGCGCCGTTTTCATGCGGGAAAGGGGCGGGAGAGTTGGAAGGATTGGCCGATATCGGCGGGCGGGCGCAGTCGGCCATCGGGGTCTTCGCCTTCCTCGCGCTGCCCTGGCTCCTGTCGGAGCGGAAGGCGGCTTTCCCCTTCGGCTTCGCGCTCGCCTGCGTCGGGGCGCAGATCGGCCTTGCGTTCCTGATGCTGAACGTTCCCGTCCTCACGGACGCGCTCCGGCTCCTCAACGGCCTCGTGCTGGCGCTTGCGGAAGCGACCGACGCGGGCACGGCCTTCGTCTTCGGCCATGTCGGGGCGGGGGATAAGCCCTATGAGGTGACCGATCCCGGACTGACGTTCACCTTCGCCTTCAGGGCTCTGCCGCTGGTCATTTTCGTCTCCGCCTTGTCGGCGGCGCTCTGGCACTGGGGCGTTCTGAAGGCCGTCGTCAAAGGGCTCGCTTTCGTTCTGGAGCGGGGCCTCAGGATCGGCGGGGCGGTGTCCCTCGCGGCGGCCGCCAACGCCTATTTCGGCCAGACCGAGGCGCCGCTCCTCATCCGCCCGTTTCTCGCCAAACTGACCCGCTCGGAGCTCTTCGCGGTCATGACGACGGGGCTCGCCACCGTCGCGGGCTCGGTCATCGTCCTCTACGCGACGATCCTGACGCCGGTCGAGCCATCCGTGCTCGGGCACATCATCGTCGCCTCGCTGATCTCCGTGCCGGCGGCGCTTCTCATGGCACGGATCATGATCCCGCCGGCGCCGGACGAACTCGCCACCGACGCCGACGCCGCCGACGATCTTCAGTACGACAACGTGATCGACGCCTATATGACGGGCGTCACCGACGGCCTCAAACTCTACCTCAACATCATCGCCTCGCTGATCGCGTTCATCGCGCTCGCGAAACTCGTCAACATCGCCCTCGCGCAGCTCCCCTTCTTCGCCGAGCCTCTGACGCTCGAAACGCTTCTCGGCTGGGTGTTCTTCATCCCCGTCTGGCTTGCGGGCGTGCCGTTCGCCGAAGCGCAGACGGCGGGGTCCCTGATGGGCGTGAAGACGGCCCTCAACGAGGTGATCGCCTATCTGCAGCTCGCCGCGACGCCGGACGAGGCGCTGTCGGAGCGTTCACGGATCATCATGATCTACGCGCTGTGCGGCTTCGCTAACGTCTCCAGCCTCGGCATCCAGATCGGCGGCTTCTCGGTCCTGGCGCCGGAGCGCCGCTCCGACATCATTGCCCTCGCCCCCCGCGCGCTGGTCGCCGGCACGTTGGCGACGCTGATGACGGGCGCGGTGGTGGGGATCGTCTGGACCGGGTGAGGCGATGAAGCGGCGTGAGGCGCTCATTGGGTTTTTGAACCCCATCGCCGTCGCGCTGGTGGTCGCGGGACTGATCGGGGCGGACCGGGTGGCCTCTCAGTTCGGCCTGATCGCCGCCGGGCTGGCCCTGTTCGGACTGATCTGGCTGATCTTGGAGGATTAGGCGCGAGCGCTTATTATCCTGCCATGTTAGATATTGATCCGCTCAACGCCTTCGTCGGTTCCGGGCTTATCCTCGCAGGCGCCGTTTTTTTCACGGCGCTTACGCTCTGGAGCGAACGTCGACGCAAGCATGACGGTCGGTGAGCACGTTCTCTCCGAAAACCGGCGCCTGCCACTGCGGCGCTGTCGCCTTCGAGGCTGACCTGCCCGACGAGATCGAGGCGCACGCCTGCAACTGCTCCATGTGCGAGAAGGTCGGCTTCGAGCACGTGATCGTTCCCAGGGCGCGGTTCCGGCTTCTGCGCGGCGCGGACAAGATCACAACGTACACGTTCGGGACCGGCGTCGCGAAGCACACCTTCTGCGCCGTCTGCGGCGTGAAGCCGTTCTACACGCCCCGCTCCAACCCGGACGGCGTCTCCCTCAACCTGCGCTGCATGGATCGCGCCCAGTTTTCGTCCGTGACCTTGACGCCTTTCGACGGCCGAAACTGGGAGAAGAACGCCGGCGCTCTGAAGCACCTCTCCGCCGGGTCCTGAAAAACACCTATTTGCTCTAGGATGGTGTCTAGCCGGTCGGTTTCTGTTCAACCGGCAGGCTGTCCTCCGAGGCTTCGCCCATTGATTTATCGTCAAACACAATGAACCCAATAAGAGTGGCCAGGACGGTTGTCGCCAGGAAGACCTGTGAGTTTGGGTCATCCAAAAAGATCGCTGCACTGACCTGCAGTACTCCGAACACGCGCAAAAAGTTCTGCCCGGTCAGGAGTCGAACGACGGGCATGTACAGCTGCGATATGAAGGTGAACGACAGATAGGCAGCCAGACCGGAGAGGAACACGATGCGATTTCGCTGAAACGCGGTTGCCGACATCTCCGGCAAACCACCGACGTTCGGATCGGAGAGCTGTCTCAGCAGCGGCTCTGGATACAACAAGGAGCATGACAACGAGAGCGTTGCGCTTTGGATGATCAGTAGCAAGAAGAGGGAGCCCGCCCAGCCCTTGACCTGCCGGGAAATCTTGTAAGTGCCCCACAACGATTGGACGACCAGAAGAAAGCTCGTCACCGTCCAGATGACTTGCGTCAGTGACAAAGCGGCCTTGTCGATGGCGACGAACGCCGTCACGCCGCGAATCAATGCGGCGAGGCCTATAGCTAAGATGACCGATCGAATAAGCAGTATGTGTTCAAAAACCGGCTTGTGACCGTGCCGTACGGTTAGTCCGGCGTTGGGGTCGGTCATTCCTTGCTGTCCTTAAGACGTTGATGAGGTCTTGAAATCTTAAGTATAAAAAATGCGATAATGCAACTCTTAATGGAGCGCGGTGCCGGTAAGACCATCTGTCCCTCGGAGGCGGCGCGGGCGGTCGATCCGGAGAACTGGCGCGCGCATCTTAAGGCCGTACGTGCGGCGGGCAGGGCGCTCGCCGCCGACGGGCGGATCGTCTGGACCAGGAAAGGCGAGCCGGTCGATCCGGAGACGGCGAAGGGCGTTGTGCGATTCGGTCTGCCCCCGGATCATGGCTGAGAGCCTTCAGGCCTTCGCTCGCGAACTCGCCGCGTGCCGCCATTGCGCGCCGCACCTGCCGCACGCGCCGCGGCCGATCTTCCAGCTTCCCGAGAACGCGCGCATCGGCGTTTTCAGCCAGGCGCCCGGCAATCTCGCCCATCAGGGCGGCAAGCCCTTCATGGATCCGTCGGGCGTGCGGCTGCGCCAGTGGATGGGCGTCGATGAAGCTGAATTCTACGACAGCGGACGGATCGCCATCGCGCCGATGGCGTTCTGCTTTCCGGGCTATGACAAAAACGGCGGCGACCTGCCGCCGCGCGAGGAATGCGCGCCGCTCTGGCGCGAGCGGGCGATGGCGGCGCTGCCTCGGCTCGATCTCGTGCTCCTCGTCGGCTCCTACGCGCAAAACTGGCACCTGAGGCGGGACAAGAAACGCACGCTGACGGAGACCGTCGCCGCATGGCGGGATTACGGACCGAAGTACGTTCCGCTGCCGCATCCCTCCTGGCGCAATAACGGCTGGATCAAGAAGAACCCGTGGTTCGAAGCGGAGCTCGCGCCGCACGTTCAGGCGCGGGTTCGGGCGTTGCTTGGCGGACCTGCAACCTAGCCGCCGTCCTTCGCGACGCGGCTTCGCCGCTCCTCAGGACGAAGGTCGGAGCAGTCTTCATCCTGAGAAGCCTCGCCCCTTCGGAACGCCGCCTCTTCACCCTGAGGAGCCGCCGCAAGGCGGCGTCTCGAAGGACGGCGGCGGCGCGCCGACGCCCCGCGAAGATGCGATAGTTTATCCCCGCCCTCCTCAGCGGGCGGATGCTCCGTTTCAGGAGGCCCGCCATGTCCGAAACCAGCCCCAACCTCGCGCTGCCTTACATCCAGCCGGCGCAGGCGCAGAAGCATGTGACGGCGAACGAGAGCTTCCGCCGGCTCGACGCCCTGACGCAGCTCGCCGTCCTCAGTCGGCAGATCGCGACGCCGCCCGGAAGCCCGGCGAACGGCGACCGCTACATCATGCCTGCCGGCGCCGCCGGGGACTGGTCGTCCGCCGGCGTCGGCGACGTCGCCGCATGGCAGGACGGCGGCTGGCTTTTTTATCCGCCCGAGGAGGGTTGGCGCGCGGACGTCGCCGACGAGGCGCGGACCGTGGTCTACCGGTCCGGCGGCTGGCGGGCGGAGGCCGAAAGCCCCAACAGCGCGTCGTCACGGCTTGCGATCATCGAGATCGACCACGCGGTGAGTTCTGGGCCGATATCGGACACGGCGGCGGTCATCCCCGACAGGGCGGTCGTCTTCGCCGTTTCAGCGCTGGTGGTCGGCGACGTGACGGGCGCGGCGTCATGGGATCTCGGCGTCGCCGGCGCGACGGACCGGTACGGGACGGCGATCGCCATCGGCGCCGGAACCGCCTTTGTCGGCCCGAGCGCCCAGCCCGTCGGTTATTATGCGGATACGGCGCTCCGGCTGACGGCGAACGGCGGCGACTTCACCGGCGGAACGGTGCGTCTCGCCGTGCATGCGCTCCTCTCGACGGCCCCCGCTTAACGGCGGCGGTCGCGACGATCCGTAAAGAGACCGAAGAACAGCCAGAGCACCGCGATCACGATGATGATCAGGAGGCCGACCTGCGCGAGCTTCGCGTAGTCGTAGCTGTTGTCGAGTTTCACCGCGTCCTGCACGCGGCTCCCGATTTCGCCCACAAGATCGCGCGGCGCTTCGTCGGCGTCCTCGTCTTCATCCTCAGCTTCGTCCGCTGACGGCTTATCGTCCCGCGGGAACATGACGTTGGGCGATTCGCCGTCGTCGATAATGACGCCGTCGGCCTCGTTCACCTCGTCGGAAAGCTCGTCCGCGTTGTCCGCGCCCAGCACCGAGGCGCCGGCGCCGGCGACGCCGGCGACAGCACCGCCCGTCGCCATGCGGTTCGAGCCGCGTGTGGAGGGCTCCGGCCGTCCTTCCTCGACGATGCCGGACTCGCGCGTGCTGCGGTTCGGATCGGTGAGGGCGTCGCGGCCCTCCGGCTCCATCGGCTCCAGGAAGAGGGCGGCTTCGGCGTTGCGGCGGCGGGTGAGGCCGGCGAGTTCTTTTTTCGAGCCGTCGGCGAGGGTGATCTTGTTCCACCAGGTGAGCGCCTCGGCCGCGCCCGCGCGGTCGCCGGCGTTGAGACGCTTCAGCGCCGTCGAGGAGCCGAGCGCGCCGGCGCCGAGATTGAAGGTGAACGAGACGAGGGCGTCGAATTCGTTCTGGTTGAGGTCGACTTTGACGAGACGGTTCACGGCCCGCTCGTACTGGCCGAGATCGCGGCGAAGGATCGCTTCGGCCTCCTGCTCGGTGATCCGCATGCCGGGGGTGACCCGCGGCTCGCCCGCTTCGTCCGTATGGCCGTAGCCGATCGTCCAGATCCCGACGGAGTCCTGATAGGCCTCCAGCTCAAGCCCCTCGAACCGTTTGATCAGATCGATACCCGTCTGCGAGGTTTTCATCGCATGCACTCCCGCTCCCGCTCCGACATTAATAACACATTAATACGTCGGTTTCGTCTCTCGAATATGTGCTCTGCAGCACGAAGACGACGCTGGGACGGGTCGCGTCCCCTGACGCTCGCGCCATTTTCCGCTTGCCCACCGCGGTTAACGACGCCGCTAGCGATATTTTCATGCCCTGCGGGCAGAGCTTTTGTTGCGGGGAGGCGCGACGCGAATATAGTCCGCCCCGCTTTGGACGAGGCGGCGCGAAGATCGCCCGTTCGCCAGTTGCGGGAGGAGCAGCATGTCGAACGTGACGATGGACGAATACCGACCGAGCGATGACGAGCCGTTCATGAGCGATCGGCAGCTGCGCTATTTCCGCCAGAAGCTCCTCGACTGGAAGGCCGACATTCTGGCCGAAAGCCAGATGACCATCGCGCATCTGCAGGACGACGCCCTGAACCATCCGGACGTCGCCGATCGCGCCTCGGTTGAAACGGACAAGGCGCTGGAGCTGCGCGCCCGCGATCGCCAGCGGAAGCTTATTTCGAAGATCGACGCGGCGCTCCGCCGGATCGACGACGGCTCTTACGGCTACTGCGATGAAACAGGCGAGCCGATCAGCTTAAAGCGTCTCGAAGCACGCCCGATCGCGACCCTTTCGCTCGAAGCGCAGGAACGCCACGAGCGCCGCGAGAAAGTGCACCGCGACGACTGATTGAATAGAGACCGGAAGTTTCAGGCGACGGAGCGGGCGTCCGACAGGGCGACGACCTTGCCGTCGTCTTCATTGTACTCGTCTTCGACATCGGCGAACGCCCGCGCCGCGGCGATCCGGCGGCGGCCTTCCAGCGGCGAAAGCTCAAAATCATTGTCCCCGCCGACGACCAGCGCGCGTTCTTCGGAATTGATGCGAACGAGCAACAGACGCCGACGGGCGTCGAGCGGCGCGGCGTCGAGGATCGCAAGGCGGCGCCCCTGCCGTCGCATCGGCTGGGGGGCGGCCTGGCTGAGCCCGAGCCAGCGCGCGCCCTGGGCGAGAAGCCCGATGGCGGCGGCGATGATCACCAGCGCGAAGAACGCGTTCAGGATGTTGATAAGCATGCGCGGGACCCTTTCACGAGCACGACCAAGAGGCGCTTAGGGTTAACGCGGCGTTAACGCCTTGGCCGGCCGCGCCGCAGCGCGGTATTGTCGTATCTGAAGGGCCGTTCGCGGCCGGGCATCGGGATACGGGGACCATGAGCGCTTACGAAATCATGGATCTCATTGCGTCGCAGCTGTCGATCATCAATGAGGTCTGGAACTTCTTTCTGACGATCCACATGGCGGTGATCGGCCTTCTGATCATCGCCCGGCAATATGTGCCGTGGGCGATGAAGCTGGTGGTCATCACGGCCTATCTCGGCTTTCTGGGCGTCAATTACTCCGCGCAGATCGACAACTACACGCGGCTGGAGGCGCTTTATGAGCAGGCCGGACAGCGCGAGGCCGCCGGGGAGTATTCGAACGGCGCGATGGCCTATGGCGATCTGATGCGCGATTACGGCGTCGAGGAGCCGAAGCGGTTTCTGCCCATCGTTTACAGTTTCTCCGCCGGCATGACGATCCTCTGCCTCGCCTTCGTCAATACGGTGCAAGGCCGTCACCGGGACGACGACTGACCCATGCTGAGTTTCACCGACCTTCTCGGCTCCGTTCGGGCGGCCGGAGATGAGACGACCTCCGTCGATGTCCCGGAAGACTGGATGCAGGGCCGCACGGTCTATGGCGGCCTTTCCGCGGCGCTCGCCCTCGACGCCGCCCTGCGGATCGCGCCGGACGCCGGGCCGCTGCGCTCGGCGCTCGTCTCGTTCATCGGGCCCGCCGACGGCGGGTTCGAGTTTCAGGCGTCGGTTCTGCGGGCGGGGCGGTCGGTGCGGCACGTCGCCGTCGATGGATTTTCGGGCGGGAAGATCGCCATCCGCTGCGCTTTCGTCTTCGGCGCGGCGCGGCCGTCCATCTTCGACGAGCACCACGCGCCGGCGCCGGCGGTACGCCCGCCTGAAGAGTGCCCGCCGCTCCTACCGAGAGACCAGGGGCCGAGCTTCGTGCGCCATTACGACGCCCGGCTCGCCGCCGGGGCCGGTCCGGTCTCAGGATCCGAAGCGTCGGATCATCTGGTCTGGGTCCGACATCGCGACGCCGCGGCGACGGGGCTCGTCGCTCTGGTCGCGCTCGGGGACATGCCGCCGCCTGCAATGCTCGCCCGCTTCCCGGAGCCGGCGCCCATCAGCTCCATCACATGGATGCTGAACATTCTGCGGGCCCCGGAAGAGCGTGAAGCGGAGTGGCGGCTGATGCGGACCTGGGCGGAGGACGCCCGGGAGGGCTATTCGAGCCAGGACATGGCGGTCTGGGACAAAGACGGGCGGCCGATCGCGACCGGTCGGCAAAGCGTCGCACTATTCCTGTAGGGCGTCGGGCGAGGGGACGGGTTCTTCGGGGGCTTGCTTGATTACGACGCGGCGAACGGGCACGATTTGACGGGGAGAGGGAGGCTCTGATGCGGTTCTTGCGCAATGCGGCATGTCTGGCGTCGGCAGGCGCGGCGTTCATCTCGATCGCCGCCGCGCAGGACGCGGACGACCCGAACAGACTGGTCGAGCTCTTCCGCCGCGATGTCGAGGAAAGCCCGATCGGATCGACCGACCCCGGCTGGGTGCTGGGCGTTTCCTATCAAACGTGGGGCGTTCAGGACAGTTTTTCTCTCGGTACGGTCAAATCGGACCGCGACAACGACTTTACCTCCCGCGCCGAGCCCTACGCCTTCATCATGAACGGCGGGGTCTTCACCTTCCGCGCGCCGGTCACCTTCCTCCGTGAAACGACGTTCAATCTGGCGATCGGGTTTGGCGAGGGCGATACGGAGATCATCCAGCGCGGCGGCGACATCACCGCCGGCGAATCGGTCGAGCGCTTCACCAGCGCGAAGCTCCGCCGCTATGATTTCGAGTTCAATTCCAAGACGCGCGCCCTCGGCGACGTGGTGGCGCTGGTCAACAGCCTGCGGTACGAACGCGTGCGGATCAGCACCTCCCGCACCCAGACGACCTTCACGCTCGACCCCGGCGATCTGGTTACGCCGGTCGACGTCGTCGAGGAAACGTTCCCGACGGAAGGCTCGCGCGTAGAAGCTTATGATCTGTATACGGCGCGGACAGGGCTGGAGATCAAGGTGCCGATCACGCCGAGCCGCCAGACGTCGGGCTTTGCGAACTTCCTGCTGGCGGGCGGGTATAGGGACTCCTTCGCGCAGAACGAAAGCGCCGGCGTCATCGGTCCGCGCGGCGAAAGCGAATTTTTCGACGACGAATGGGTGGTCGGCATCGATGTCGCCGTCGGGGTCAGCTCCGCGTTCGCGCGGAAATGGCGCGCCGACCTCACCTATCGGCTGACGAACTATTCGCCGCTCTCCGAGCAGGCGCTCGTCGGCAGCAACCAGACCGTCCAGGGCGTTTCATTCCGCATCGGACGTCTCATCGGCTAACCTGAACAAGGGGGAGCGCAGCATGGGTGTGAATGTGAAAAAGATCGGACTGGCGGCGCTTGCGGGCGTCTCGTTACAGCTCGGACAGATGATCGCGCCAGCGGCCGCGGACGACGCTCTCCCGAGCTACGGCGAAGCGGTTTGGGAGCAGGTCGCGCGCGCGATCGCGAGCCCGACCAAGACAAACGTCGACGCCGCCGCCGACCGGCTGGTCCGGCTCGCCAGCGAGCAGCCCGCCCGCTACCGCGCCATCGACGGCCGCGTCCTCCTCATCTCGCTCGCGGACGCCCATCGCGAGCAGGGCCGGCTCGCCGAGGCCCTGAACGTGATCATCCGGGTCTATACGTTCGACCGCGCGGCTTATCCGAACGGCGTCTCTTTGAACGAGATGCTCGAGGTGATCGACACCATGTCGGATCTCCTCGTGGAGAATCGGCGCTTCGCCGAGGCGCTGCAGTACCGCTTCAACGCTTATGAGTTCGATCGTGACGCGCGCCGCGGCACGGAGCCTGGAACGGCGGTGAAGTCCGCGGCGCTGCGCGGCGCCGCATATCTCCGGTTTGAGAAGTCGATCGACGACCGTCCGGACCTGACGGCCGCGGAACGCCGCGCCGTCGAGGCCTTCAAGCGCGACTACATCACGCCGCAGGTTCGCCGCGAACTCGGCGTCGGCGTCGCGGACGACGCGCCCGACGCAAAAAACGCGGACGAAGCGCAGAGGTCGGTCGGGTTCCTGTCGACCCACAAGCTCGTCCGGATCTTCTACGGAACGAACCGTCGCGTCGCGAGCCGCCATGACGCGAATAATCCGTATGGGGCCGAGGTCGGGCCGCTGGAGCTCGGCGTCGTCTCGATCAACGTGCCGAAAAGCGTTCTCGACGATCCGACGCGGATCGCGCCGCCGAACTCCCTTGTCTTCACGGTCCGCGGCAGCGGCGTCGAAGGCCTCATCGTTGAAAATATCGCGTCCTATACGGAGAACGCCTTCGTCTCGACGCTGAAATCGGAAATGCGCGCCTCGAAGCGCAAGGAGCTGATCGTCTTCGTCCACGGTTATAATACGAGCTTCCGCGCTGCAGTGGAGCGGGCCGCGACCATGAAGATCGGCCTCGACAATGTCGGCAACGGCTCCGTCGCACTCTATTCATGGCCGTCGGGCGGCAGCCTTTACGACTACAGTGAGGATCGGGCGCTCATTTCGAACAACACCGTGCTCGGCGGTCTGCAGCGGTATCTCCTGCTGCTCATGCGCGAGAGCGGCGCCGAGCGCGTCCATCTCATCGCCCACTCCATGGGCAATGAGTTCCTTCTGGAAGCCCTCAGCCGCATGAAGGCGTCCGGTTCCGTGACCGGCCGGCCGTTCGACGAGATCGTGCTCGCCTCGCCCGATGTCTCGCGGCAGGACTTCCTCGCGAAGGCGGAGAACGTTCGTTCGATGGCGGATCGGATCACGCTCTACGCCTCGCGCGGCGACCGGGCGCTTCTCGCTTCGCGCTATCTGAACGCGGCGAAGTCGCTGCTCGGCGGGGCCGGCGGGTCGTTCTTCACCGCGCTTGCAAGCCAGCGGCGCGCCGGAGATGCGGCGCCGCCCATCCTCGTCAGCCGGGACGGCGACTTCCAGACCATCGACACGACCGCCCGGGAAGTCACCGTCGAGCTTGGTCACGAGGATTTCGTCGGGCCGGCCGTGAACGACCTCCGGTCGGTCATCTGGTTCGCGGACACGCCGAAGGAGCGTTGCATTCTGCGCGAACGCCGGCAGAACTCGACCCGATACTGGGCGCTCGATTCCGGTCGCTGCGATGAAGACGGGTTCGAACTCGCCTCCTTCTATCTGCGGCGCGAGGGACCGGATCGCGCGAAGCGCACGCTGCTTGAGGACGCGAAACTCGCGCCGATCGACAAACGCGCCGCCTTCCGCGACGCCGCGCGCATCATCGACAACATCGGAGACTGAGCCATGGGGCCGATCAATCTGTCGAGGCGCGCGCTGCTGGCCGGCGGCGGAGCCGCCGCCGGGCTCGCGTCCTGCGCGACCAATCCTCGGTACACGGCGACGCCCTTCCTCGCGCTGATCGTCGGCAACACCTATGACGAGGCGGACGGCATCCCGACGCTCTACAACACCGATCGCGACATGCAGGATATCGGTTCAAGCCTTCAGGGCACGGCCGGTTGGCACGGGCAGGGCGTCTCCAAGAAAGACGCCGTCCGCATTCTGCCGAACGCGAACGCCGCCGACCTGAAATCCTCCCTCCAACGCTTCGCGGCCAGCGTCGAGACGGCCAACGCCAACGCCATGGCGCGTGCGGAGCGCCTCAGCCGCGTCGGATTTGAGATGCAGGACGTCCAGTATCCGACGGTTTTCTTTTATTTCGCGGGCCACGGCTTCCAGTCCGGGAAGCGCAATTATCTCGTGCCGGACGTGAAACGCGGCGAGCCGATGACTGTGATCGACGCCGAGAGCCTGCTCCGATCACTGACGAACGTTGCGAAGAGCGGCGTCGTTTTCGTTCTCGACGCCTGCCGCGACCAGCCGACCGAGACCTTCAGCCGGGACGACGTTGCGGAGCGGGCGAAGGCGACCCTTCTCGACGGTCCTGCGCTGCAGCCCACTCGCGGCTTCGATGTGGAGTTCCTCAACGTCGTCGCACAGGCCTCGAACGCCCGGGAGGGCGAGGTCGGTCTCGACGGCAACACTCCGGGCCTCGTCGGTCTTGAGGGTATCGAGGGCAAGGAGACGTGGATCGTCTACAGCACTGCTTCCAATACATCGGCCGCAGACAATCCATGCTCGGTCGACGGTCGCCGCGGTCGGAACGGTCCGTTTGCAAAGCATCTGGAACGCGAACTGCGCGTGAAGCAGTCGCTCGGCAACGCGATCACGCGGACGATCCAGTCCATGCGGGCTGATTATGAGACGTGCCGTGAAGGGATCGTGGCGAGCGGGCGCGCCGTATCGCAGGATTTTCGCTCGCAATCGCCCTACGAGTACAAGAACTTTTCGTACAACCCGTATTTCGCGGGCCGTCCAGTGATCGAAGAGCTGCCGGACTGCGACCGGCGCCCTTGGTCCTGCGTCGACTGACGCAAGGACGCGGCGTTCTCAGTCGGGCGCCCCCCCCATCAGTAGGGCGTTCTCATGTCCCGATTATTGCGCATGACGTAAACGTCTTCGGGGCGGAGAGTCGCGAGGCCTCCCGTCGCGATCGACGTCGAGCCCTCCGCAATGATCGACGAGGACGTCGGAAGGGCCGGACACGACCCGTCTTGACGGAACTGCAGCGCCGCGGCCAGCAACGCTTCGCTCGTTGATCCGAGTTGATTGTCGAAATCATCATCGACCACGCAGCCGGGCGCACGGACGCCGAAGGCGGCCGAAGAGTTTCCGGGAATAAATCCGTCGGCGAAGTCGCCGAAGCCCTTGGCGTTCACGCCCTGGAACTGGATCGTGTAGTAGGTCGTGCCGCAATTGTCGCGCGGATAGAACCCGAACGGCTTCCCGCAGGTCGTATCGCCGATGAGGATTACTTCGATATCGACGCCGCGCAGGCCGTTGATCACCGCTTCGCTCGCGCTGCAGGTTCCGCCCGTCGTCAGAATGAAAACGCGGTCGAGATCAAGGCTGTCGAGGGCGGCGCCGTTCGGCACCGTGAAGCCGAGACCGGTCGAATAGAACGGCACCGGATTATTCGGCCCCCCGATGACCGGGTTCACGCCGCCCGTCCCGGTGTTGAAACGCAGGGCCTCGAAGGTCTCGCCCGAGGTCGGCCCAGGACCTGCGATCATGTAGCCGAGCTGCGCCGCAATGGCGAGAAACCCGCCGCCGTTGTAGCGCAGATCGAGCACCAGATCCGTGACGCCCGCTGCGTCCAGCGTCGAGATCGCGTCGGCGATCGCCTCTTCGGATGCATTGACGCCGAAAGTGTTGAACAGGATGTACCCGACATCGCCCGTCGGCGTGCTGATGATCTCCGTTTCGAGGACCGGGGACTCAACGACATTCGCCGACGTCACCGAGATGGTGCGGGGCGATCCGCCCGGATCTTCGACGACGAATTCGTGCGTCTCTCCCGTCGTCGCGGGGAAGAGGCCGGCGTTCAGAATGTCGATTTCCTGCTGGTTCGTTCCGCCGTTGACGAGATCGACGCCGTCGATCTCCAGGATGCGCGTGCCGCGGATGAAGTTCGCCGTTCCGCCGACCTCCTGCGCGGCCGGCGATCCCGGCTCGGTGTAGGCGATCCGATAATCGCGCGGCGGGAACGTCGAAAACACGACGAGGCTGAAACCGTATCCGGAGGAGGGGGCGGAGTTGATCCGCGCCGTCACGTCCGCGGTCGGCTCGAAGAAATGGAAATCGTCCTTCTCCTTGCCGGACGGCGTCAGAGCGAACGTCCGCAGTTCCTCAAAATACGCGGTCGGTGAATTGAAGTTTCCGGGGTTTTGATCGGTGACTTCATCGTTCCAGAGATAGGTTTCTTCGGTCCACGATCGGAGGAAAAAATTCTCCTCAAGGATCGAGCCCGCTCGATCGGGAAACGGCGCGCCGGTGATGTCGACGCCGGTGCGCGGGTTCTCGCAGCGATCGGCGAACACCGAGGACGCAGCGAAAACGCCCGGCGTATACGTCGGCCCGCTCGAACCGCCGCCGCCGCCCGAACCGCTCCCGCCTCCGGAAACGACGGCGCCGCCTCCGCCGCCGTCCGAGCAGCCGACAGCCAACGCCGAGGCGGTGATCGCCGCCAAAGCAGTCCAACGCAATGTCATGAGCGTACTCTCGCGAAACGACCCTAGATAGAGTTTAGGTTCAAGACGTAAGATGCGTCAACGAAGGGTCCCGCGGCGCCGCGTCTCTCGATGTCGATGTCGCGAAGCGCTCCACCGCTTGCGATTGACCGATGCGCGCACGAGGTCGATCGACCGTCGCGGAACCGGAACTGTCGCGTTTCTCGCTAATGGTACCGCCTCCCCGGTTCGAACGGGGGACCTCTTGATCCACAATCAAGCGCTCTAACCGACTGAGCTAAGGCGGCTTCTGCGGCGACGCCGTCGACCGTAGGCGGGCTCGCCGAGACGCGCGGCTATAGCAGGCTCCCCGGCCGGAGCCAAGGCGTTCCAGTGCGCGCGCTGGTCCGACGCTCGCTATCGGGCGATAGCGCGTCGAATTCGTCGGCCTTCCAAATTGCGATTGATACGCGGTTTCGCATTCCTTGGCGTCAAGCGCCGTTGGTCGCAGTTGAACGCGATTGCAAGGCCCGCGGGCGGCGCTAAATCTTCCAACAGAAACGACACCATCGCAGTGCAAAGAGCCGCGCGCTGCTGGAGGCGAGAGTGGATTTTGAGGCGTATTTTTCTGAGGCTCTTTCGGGTCTGAAGTCGGAAGGGAACTACCGGTATTTCGCGGAGCTGAAGCGGGCGCGGGGGTCGTTTCCGCGGGCGGAG
>JBCBJX010000017.1:0-40469 GCA_038522735.1 Pseudomonadota bacterium
CGTAGCTCTGTCCGGTCATCTCAAGCTGATCGAGGTAAAGCGCGAGGTCCTGTTCCGCCCGCGCCAGCTGGCGGCCTGCTGCGGTGACGTTGTCGGCCGCGTTGTTCACCCGCCGCGTCTTGGTGAAGCCCTCCAGGAAACCGACGACCAGCGCGCCGACCAGGCTGTCCTGCTGGCCCGCGGCGCTGCCGCCGGGGTTCTGCGCCGCCCGCAGGGCGACAATCGCCTGCGACAGGTTCGCCCGCGCCGCGTAAACATTGAGAAGGTAAGGGTGTAGCTCCTGCCCGCGCTCGTATTCTGCGAGGAAGTCCGCTTCGCCGAAGCCCGAACAGACGCCGCGGTATTCTGCGTTCTCCGCGCCGGTCCGGAAGCCGCCCGACGGCGTGCAATACTCTTGAACGCCGCGCTCCCAGCCGGACTGGTAGAGCCCCTGATCGACGCCGAAATCGGTCTTCGCGCAATAATCGCGGCTGACGCCGATGCGATCGCGCGTATAGCCGTTGAGGCCGTCGGAGTAGCCGACCGCGTTCCAGTCGGCCGTCGAGCAATATTGCTTCACGGCCGGCGAAACGCAGCCGGCGAGACCGAGCGCGCCCGCGCCGAGTGCGAACAGTTTGAGTTTCATGGCGGACCCCCAGCCCTTTTGACGATAACGGGCGGGACGTTAGCGCGGTTTGTCTTAAAAAGTTAATCCGTTTCCGACCCAGCGCCGAACGCCGACCGCAGACGTTGCAGCGCGTCCCCAAGCTCGATCTCGGGGCGGCCGGCGGGCCGGCCGGTTTCGCGCGTCGCCGGAACGTCCCCTTTGGCTGCGGGCCCGATCGGCCGCGCCGCCTGGCGGATGCGGAGGACGCGGGGGCCCTTCGGGCCGAGGCGCTCGCGCAGGCGCGAGAGGATCACCTCGCTCATGAACTGGATGCGGCTCGCGGCCGGACCGGAATAGGCGTCGATGTAGAGCGTGCGGCGGGGGCCCGATCCCTTGAGCGCCGCCGGCCGGCAGTGGTCCGCAAGCTCCGGCCCGACGATCGCCGGCCAGTCCTCCATCACGAACCCGGCGACCCGGCCGGTTTTCGCCGCGAGGCGGCGCGAGATCTTGTCGACCGCGCGCGCGATGGCGGGCGGCGCGGCGCGTTGCGGGCGGGTGTCGATTGTCGCAGCGGTCTTGCTCATGGGCGCGAGCTTACGCGATCACGCCCCATGGTCGACCATCCGCCAAACGCGATCGCCGCGCCGCTCCTGCGCTGGTATGACGAGAACGCCCGGGTGCTGCCGTGGCGCGTCTCCCCAGCCGCGCGCGCCGCAGGCGATCGTCCGGACCCCTATAAAGTCTGGCTGTCCGAGATCATGCTGCAGCAGACGACGGTCGCCGCCGTCGCCCCGCGTTACGCAGCGTTCCTTGAGCGCTGGCCGACGGTGGAGGCGCTCGCCGCCGCGCCCCTCGACGACGTGCTCGGGGAATGGGCGGGGCTCGGCTATTACGCCCGCGCCCGCAATCTGCACGCCTGCGCCGTCGAGATCGCCGAGCGCCATGGCGGCGCCTTTCCGAATACGGAGGATGCTCTGCGAGCGCTGCCGGGGATCGGGGCGTATACGGCGGGCGCGATCGCGGCGATCGCCTTCGATCGGCCTGCATCCGCGCCCGACGGCAATGTGGAGCGGGTCACGGCGCGCCTCCACGCGGTCGAGGAGCCCTTGCCGGGCGCGAAGCCGCGGCTGCACGCCCTTGCGGCCGCGGCGGCGCCGAAAAAGCGTCCCGGGGACTACGCCCAGGCGCTCATGGATCTCGGCGCGACGGTCTGCACGCCGAAATCGCCGTCATGCCTTCTTTGTCCGCTGACGGAATTCTGTAAGGCCCGCGCGCGCGGGATCGCCGCCGACCTGCCGCGCAAGGAGAAGAAAAAGCCGAAGCCGGAGCGCCGCGGGGTCGCCTTCGTTCTCATCCGCCCCGACGGCGCCGCGCTTGTCGAGCGCCGCCCGGCGAAGATCATGCTCGGCGGCCTCCTCGGCTTTCCGGGGACGCCCTGGTGGGACCGCGCCGGCTGGGAGGCGGCCCTCGCAGCGCCACAGCGCTACGCGCCGGCGGCTGCGGGCTGGGAAGAGGCGGGGACCGTCTCCCACGTCTTCACTCATTTCCGGCTCGAGCTCGACGTCCGCCGGGCGCGCGGCGAGGCGGCCGGCGAGTGGCTCGACCCATCCCGTACGGATGAACTGCCGACCCTGATGCGCAAAGCTCTTGAGCGGGCGGCGGCTTAGAGCACGATATCCCTGTGCTCCGGGTGCTTGTCGATCTGTGCTTTCACATAGGGGCAGAGCGGCACGATCTTGAATCCCTTCTCGCGCGCTTCTTTCACGAGGTTCTCGTAGAGCGCCTTGGCGACGCCCATGCCGGCCATCGTCTCCGGCACGCCGGTGTGGTCGATGATGATCGAGCGTTCCGACATGCGCGAGAACGTCATCTCGCCTTCGCCCTCCACGCCGTCGACGGTCGCGACCCAACGGCCTTTCGAGCCGCCGTCGTCCTCCAGGCGGATGCGGACGGTGGTGTCGCTCACGACTTCGCCGTGACGGGGATCCATATCTCCATGTCGCCGGTCATGGTCTCGGCGCTGAAGCCCGGGCCGTAACGCTCGAAGGGCGGCGTTCCGCCGTCGGTATAGTCCGAGTTCGGAAGCCACTCTGCGAACGCCGCCTGCCAGACCGCGCCCATCGTCGAGACGTGCCCGTCATGGGGAAAGACCGCATACTGCGCGGCGGGAACGATCATGCGGCCTGTGTCGGCGGTAAGGCTTTCAAAACCCGTAACCTCGGCAGCCGCCATATATTCCCCGACGCCCTTCGCCATATCCATGGCGCACCAGACGCCGTAGGCGGCGTCCCCGGTCTGACCCGGCAATTCGCCGAGGGCGGTGAGCGCCTCCCAGACGGCGCCGATTTCTTTCGGGGCGTCCGCCACCGGAAAAGATCGTCGCACGCCGGCGAGAAGAAACTCCGGGCGGTCTTCGAAACGATCGGGTGCGGCGGCTGTCATGGAGGCGCTCCTTTCCAAGGCAAGGGAGCCTAACCCCGAAGCCTCGTCATCCATAGAGTTCCTGGCGCATTTGCTGGCGCAGGCGGTCGATGGGCGCGAGCCCTTCGGTTCCCTTGAAGTGCCAGAAGGTCCAGCCGTTGCAGGCCTCCGCCTTCTGCACGTGGGCGCCCATCTGGTGGATGGAGCCCGACGCCTCGCCCACCGTGACCGAGCCGTCCGCCCGCACCCGCGCCGCCGTTCCGCGGCCATGGGGCGGCAGGAGCGTCTCGCCGGGGCGAACGAGGCCGCGCTCGACCACCATGCCGAAGGAGATGCGCGGGGCGGCGCGCTTCGAGGGCGTCACCTCCAGCGCTGCGGGGTCCAGAGGCTCCACCCGCGAGATCCGCTCCAGCGCGAAATCGACGTACGCGGGGTCCCGCTCCATGCCGATGAACCGTCGGCCGAGGCGTTTTGCGACGGCGCCGGTCGTTCCCGTGCCGAAGAACGGGTCGAGCACCACGTCCCCCGGATTGGTCGACCCGACGAGGATGCGGTGGAGGAGTGCTTCGGGCTTCTGGGTCGGGTGCGCTTTTTTTCCGTCGGCGCGTTTCAGGCGCTCCGCCCCTGTGCAGATCGGCAGCTCCCAGTCGGAGCGCATCTGCAGGCCTTCATTGGCCATTTTGAGGGCGTCGTAATTAAAGGTGTATTTCGCCTTCTGTCCGTAGGCGGCCCAGATGAGCGTTTCGTGGGCGTTGGTGAACCGGGTGCCGCGAAAATTCGGCATCGGGTTCGTTTTCCGCCAGACGACGTCGTTCAAAATCCAGTAGCCGGCGTTCTGGATCATGGCCCCGACGCGGAAGATGTTGTGATAGGAGCCGATGACCCAGAGGGCGCCCGTCGGCTTCAGGACCCGCCGCGCTTCGGCGAGCCAGAGACGGGTGAAGGCGTCGTAGACCTCGAAGGAATCGAACCGGTCCCAGGCTTCCGTGACGCCGTGGACGTTCGAATTGTCCGGGCGCGTCAGGTCGCCGCCGAGCTGCAGGTTGTAAGGCGGGTCGGCGAAGACGAGATCGACGGAGTGTTCCGGCAGGCGCCGCATGAGGCTCGTGCAGTCGCCCGCGACGATCGTGTCGAGGACGTCCTCCGGCGGACGATTTGTCGAGTGCGCGGCGCGCCGGGGCATCGGTCGGGTCTCGTGAGGGCGTTGAGCAGCTGAGCGGGCGCAGACCTTGGCGGGCGTCGTCGCGGGGGTCAACGCGGGGCGGGCGTTTGCGTCAGGCCGCCCGCTCGACGAGCGCCGCGATCGGCGCGAAGGAGCGGCGGTGGTGCTGGGTCACGCCGAGGCGGTCGAGGCCCTTCCGATGGGCCGGCGCGCCGTAGCCCTTGTTCTTCTCCCAGCCATAGCCCGGGAAGGCGGCGGCGAGATCGGTCATCATCCGGTCGCGGGCGACCTTCGCGACGATGGAGGCGGCGGCGATCGAGGCGGAGACCTGATCGCCCCTGACGACGGTCCGGACGCGGCAGGCGAGGCGCGGCGGCCGGTTCCCGTCGACGAGGGCGGCGGCCGGCGCGCGGGGCAGGGCCTCGACGGCGCGGACCATAGCGAGCAGCGTCGCCTGGCCGATATTGAGCCGGTCGATCTCCTCGACGCTTGCGAGGCCGAGACCGATCTCCGCGACCTCGTGGAGGGACGCCGACAGCGCCTCGCGACGTTTCGCAGCGAGCGCCTTGGAATCGGCGAGCCCCTCCGGCGCCGTCGCGGGATCGAGGACGACCGCCGCCGCCACCACCGGCCCGGCCCACGGTCCGCGACCCACCTCGTCGACGCCTGCGACGGGACCGCCGAGACCGGCGAATTCGCGTTCGAGATCGAATGTCGGCGCGGCGGGCACGGCGCTCTCCTGACGTGTCGAGCTGCCATTCTAGGCCTCCGATTCGCAGAAGAGCGACAACTGCGGCGTCTCGGGCTTCGGCGGCGCGAAGAGGTCCGTCCGCAGAACGAAGGTCCGCTTGCCGAGGCCGAGACGCGCCGCCGCCGTTCGGAAGCGCGTCGCCGCCATCTCCGCATGGGGCCCTTCGCCCGACATGCGTTTGCCGAAGCGGGGATCATGGTCGAGGCCGCCATGGCTCTCCTGCAAAAGGCGGATGATCTTCGCCGCACGATCGGGGAACGTCGCCTCCACCCATTCCCGGAAGATCTGCGAGACCTCGAGCGGCAGGCGGAGAAGGGTGAAGCCCGCCTCCCGCGCGCCGGAGCCCGCCGCGCGTTCAAGAAGGCTTTCGATCTCATGGTCGTTCAGCCCCAGGATGATCGGGGCCGTCATGACGGCGGTCGGCACGCCCGCATCGGAAAGCGCGCGGACCGCCTCGAACCTCTTGTCCGGCGTCGAGGCGCGCGGCTCCATCGCCCGGGCGAGGGCGCGGTCCTCGGTCGTGATCGAGAGGCCGACCTTTACCAGCCCGCGTTCGGCCATCGGCGCCAGAAGATCGAGATCGCGCACGACGCCCGCATTCTTTGTCAGGATCGTCACCGGATGATTGAAGCGCGAGAGCGTTTCCAGGACGCCGCGCATGATCCGCCAGGTCCGCTCGATCGGCTGATAGGGGTCGGTGTTGGTGCCGATGGCGATCGGCCGGCAGCGATAGGATTTCGCGGAAAGCTCCCGCGCGAGGGTCTTGCCTGCGTCCGGCTTTGCAAACAGCCGCCGCTCGAAATCGAGCCCCGGCGAGAGGCCCATGAAGGCGTGGGTCGGTCGGGCGAAACAGTATGGGCATCCGTGCTCGCACCCCCGATAGGGGTTGATCGACCGATCGAAGGGGACGTCCGGCGAGGAATTGCGGGTGATCACCCGCCGCGGCGTCTCCGTCGTCACCTCCGTCGGCGGGCGCTCGAGGCTCGTCTCCTCGACCGTCTCCCAGCCGTCGTCGAAGCCCTCCCGCTTCTCTCTTTCGAAGCGGCCGGAGGCGTTAGACTGCGCGCCGCGCCCCGACCGACGGCGGGCGGGCGAGCGAGGCCTTCCATCGGTCGGGAGCGCGGCGCGAGCCATGGCGAAAATTAACGAACAAAAAGCGAACGAGTCAAGAACATCGTGTCAAAATAGGGCGCGCGCGATCGCCCGAATTTTAGTAACATTCCGACATAAAGTCGTCAGGCTTGGAGGCGACGAGCAAGGAGAGACGGGGCAGCGCGCGGGCGCGGCGACACGGGGACCGATGATGCAACGGACGGTTACAGGTCTGAAAGCCGCGGCGGCTGCGTTCACCATGATGGGCGCGGCCGAGGCCGCGGGTCTCGACGACCGCCCGACCTTCGAGGGGACGGGTGTCCTGGAAGACGTCCGCGCCATCGTCCGCCAGTCGGCCGCCGGCTACGGCGCCGCCGCAATCGCCGCCGTGGAAGACGCCCGGCGCGAGGAGGTGAAGCGGGTCCTCGCTGAAATCGACGCCTACCAGACGCTCGCATCGAAGCCCGGCCGCCCGGACCCTGCTGAAATCAATCTGCTCCTCGAGCCGGACGCCGGCTTCGTCGCCTTCGGCGATGCGGTGGTCCGCCCGCGTGTCGGCTGGCGGCGCTCCGCCCTCGACGACATGGACGACGACGCCTGCGCGGGCTGGCTCAATTTCGCGAGCTTCTGCCACGACCAGCCGACGGTCGCGAACCGCCGGCTTCTTCTGGTGGTGGACGACAAGTTCGGCTCCACGATCTGGGAGACCTATGCGGGCGTCGCCCTCGGCTTCAAATCCGGCGTGATGGTCGATGTCGCCTACAAAGAGTTCCGCCCGGTCTGGAGGCAGGCCCACTATATTCCGCGGGGGATGCTGAGCGGCCTCGACGACGAGGGCGTCATGCTCTCCCTCACGGTTCCGTGCGGGCGCTGACGGAGCGGTTTCGCTCGCCCCGCCGCACGGCTATGGCGTCGCGATGGAGCCCCGCCGCCTTTCCGTCGTCATCCCGACGCTGAACGCCGAACACGCGCTGGCGAAAAGCCTCGCCGCCCTCGACGGCGCGCGCGCGTCCGGCTTTGCCGGCGAGGTGGTCGTCGTCGATGGGGGGTCCGTAGACGGAACGCTTAACGCCGCGCGCCGGGCGTCGTGCCGCATCGTCGAGGCGCCGACGGGTCGCGGCGCGCAGCTCGCCGCCGGAGCCGACGCGGCGACGGGCGAGTTTCTTCTCTTTCTGCATGCGGACACGACGCTTGAGGCGGGCTGGGAGGAAGCGGCCGCCCGGTTCATGGCGCCGCCCGGCGAACACGCCCGCGCCGGCGCCTTCCGCTTCCGTTTCGATGAAATCGGCGCCGGCCCCGCATTGGTCGCCTTCGGGGTGCGCGTCCGCTGCGCGCTCTTCAAGCTCCCCTTTGGCGATCAGGGGCTTCTCATCTCCAGACGATTTTACGACGCCCTCGGCGGGTTCCGACCGATGGCGCTGATGGAGGACGTCGATCTCGTCCGCCGCATCGGCCGCCACCGCCTCCACATGCTGAAGCCCGCCGCGATCACGTCGGCGGAGCGTTATCGCCGGCTCGGCTACGCGCGACGCGTTCTGAGGAACTGGAAGTGCCTCGCGCTTTATTACCGCGGCGCATCGCCCGAGGATATCATGAAGGTGTACGAACGATGAGCGTGGGCTGGGCCGAGCGGCTCTACCTCTTCCTGAAGCCGCCGCGGATCGGCCGGGCGAAAACGCGCCTCGCCGCCGGGATCTCCGGGCCGGCGGCGGCGTGCTTCTACCGCAATTCCGTCAGCGGACTTTATGGGCGCCTCGGCGCCGATGCGCGCTGGGAGACCCGCGCCGCCGTCGACGGTCGGGCCGAAGGCTTCCCCGCCGACTGGCCGGCGGCGGGCGCGGTCCCGCAGGGCGGCGGGGACCTCGGCGATCGGCTGCGCCGGCTCCTCCGCATGGCGCCGCCTGGGCCCATGGTCGTGATCGGCACCGACGCGCCGCAGATCGCGCCCGCCCAAATCGCGAAGGCCTTCCGGGCCCTCCGCGGCGCGGACCTCGTGCTCGGTCCGGCGGCGGACGGCGGCTACTGGCTCATCGGCCTCCGCCGGATGCGGAGCGATCGCGATTTCCTGAAAGGCGTCCGGTGGTCGACGGAGCACGCCCTCGCCGACACTCGCGCCTCCGCGCCCGAGACGTGGCGCGTCGTCCTCCTGGAGACGCTGGAAGACGTCGATGATGCGGAGAGCTTCGCGCGCGTCTCGCGCCTGCGCTCTCAGCCGGCCGCCGGGACGGCGCTCGTCTGAACCCGGCCGATCGCCCAGCGGCCCATGAGGAACGCCGCGCCGCCCGCGACGACGTAGGAGAGGCCCGCCGCGGCGAAGACGCCTTCCGGGCCCTCCAGCCGGCTGAAGACGATCCCGAGAGGGAGATAGACGCCGATGAAGCGCAGCGCCGTCAGCGTCAGCGCGAAGAGCGGCCGGTTCAGCGGATTGAGCGTCGCGTTGGTGGTGAGGAGGAGCCCCGCCCCGACGAACCCCGCCGAAACGCAGAAAAGATAGCGTGCGGAGAGTTTGGCGATCTCCGGGTCGGGCGTGAACCAGCCGGCGATCGTCTCCCCGAAGGCCCAGAGGACCACGAACGCGACCGCCGCCCAGCCGATGATGAAGGCGACCGCCCGCTCGCGCGCTTTCGCGATGCGTTCCGCCGCGCCCGCGCCGGCGTTCTGGCCGACGAAGGGCGCGAGACCGGTCTGCAGGGCGAAAAAGGGGACGAGGAACAGCGCCTCGATCCGCGCGCCGACGGCGAAGCCCGCGACAGCGCTCGCTCCGAACCCGGACAGAAGCCGGGTGATGGCGATGGAGGAGAGGGGCTGGATCGCCTGGGCGATGGAGGCGAGCCCGCCGACGCGCAGCACCGAGCCCGCATCAGGAACGAAGCTCTTCAGCGAAGCGCCGGACCAGTCGATCAGCCGACCGCGCGTCTGCATCAGCCAGAAGGTGACGAAGAGCATGGTGGAGCGCGAGAGCGCCGTCGCGATCGCCGCGCCGGCCATTTCAAGTCTCGGGGCGCCGAACAATCCGAAGATGAGGGGCGGGGAGAGCACCGCGTTGAGGATCGCCGCGACGACCAGCATCGCGCTCGGCAGAATGGATTCCCCGTTCGCCCGGAGGATCGAGTTCCCGACCATCGGCACGACGAGGAACGCCATGCCGGCGTACCAGGTGAGCATATAGCTCTCGATGAGCGGGATGAGCTCCGCCGGCGCGCCGAGGACGTTTTTGAAAAGCGGTTCGATCGTCGCCGCGCCGAGGGCCGTCAGGGCGCCGACGATGATCGTCGCGAGAAGGAGCGCGTTGGTCGAGATGCGCCGCGCCTCGTCCATCGATCCCGCCCCGATCGCCCGGGAGACGAGGGCGCCCGCCCCCGTGCCGAGACCGATGGCGACGGCGCTCGTTGAAAAGATGACCGGGAAGCAGAAGCCGATCGCCGCAAGCGGGTCCGCGCCCAGGCGCCCGATATAGAGAGTGTCGACGACGTTGAAGGCGATCACCGAGAGGAGCCCGACGGTCATCGGCCAGGAGAGATGAAACAGCGTTGCCCCGACCGGCCCCTCGGTCAGACGTCGCCTGTCGCGCGCGGGCCGGTCGCCCGGCGCGGGTGGATCCTCGGATGCGGCCATGGCCGGGAGATAGGACGCGGCGGCGGCCGTGTCACGCGGGGCGAGCTTCGGCGGCGCCCGCCCGTCCCGTACTGCATTCCCACGGCTTGACCGTGGGACCCATCACGGAAGACGTCAGCGAAAATTACGGGTCGAGGAGGCGTGCTCGACCCGTCGGCGCGCGAAACTGCGGCGGACCCCGGAGCTGGGCCCACGGTCGAACCGTGGGGATGAGGGGTAGAGTTCGTTCCGTATCCGGATCTTAGAACTGGCCCGTCAGCGTCAGGAGGCCGGCGAAGCCTGCGACCTCCATATCGACGAAATTGTCGAACTCGGCCTCCGGCGCGCCGACATAGACGCCTTCGAAGCCGAGGCGGAGGCCCGTGGACACCTCGAAATCGACGCCCGCCTTCGCGAGGTAGCCGAAGCCGTAGGAAGCGTCGACGTCGTCCAGATTAAGATCGGTGCTGAAGAACCCGGCGCCGCCGCCGATATAGGGGCGCACCTTGGAATCAAGCGGCGCCGTGAGGATGGCGTTGGCGGTCACTGACGCGGTTCGGATCAGCGGGTCGAGGCAGTCGTCCGGGTCCGCAGCCGGGCAGGTGAACGTGACCGGTGCGTCCTCGAACCCGTCCCATTGCGCCGACCAGAACCCAATCTGGCCTTCGAGCAGCAGGACCTCCGAAACCGCTTTGCCGGCGTAAACAGAAAACGCCACCCGCGGCCCGACATCGTTCGTCAGCTCAGCCCCGCCCGGCGTCGTCGCCGTATCGTCGGCGAGCTGAAAAGCGCCGATCCCGCCGCCGATGTAAGGCCCGGTCTTCTTGTGAAACTGCGCATGAGCGACGCCCGTCGCCGCAATCGCCGCGGCGATGATTGAAAGACCCTGTTTCATGACGCCCCCCTGCGCAACCAACGGGGACAAAATGCCGAGAGGGATCAAAGGTGTCAAAGCGGGGCCGGGCTATGCCTGCCTACGCCCCTTCGTCCAGCGCCACGTATTTCGGCCACTCCCCACGTGCAAGCTGTTCGAGGCTCGGGGTCGGCTGGCCGAGGCGGGCGCGGTAGATCCAGAGGTTGGTCAGCACCTTCTCCACATAGCCGCGGCTTTCCGGGTTCGGAATGCTTTCCATGAAGAGGAGGGGGTCGGTTTCGGCGCCGACGCGGGCTTTCCAGCGGCGGAGGTTTCCGGGCCCGCCATTATAGGCGATCGCCATCTGCAGGAGGTCGCCCTCGACGTGGTTGTCCATGAGGTAGGTGACGTATGTCTGGCCGAGTTCGAGGTTCACCGCCGGGTCGTAGAGCTTCTTGCGGCCGGAGCGGTAGACGTAGGTGCGGTCCTTCGCGATGTAGCTCGCCGTGCGCGGCATGAGCTGCATCAGGCCGCGGGCGCCGGCCCGCGAGCGTGCGTCGGCGCGGAAACGGCTTTCCTGGCGCATGAGGGCGAAGGCGAGGGCGCGGTCGATCGTGTAGGCGCCGGCGGGCGCGAGGTCCGGGACCGGATAAAGGCCCTTCTCGAATTCCCGCGCGCCGGATCGCGCGTAGGCGTCCTCGGCGATGTCGATCTCCGCCGAAGCGAGGCCCATGGCGCTTGCGACGGCCATGAAGTCCGTATCGAGATCGAAGGGCGTCTCGCCCATCGCCCAGCGCATCTCCAGGTCGGCCCATTCGGTCCGGCCCGCTTCGGCGAGAGCGACGGCGGTTCTGACGCGCGGGCTCGTCGCGACAAGGCGCTCGAAACGCTCCGCGCTCGGCGCCGTCGGCGGCTCGGGCGCCGGGATCGGACGGCCGAGCTGATGGCGCGCGAGGAGACCGTAGAACGTGAACGGATAATCATCGGCGATATCGAGGTGCGCGACGACCTTGTCAGCGCGGCCCGCCGCGATGCTGGTGCGCGCCGCCCAATAGGCCGCGGCGGCGCGGAGCGACGGCTCCTGCTCCTCGACGGTCGCCATGGCGGTGAAATGATCGGCGGCTTCCTCCGCGTCGCCTGCGCGCCAGGCGATGAGCCCGGCGGTCCAGGAGGCGAGGACGGCGTTGCCGCCGTTCGCCGCGACCACCTCTTCAGCGATCGCCTCGGCTTTGTCGTAGAGGCCGTTGTAGAAATAGGAGGCTGCGATCCAGGAGCGGATGCGGTCGTACTGCACGTCTGCAAGGCGCCGCCGGTTCGAGCGGTAGTTCAGCTCCCGCAGGGCCTGCGTCGGGCGATCCCTGCGCAGAAGATACCGCATCCGCCCCTCGACGCGTTTGACGGCGCGCAGTTTCGACGGCGAGAGGTCATAGCTCGCGGCGAGGGCGGGGGGCAGCGGGTCTTCCGGGTCTCGGCGCCATTCGCGGCCGTCCGGCGGCGGCGGTCGGCGCCAGTTCTTCGGCCGACGATAAAGAGAGAGCCGGTAGACCTCGTCCGCATACGGGTGGTCCGCATGGGCTTCCATGAAGCCTTTCAGCTCCGTGTACCGCGAGCGATAGGCCGTCGGATGCATCAGCTTCTGCCAGAGGACCCAGCCTTCAAGGCTCTTGTCCTCGACTTCGGCGACGATCTTGGCGGCTTCGGAAAACCGCCCGCGCTCCTGCAGATCGAAAATCCGGGCGTAGCGGGCGCGGTCGTCGGCGGAGAGGACGCTCGGCGGCGCCGGCGGAAGCGCCTCGGGAACGACGACCTGGGCCGCGGCCCCGGCGGGGTCGTCTGCGGCGACCGTCTCCTCGATGAGGAGGGCGGGCTCCGGCGTGGGGGCGTCGTCAGCCGGGCGCGCGAAGGCGCCGGCGAACACGACCGTCATCAGCAGCGGCGCGAACCGTCGCAGCATCGCAAGTCTCCCATCGGCCCCCGCGCCGCGGCGCGAACCCGTCATCTATGTGATCTCCGCCTTAAGGCTTGTTCAACCGAGCCTCTAAACTCAGAAGATCTCGCCAGGCGGTCCGCTTCATGGCCGGCTGACGCAAAAGGTAGGCCGGATGGAGCATCGGGAGAGCGGGGACCGATCCGCTCTTTGTTTCAACCTGTCTCCAAGTTCCCCGGGCGCGCATGACGCCGCTCGTGACCCCGCCGAGCGCCTGCGCCGCCGCGCCGCCCATGAGGGCGATCGCTTTCGGTCGGCTCAGTTCGACGAGGCGGAGCGCGAAGGGTTTGCAGATGGCGACCTCCTCCGACGTCGGCGTGCGGTTCCCGGGCGGACGCCAGTAGATGACGTTCGAAATCAGGCAATTCTCGGATCGGGACCGGCCGATCGCTGCGAGCATGGCGTCCAGCAGCTTGCCCGCGCGCCCGATGAAGGGGAGGCCGCGGGCGTCCTCCTCCCGCCCCGGCGCCTCGCCGATGACGAGGAGGTCCGAGCCCGCGACGCCGTCCATGAACACCGTCGACCGGGCGCCCGGTTTCAGCGGGCATCCCTCGAAGGCGGCGACGGCCTCGGCGAGCGCCTCGACGGTCTCGCAGGCGGCGGCGATGCGCTCCGCATCGGCCGCGGCTTCTGCGAGCCCGTCCCGCTTCGGCGGCGGCGCGAAGGTCGGGGCTTTCGGCTTCGCGGCTGGCGATGCTGCGGGCGCCGGCGCCGACCAGTCGGCCGGCTCGAGACCGACGGCTTCCTCCACGCCCATATCGCGATACCAGGCGAGGACGGCGCGGGCGCTCTCGAAATCTGTGAACGCGTCCGCCAAAGCGCCTCGCCTCGCTCGGTCTCGCCCGCGGCGTCTGGCGGCGCCGGGCGTTCTGGATTCGGCCGCGCACCCATATTAAGCGCAACCGAAGCGACAAAACAGGAAACAAAAATGGCGTACGACGCGAGCGACCGGGAGTCGATGGAGTTCGACGTGGTGATCGTCGGGGCGGGCCCGGCGGGCCTCTCCGCCGCGATCCGCTTGAAACAGCTCGCGGAGGCCGAGGGCCGGGACGTCAATGTCGTCGTGGTTGAGAAGGGTTCCGAAGTCGGCGCCCATATTCTCTCCGGCGCCGTGCTCGACCCGAAAGCGCTGAACGAACTGATCCCGGACTGGAAGGAAAAGGGCGCGCCCCTCGAGAACGAGGTGACGGACGAGAAATTCCTCGTCCTAGGCCCGGCGGGCTCCATCGCGCTGCCCGTTTTCGCCATGCCCGGCATGATCAAGAACCACGGCTGCTACATCTGCTCCATGGGGAACGTGACGCGCTGGCTCGCCGAGCAGGCCGAAGCCATGGGCGTTGAAATCTACCCCGGCATGGCGGCGTCGGACCTGATCCGCGGCGAGAGCGGCGAGGTGAAGGGCGTCGTCGTCGGCGTCTTCGGCGTCGCGCGGGACGGCTCCGAGAAGCCCGACTTTCAGCCCGGCATGAACCTCATGGGCAAGTACACGCTGATCGCTGAAGGCGTGCGCGGATCATTGGCGAAGCAGCTGATCGACGACTTCAAGCTCGACGAGGGCCGCGAGCCGCAAAAATACGGCCTCGGCTGCAAGGAGCTGTGGAAGGTTCCGGATGAGAACTTCAAGCCGGGGCTCGTCCAGCACACCTTCGGCTGGCCCCTCGACGACAAGACGGGCGGCGGCTCCTGGATGTACCATTTCGGCGACAACTACGTCTCCGTCGGGTTCGTCACGCACCTCAATTACGCAAACCCCTATATCTCTCCGTATCAGGAATTCCAGCGGATGAAGACCCATCCGGAAGTGGAGAAGTACCTGGAAGGCGGCGAGCGGGTCGCCTACGGGGCGCGGGCCATCACCGAGGGGGGCTTTCAGTCCGTTCCGAAGCTGACCTTCCCGGGCGGCGCCCTCATCGGCTGTTCGGCGGGCTTCGTGAACGTCCCCCGTATCAAGGGCAACCACAACGCCATGAAGACCGGCATGCTGGCCGCGGAAGCCGCGTTCGAGGCGCTCGGCGAAGGCCGGGAATGGGACGAGCTTTCAGCCTATACGGAGAAATATGAGGCGTCCTGGGTCTATGACGAGCTGAAGAAAGTCCGCAACGCCAAGCCCCTCTGGTCGAAATACGGCACGGTTCTCGGCGCCGTCGCCCTCGGCGGGGCGGAGCTCTGGACGACCTCGCTCTTCGGCGGGTTCTCGCTCTTCGGCACCCTGAAGCACGGCAAGACCGACGCCGAGGCGACCGAGCCCGCCGAGAAGCACAAGGCGATCGATTATCCGAAGCCGGACGGCGTCCTCACTTTCGACCGGCTGACGAACGTCGCCTTCTCCGCGACCAACCATGAGGAGGATCAGCCGGTTCATCTCACCCTGCGCGACGCCGCCGTTCCCGTGGAGCGGAATCTGCCGGTTTTCGCCGGACCTTCGCAACGCTATTGCCCCGCCGGGGTCTATGAGTTCGTCGAAGAGGCCGGTAACACTCGGTTTCAGATTAACGCGCAGAATTGCGTCCACTGCAAAACCTGCGACATCAAGGACCCGTCGCAGAACATCGTGTGGACGGTTCCGGAAGGCGGCGGAGGGCCGAACTATCCGAACATGTAGCGAGAAGCGCGCCGCTCGGCGGCCGTTCGCCGGGGGCGCCCGCTTCGCCGCGACGCTCCTGGCGTGCGCCCTGTCGGCCGCGGCCTGCGTCAGCCTTCCCGGCGCGCAGCAGCCCGTTCGCGAAGGGCCGACGGCTTTTGGCGGCTACCTCGCCGGCCGTTTCGCCGCCCGCCAGTATGATCTCAACGCCGCCGCGCGCCTGTTCGCAGCCGCAGTCAAAGACGCGCCGGACGATCTCGATCTGCGCACCGAGGCGTTTTCCTACGCGCTCGCGGCCGGATACTATGAGGACGCCGCAGAGGACGCGCGCTTTCTCGATCGCGCCGGCGCGAGCCAGCCCTTCATCGGCCTCACCCTCGCCGTCGAGCGCCTCGTCCGCGGCGATCTGTCGGGGGCGGAGGAGTATCTCGACGGTCTCGAAGCCGGCGTCTATTCCTCCGCAGTCGTCGAAATCGCGTCCGCATGGATCCTCTCGGAGCGCCGGCGGGACGCGTCGGGCGCAAAAGCCCTCGAGGCCGCCGGATATCAGACCTATCGCGGCTTCCATGATCTCCATCGCGGGCTGATGTACGCCGCCGTCGGCGACTGGGACCGGGCCGACGAAGCGCTCGGCCGCGCCGCGGAAGGCCCGTCGGCGCCGCTCGCGCGCACCTACTACGCCCGGACGCTTGAAAAACGCGGCGCCGGCGATCTCGCTCTCGGGCTCTACGAGGCGATGGCGGCGAGCGAGCGCAACGGCTACGAGGGCCGCCGCGGGATCGCCCGTATCAAGGCGGGCGACGAACCGCCGCCGCTGCCGAGAACGGCGCGGGAGGGGATGGCGATCGCGCTCTTCAATCTGAGCCGGGCGACTTTCGAGCAGGCGAACGAGACCTACGCACTCGCGCCCGCCGGGGTCGTGCGTTCCGGCGCGCCGCGGCTTGAAACGCCCATGTCCTTCGCGCGCCTCGCCGTCCGTCTCGATCCGGATTTCAGCGAAGCCTGGGCGCTGATCGGCGCCGCCGCAGAAGTCTATGAGGACAGAAAGACGGCCGCCGCCGCCTACGGACGGGTGACGGAAGAATCCGCGCTTTACCCCGACGCCGTCCTCGGCCGCGCCCGCGCCCTCGATAGTCTCGGCCGCACCGCCGAGGCGATCGGCGTTCTGCGCGTCGCCCGCGAAAAGGACCCGGACGCCCGCTACCTCGCCCTGCCGCTGGCGGATCTTCTCATCCGGGACGATCGCGGACCCGAAGCCCTCGCCGTCGTTTCCGGCGCCGCGGACGCGGCGCTCAACACCGGTCAGGACAACTGGCGCCTTGAGGTCGCCCGCGGCGCGCTCCTTCTCGATCTGGGGCGTGAGGAAGCGGCGATCGCGGCGCTCCGCCGCGCCGTCAAATTCGCACCGGAGGAGCCCGAAGCCCTCAACTACCTCGGCTACACCCTGGCGGAACGCGGCGTCGAACTCGCCGAGGCCGAGCGCTTGCTGGCGAAAGCAAAGTCCCTGAACCCGACCTCGGGCGCGATCCTCGACAGCTACGGCTGGGCGCAGTTCCAGCTCCGGAACTACGAGGCGGCGGTCGAGTATCTTGAAGACGCCGTCGCCCTCGACCCGACGAGCCCGGTGATTACGGATCATCTCGGCGACGCCTATTGGCGCACGGGCCGCCGGCGCGAGGCGGAGTTCGAGTGGCGGCGCGCCCTGGAGCTCGATCCGGAGCCTGATCTGCGCAAGGCGATCGAGCAGAAGCTGCGGAACGGTCTCCCGCCCTCCAACGACGCATGACGATCACGGAATTCGCTCCGGCCAAGGTCAATCTCAACCTGCATGTCGGCCCCTTGCGCGCCGACGGGCGGCACGATCTCTCAAGCCTCATCGTTTTCGCCGGCGTCGGCGACGTCGTCCGCGTCGCTCCGGCTGCGCGTCTGTCGCTTGCGATCACCGGTCCGTTTGCGGAGGACCTGGCGGGCGAAGACGTGGAGCGCAATCTCGTTCTTCGCGCCGCCCGGCGTCTCGTCGCGCGCTACGGTGTTGAGACGGGCGCGGAGATCACCCTTGAAAAGCGTCTCCCCGTCGCCTCGGGCGTCGGCGGCGGCTCGGCGGACGCGGCGGCGGCGCTCCGAGCCCTGATCCGTCTCTGGCGGCTTCGTCCGGGGGCGAACGCTCTCGACGCGCTCGCCTTTGGCCTCGGCGCCGACGTACCCGTCTGCCTGCGCTCACGGACATGCTGCGCGGAGGGCGCCGGCGAACGGTTGCGGGCCGCCGCCGTTCCGCCCGCCCATATCGCCCTCGCGAACCCCCGCGTCGCGACGCCGACAGGTCCCGTCTTCCGCGCTTTCGACCGCGCGACCCCCAGTCCGCCGCCGCCTGCGACGCCGCCGGCGCCGCGCGGATCCCTTGCAGCGCTCGCCGGTTTCATGGCGGCGACCCGGAACGATCTGCAGGCGCCGGCGATCGGCCAGGCGCCCGTCGTTCGGGAGGTGATCGAGACCCTCGCCGCCGCGCCAGGCGCTCTCGCCGCGCGCATGTCCGGCTCCGGCGCGACCTGCTTCGCGCTTTTCCCCGACGCCGCCTCCGCCGCCCGCGCCGCGCGCCGGGCCGGCGCCCGCGGCTGGTGGTCGGCCTCCGCGCCGCTCGTCCGCTAGGGCGGGAGCGACATATTTCTCTCATGCTTCTGGTGCAGTGAGGCGCGATGCGGGGGCGTTGCGAAGTTCGGCGGGCCGGTCCAAGCCTGTCGACGGTTTGAGTGGGGCGTAACGAACGTGCCGGGTCCGGGTCTCATCGCGCTGTGCGCCGTCATCGCCTCGCTGGTCGCGGCGGCGGTATCGGCCGCGGCCCTGCGCGCGCCTGCAGTGCTGGCCGCCGTGACGCCGCGTTCGAGCCACACGCGCCCGACGCCGCGCACCGGCGGCCTCGCCGTCGCCGCGGGCTTTCTCCTCGCCGTCGCGCTCGTCGCTTTCGCGACCCCGGATCTGCGCCCTGATCTCGGCGCGGTCGCGACCCTCGCCGCCGCCGTCTGCGCCTTCGGTCTGGTCGACGACGTCATGTCGGCGCCGCCGGCGACGAAGCTCGCCTTGCAGGTCCTCTTCGCCGGGCTCGCAGCCTACGGCCTCGCGGCTTTTCCCGCTCTGCCGCTTCCGCTCGGCGGCGAAATCGCCCTCGGACCGTTCGGGCCGCTCCTCACGCTCCTCTGGATCGCGGCCTTCATGAACGTCTTCAATTTCATGGACGGGCTGAACGGCATGGCCGCCGGGGCCGCCGTCGTCGGCGGGGCGGCTCTCGCCATCGCCACGCTCGCCGCCGGCGCGCCCGCAGCGGCGACGCTCTATGTCGCCGTCGCCGCTGCGGCGGCCGGTTTCGCGCCCTTCAACGTCGCAGGCGGACGGATTTTCCTCGGCGACAACGGCAGCCAGACGATCGGGTTCCTGCTCGCCGCCGGCGCGCCCCTCGCCGCGCGGGAATCCGGCGGCGCATTCAACGCGGCCTTCGCGCCGATCGTTTTCGCGCCCTTCCTGTTCGACGTTTTCTGGACCCTCGCGACCCGCGCCCGCCGCCGCGCGCCACTCGCCGAGGCGCATAAAGAGCATCTCTATCAGCGGCTCCATCAGGCGGGGGCGTCGCACGGCGCCGTCGCCGGCCTCTTCGCCCTGATGATCGGGGTTTGCGCCGCGATCGCATTCTTCGCTGCGGGCGCTGAGGCCTGGTGGGCCGGCGTGATCGCGTCGGGGATCGTCTTCGCCGCCGCCCTGCGCATCGCGTTCGCTGCGGTCCGCCGCCCGGCGCCGGCGGAATAAAAAGAACTCTAGTAAGCTCGGGCGACCGAGGTGTCCGCGAGGTCGATGAGAGCCCGGCGATAAGCGTTGTCCGGGGCCTCGGCGAGGGCGGCGACGGCCGCGTCCGCATGGGCCCGCGCGCGGGCGAGAGTTTCGGCGATCACGCCGTCGCGGGCCATCAGGCCGATCGCCTTTTCAAGCTCGCCGTCACGCACGTCGCTCTCGCCGATCGTCCGCCGCCAGAAGGCTTTCTCGCCCGGGCGCGCCCGCTCGTAGGCAAGGACGACGGGCGCGGTCATTTTGCCTTCGCGGAAATCATCGCCCACGGACTTTCCGATGGCGGCCTGGGCGCCCGAATAATCGAGGGCGTCGTCGACCAGCTGATAGGCGATCCCGAAGCGCAGGCCGAATTCGCGCAGCGAGGCCTGCATCGCGGCGCTCTGATCGGCGACGACGGCGGCGACTTCGGTCGCGGCCGCGAAAAGAGCGGCCGTCTTCGCCCCGACGACTTTCAGGTACTGCTCGAAGGTCGATTCAATATCGTTCTGGGTCGAGAGCTGCAGCACCTCGCCCTCGGCGATGACGCTGGATGCGTGGGAGAGGATCTGCAGCACCGGCAGGCGGCCCGTCTCCACCATCAGTTCGAAGGACCGGGAGAACAGAAAGTCCCCGACGAGGACGCTTTCGGAATTCCCCCAGATGACGTTGGCCGTCGCCGCGCCGCGGCGGAGTTCCGATCCGTCGACCACGTCGTCGTGCAGCAGGGTCGCCGCGTGGATCAGCTCCACCGCCGCGGCGAGGCGGACATGGTCCAGCCCGTCGCAGCCGAACATCCGCGCCGCCACCAGCGTCGAGAGAGGCCGCAGGCGCTTGCCGCCGGACTGGATCAGGTGACCGGCGACTTCCGGGATCATGGAGACGTCGGACTGGAGACGCGCGAGGATCGTCTGATTGACGGCCAGAAGATCGCTCGCAGCGATTTCTTTCAGCGCCGCGACAGCAGCCCCGAAGGTTTCCGCGCTCGCCGAGCGCCGCTGGTCAACCTGTTCGGCGACTAACGCCACGCCGTCCTCGAATTGCTGTCATCCAATGGAACGAAGATGGAAGGGGCCGGTGCGACGGTCAAGCAACACGGGACGCGACGGAACGGCGCTCGCGCGCGGCCCCGATCCGGTGTTCCCTAGGGCCGATGACCGAAATCCTCCGCACCAACGACCTCGTCATGCTGTCGTTCCTGACAGCCCTCCTGCGCGACAGCGGCCTCAGCCCGCAGGTCTTCGACGAGGGGATGAACGCCCTCGACGGCAATATCGGCGCCTTCCCGCGGCGACTTCTCGTGCCCGAGGACGAAGCCGCCCAGGCGCGCCGGGTGCTGACTGAGGCGGGCTACGGCCGCCATCTTTACAATTAGCCCATGATGATCGCGCCTGCTTGGTCGGCCCGCCACGGCGCCTTACTTGGCGTCGGATGACTGAGAAAAAGCGCTTCGGCGTCCTCCCGCCGCGCAAGCCCCACGTCACGGTTCTGGAGCTGAACGGCGTCATCGGATCGACCGGGCGGCCGGGGCGGTCCCTGACGCTCGCGAAGCTGGAGAAGCCGATCGATCAGGCCTTCAAGCCGAAACGCCTCGACGCGGTCGCCCTCGCGATCAATTCGCCGGGCGGATCGCCCGTCCAGTCGCGCCTGATCCACGACCGCATCCGCGCCCTCGCCGAGGAAAAAGAAGTGCCGGTCTACGCCTATGTGGAGGATGTCGCAGCCTCAGGCGGCTATATGCTCGCTCTGGCGGCGGATGAAATCCTCGCCGATTCAAGCTCGATCGTCGGGTCCATCGGCGTGATCTCCGGCGGCTTCGGGTTTCCGGAGGCCCTGACCAAGCTCGGCGTCGAGCGACGGGTCTACACCGCCGGAACGGACAAGATGCGCCTCGATCCGTTCCGTCCCGAAAAGCCGGACGACATCGACTGGCTGAAAGGCCTCCTCGGCGACATGCACGAAATCTTCGTCGATCTCGTCAAAGCCCGCCGCGGCCGGCGGCTTTCCGGCGACGACGCCGCGCTCTTCAACGGCGACGTCTGGCTCGCGGGCGCCGCGACGCGCCTCGGGCTGATCGACGGAACGGCCTCTTTGCGCGACGATCTGCGCCGCAGATTTGGAGAGCGTGTTAAAATCGCCAAAATTCCGACGGAGGATCGGGGCTTGGCGTCGAAGCTCTTCGGCCGCTCGGCCTCGCCCGCCTCAGACGGGCTTGCGGCCCTCGAAGAGCGGGCGCTGTGGTCCAGGTTCGGCCTCTAGGCGAGGGCGGGCGGAGTGAAACGGAGGAGGCCGCCATGGGCGCGCTTACAGGACTGGTTGTTTCCGTCGCGGCGATTTCCGGCGTCGTCGCCCTTGTGCGGGCGGTCGAGCGCCGGGCGTCCCGGGCGCGCGAGGCTTTCGACCGTTCGCGGGGCGAAGGCCGGGTGATCGATTATGAGCGCGACCCCTCGAGCGGCGTCTTTCGACCGAAGAGCTGATTTCAGACTGCGGGGCGGGGATGCTTGACGGGAACGACGCGGCGCTCGAGCGCCGGGAGTTCGCCGTCGAGGGCGGCGCGCTGTCCGCACGCGTACGCCCGCGGGACGGCGCCCCCCGCATTCTTTTCTCCCACGCCAACGGTTTCAACGCGCGGACTTACGACCGCGTCCTCGCGCCGCTCGCCGAGCGCTACGAGATCGTCGCCCTCGACCTCCGCGGGTGCGGGCTGTCGACGGCGCAGGGCGAGCCGGCGACCCTACGCGACTGGACCCTTTTCGCCGCTGATATCGGGGCGGTCGCCGCGGCGCTCTCGGACCGGCCGCTCATCATCGCCGGCCATTCCTACGGCGCGACGTCGTCGATCCTGTTCGCAGCCGGCGCCGACGCCGAGCATCCCGTCGTCGCCGTCGAACCGGTCCTGATGCCGCCGCTGGTCTACGGCCTTTCCCGCACGCCCTACGCCCGCGTCCTGCGAAACCGGAACCCGCTCTATCGCGCCGCCATGAAGCGGCGGCCGCGCTTCGACAGCCGCGAGGCTGTCCGCGCGTCCTACGCGTCGAAACCGCTTTTTGCGTCCTGGGCCGAGGGCGTCCTCGACGACTATCTCGCCGACGGGCTGATCGAGGAGGAGGGCGGCGTCCGGCTCGCCTGCGATCCGCGCTGGGAGGCGGCGATCTTCGCCGCCCATGGCCACCGGCCCTGGCGGGCCGTCCGTCGCCTCGGCCCGCGGCTGCGCATCCTCGCCGGCGGCCGGGGCTCCACGGTCATGAGCCGCGAGGGCGTCGCCCGCGCCGGCGCGCATCTGGAGACGACGGAGGAGGGCGGCCACCTTCTGCCGATGGAGGCGCCGCAGCGCGTCTCGGCATGGCTGCGCGCTGAAGCCGAACGCGCCTTCGCCTGACGGCTTCCCCGCCCGCCTCTCATTTGCTAGGCCCCGCGGATCGAATTTCCGGCGCGAGAACGCGCCCCTCCCAAGAAAGACTGGTCCGATGTCCGAAACCCCGCAAAACCCCGCACTCAGCGGCACGCTCTTCCTGTTCGAAAAACCTGAAATCGTCAGCCGCGAGCTGCACGGCGATTACGGCGTATCGACCACGGAGCGCCCGTTCTACTTTTGCGAGAACGCCCGCGTCCTGCCGCTGAACGCGAACGAGATCATTTCCGCCCAGAAATCATTCCCGGTCGTCTTCACCGAGGGCGACACGCCGATCCCGCTCGCCGCCGTCGGCGTCATCGACGACCGCAACCTCTTCGTCGATGATCAGGGAAACTGGGCCGAAGACGTCTATGTTCCGAACTACATCCGCCGCTACCCGTTCGCTCTCGCCGCGGACAATCAGAGCGACCGCATGGCGCTCGTCGTCGACGCCGGCTACCAGGGTTTTGTGAAGAACCCGGAACGGCCGCTCTTTACGGGTGAAGGCACGAGCGAGCTCGGCGATCAGGCGCTCGAAAGCTGCCGCCTCTATGAACAGGAGCGCCAGCGGACCGTCGAATTCGGCAAGATCCTGAAGCAGCACGATCTTCTGACCAACCAGGTCGCGAACTTCTCCCAGCCGGGCCAGGAAGGTCAGGGCCAGCCCTTCGCCCAGTACTTCGCCGTCGATGAGAACAAGCTGAAGGCGCTGCCGGCGGACGCGTTCATCCAGTTGCGCGACAGCGGCGCCCTGCCGCTTATCTACGCGCACCTCATGTCCATCGCGAACTGGCGCCGGCTCGTGGAGCGCCGGGCGCGTCGGTTCAATCTCAATGAATCGAACGTCCTGCAGCCGTTGCCCGCGAACGGCGCCTGAGCCGCAGGCCATTCCTTCGAGACGCCGGACTGCGCCCGGCTCCTCAGGATGAGTTGCGGTTCTTAATCGAAAACGGGCGCGATGCTCGTCCTGAGGAGGCTTCGCCGCGTCAGCGGCGGCGCCGTCTCGAAGGGCGGCGGTCCGCTCCGAAGGCGCATCCAACGCTCACGAACGGGCGAGCGGCGATCCGCCGGCTGGAAGGCGGACGACGGGCGCGGTACTTCCCGACCATGCTGAGAGTTCTCGCCAGCCTGTTCGTATTGCTCGCCGTGCTGACGCCGGTCCGCGCCGCCGAAGTCGCGACGGGCCACGCACGCTCGGACCTCGTGCTCGCGCGCGAGGCCGCGGCGCCGGGCGGGACCGCGCTCATCGCCTTCCGCCAGCAGCTTGAAACCGGCTGGCACGTCTACTGGAAAAACTCCGGGACGACGGGGCAGCCGCTCTCGCTCACATGGAGCGCGCCCGAGGGCTACGCGGTCGGCGACATCCGGTTCCCGACGCCGAAAGCCAAGGCGACCGGGCCGATCGTCGATTACATCCTCGACGGCGCGCCGGTTTTCTTTATCCCCGTCGAGATCCCGGCGACAGCAAGGCCCGGCGAGCGCGTCCGCGTCTCCGCCGACGCCTACTGGCTGATCTGCGACGACGTCTGCGTTCCGGAAGAAGCGACCCTCAGCCTCGATATTCCGATTGCGGAGGACGTGGGCGCCGAAAAAGCGTTCGTCGCCGCCGCGCGCCGCACGCACCCGACGCCGCTGCCGGGCGAGGCGACCTTCGCCGCGGAGCCGGACCTTCTGGTCCTCCGCATCGCGAGCGAGACGCTCGACGGCGCCGACATCTGCTTCTTTCCCGAGGCGGAAGGCCTTGTGAGGCCCGCCGCCGCGCAGACCGACGTCCGCCGGGACGGCGTCGCCGCCCTCGGGATGGCGCCGGATTTCAATTACGACCCTGACGGGCTTGAACGCCTGATCGGCGTTCTCCGCGTCGAGCGGAACGGCCGCGCCGTCGGTTACGAAATCGACGCGACCCGCGCGGATTTGGATCCGCGGCTCGCCGCCGCCCTCGCCGACAGGCTGGCTGGACGAGCTGACGGCGGACCGTCCTCGGGCTCCAGCAGCGAGCCCGTCTCCCTTACGGGCTGGCTCCTCGCCGTCGGCGCGGCGCTTATCGGCGGGCTCGTCCTCAACCTGATGCCCTGCGTCTTTCCGATCGTCTTTTTGAAGGCGGCGGGCGTCGCGGACGCCGCCGCGCGCGGGGAGGCGGGCGAGGTGCGGGCCCATGCGCTCCTTTACGCCGGGGGCGTCCTGTCCTCCTTCCTGGCGCTCGCCGCGCTGCTTTACGGGTTCCGGGCCGCGGGGGCGGATATCGGCTGGGGCTTTCATCTGCAGTCGCCCGCGGTGATCGGCGTGCTGACGGTGATCATGACCCTCGTCGGCCTTCACCTCGCCGGGCTTTTCGAAACGGGCGCGGGCCTGCAGCGGGCGGGCGGCGCGCTCCTCGGGACCATGGGCGGGAAGGGCGGCGCGTTCCTCACCGGCGTCCTCGCCGTCGCGCTCGCCGCGCCGTGCGTCGGGCCCTTCGTCGGGGGCGCCCTCGGCCTCGCCGTCGCTCAACCGGGCTTCGGCGGGCTCCTAGTCTTCGCCGGTCTCGGCCTCGGGCTCGCCGGCCCCTATCTCCTCCTCGCCGCCGCGCCGCAAGCCGCGCTCGTCCTGCCGAAGCCGGGGGCCTGGATGGTCCGGGTGCGTCAGGCGCTGGCGTTTCCCGTCTTTGGAACCGCGGTTTGGCTTCTCTGGGTCGCGAGCGTGCAGGCGGGCGAGATCGCGGTTCTTTATATCGGGGGCGCCGCCCTCGCCGCGGGTTTCGCCGCCTGGGCGCTCTCCATCGCGCCGTCCGGCGGCGTCCCCCGCCGCGCCGCCCAGGCGCTCGCCGCCGTCGCAGCGCTTGCGGGCGTCTTCGCCCTGACGCTTCCAACGCCGGCTCCGCAGGCCTACGCCGGCGCCGCGCCCGCGGGCGGGCGGCTGCAGTCCGTGGCGTATACAGAGGATGCGGTCGAGACCCTGCGCGCCTACGGCCGGCCGGTGTTCGTTGAATTCACCGCGGCCTGGTGCGTCACCTGCCAGTTCAACAAGCAGACGGTTCTGAAGCGCCCCGCCGTGGAGGCCGCCTTCCGCGCCGCCGACGCGGCTTATGTCGTCGGCGACTGGACGAACCGCGACCCGGCGATCACCGCGGCGCTGGAAGCCCAGGGCCGCTCCGGCGTCCCGCTTTATCTCTATTACGCGCCGGGGGCCGCCGAGCCCGATATCCTGCCGCAGACACTCACCGTCGATCTCGTCGCCTCGCTATTCGAAACGGGATCCGCCGACATCGCGCTCAAAACCACCCCGTAAGGAGACGACTGATGATCCGCACGACAATCGCTTCGCTCGCCGTCCTCGCCCTCGCCGCGACGCCCGCCGCCGCGGACGCACCGGTCGGCGCCAAGGCGCCCGCCTTTACGGGCCTCGCTTCGGACGGGACGACCGTCTCCCTCGCGGACTATGCGGGCGAGACTGTCATTCTCGAATGGACCAATCACGGCTGCCCCTACGTCAAGAAAGTCTATAACGGCGGCGTCATGCAGGACCTGCAGGCGGCCGCGGCCGAGCAGGACGTCGTCTGGCTCACCATCATCTCCTCCGCCCCCGGAAAACAGGGCCATGTGCGCGCCGACGAGGCGAACGAGCTCTCCGAAACCCGCGGCGCGAACCCGGCGAAGGTGATCCTCGATCCGAAAGGCAAGATCGGCCGCGCCTACGGCGCCGTCACCACGCCCCACATGTTCGTCATCGACCCGGAAGGCGTCGTTCAGTATGCGGGCGCCATCGACGACCGCCCGACCTCCGATCCCGCGTCCCTTGAGGGCGCGACCAATTACGTCCGCCTCGCCATGAACCACATGGCCGCGGGCGAGCCGGTCGAGGTCGCCCAGACCCAGCCCTACGGCTGCTCGGTCAAGTACTGATGCGCGCGGCGGCCTTCGTCCTCGGCCTCGCGCTGATCGGGTCGGCCGCGGCCGCCGCCGACCCGGCCGATCTCGTCGGGGAATGGACGGTGGACCTGCGCCCGACGCCGGACGCGCCGGCCTATTATCAGCCGATGACCTTCGTCGAGAAGGACGGCTCCCTCGTCGCTACGTTCTACGGTTCCTCAGGCCTTGAGCTGCGGTTCAACGCGGAATTCGGCGCGCTCCACTTCGCGTTCGTCACCCGCGACCGGTCGGGCCCCTACAATCATTCGGGCGTCCTGCTGCCGGACGGGACGATTACCGGCCGCACCCACTCGATCGGCCGGGATTTCCTCTCGGTCTGGACGGCGCGGCGCGCGGACGCGACCGAGTAGCCGGCCAGAGCGCGCCTTGACGGCGGCGGCGAGGGCTGACACGCCGTCATGCCGCCGCCCCCAACGCCCGACAAAACCGGCGGCCCGATGAAGGCGACCCATGACCCTCATTTCGTCCTCCGCGGAGTGGAAGGCGCTCGCAAAGCTCGCCGACAAGCTGGCGGGCCAGCCCGTCCGCAAGATGTTCGATCAGGACCCCGGCCGCGCCGCGCGTTTCTCCGGCGAGGCGGCGGGGCTCTTTATCGATTTCTCGAAGAACAAGATCACCGACGAGGTGATGGAGGGGCTTCTCGCCCTCGCCGCGAAGACGGGGCTCGTCGCGCGGCGGGCGGACATGTTCGCCGGCGCGCCGATCAACACGACCGAAAACAGGGCCGTCCTCCACACGGCCCTGCGCGATCTCGCCAAGCGCGAGCGCGTCGTCGACGGGGAGGACGTCGCGCCCCTCGTGCAGCAGGAACTCGACCGCATGCGGCGGTTCTCCGACGCCGTGCACTCCGGCGCCCGCAAGGGTTTCTCCGGCGAGCCGCTGACGACCGTGGTCAATATCGGCATCGGCGGCTCCGATCTCGGGCCCGTCATGGTCGTGGAGGCCTTGAAGCCATACTGGCTGAAGGGCCGGCGGACGCGCTTCGTCTCCAATGTCGATGGCGCTCAGATTGCGGAGGTTCTCGCCGAAGCCGACCCCGCCCGTACGCTTTTCATCGTCGCCTCGAAGACCTTCACCACCCAGGAGACCATGACCAACGCCCGCACGGCGCGGGAGTGGTTCCTCTCCCAGGAGGGCGTGCAGGACAGCGATGTCGCGAAGCACTTCATCGCTCTGTCCACCAATGAAGAGAAGGTGACGGCGTTCGGGATCGCGGAAGAGAACATGTTCCGCTTCTGGGACTGGGTCGGCGGGCGCTATTCCCTCTGGTCGGCGATCGGACTTTCCATCGCCCTGCAGGTCGGTTTCGAGCGGTTCCGGGAGCTGCTCGCCGGCGCCCACGCTATGGACAATCACTTTCAAGAGGCGGATCTTCCGGAGAACTTGCCGGCGCTCCTCGCCCTCGTCGGCGTCTGGAACCGAAATTTCCTCGGCGCGCCGGCCCACGCGGTCCTCCCATATGACCAGAGCCTGCACCGGCTGCCCGCCTATCTGCAGCAGGCGGATATGGAATCGAACGGGAAGGGCGTGACGACCGACGGCAAGCGCCTCGCAGCGCCCGCGGGTCCGGTGGTTTTCGGCGAGCCGGGCACGAACGGCCAGCACTCCTTCCATCAGCTCATCCATCAGGGGGCGGAGCCCGTCTCCTGCGATTTCATCCTGCCCGCCCGCTCCCACGCGCCGACGGGCGACCACCATGAAAAGCTGATCGCGAACGCCCTCGCGCAGGCCGCAGCCCTGATGCGCGGCAAGACCGAGGACGAGGCGCGCCGCGAGCTCGAAGCCGAAGGCTACGCCGAAGCCGCCGTCGACGCCCTCGCGCCCCACAAGACCTTCACCGGCGACCGCCCGGCGACGACGATCCTGCTGGACGCGCTGACGCCCAAAACCCTCGGCGCCCTGATCGCCCTTTATGAGCACAAGATCTTCTTCCAGGGAGTGATCTGGGGCGTGAACTCCTTCGATCAGTGGGGCGTCGAACTCGGTAAGCAGCTTGCAAAGAAGATCCTGCCGGAGATCGCTCCGTTGGGAGAGGAGAAGCCGGCGGCCGAGGGCCACGACGCTTCCACGAACGCGTTGATTGATCGCGTCAATGCGATGCGGCGGGGGGCGTGAGTTAAGCCGTCCTTCGTGACGCCCGCTGCGCGGGCTCCTCAGGACGAAGACTGCACTGAACTTCGTCCTGAGGAACGGCGAAGCCGCGTCACGAAGGACGACTGGTCAGAGCTGAGTTTGAGCGAAGAAAAAGCAGACTAAAGAGCACCGTGGCCAAAAAAGAAAAATCCTTCCGACCCAAGGCGCGGGTTCCGCGCGGCTTCCGCGACCGGACGGGTGCGGAGCTCGACGCCGAGCGCGCCGTCCTTGAAAAAGTGACGGGCGTCTACCGCGCTTACGGCTTCGACGAGCTGCAGACGTCATCGTTCGAGTACGCCGACGCCCTCGGCAAGTTTCTGCCGGACGCCGACCGTCCGAACCAAGGTGTCTTCTCGCTGCAGGACGATGACGAGCAGTGGATGGCGCTGCGCTATGATCTGACGGCGCCGCTCGCCCGCTTCGTCGCCGAGCATTACGACGCCCTGCCGAAGCCTTATCGCCGCTTCGCCGTCGGGACCGTCTGGCGCAATGAAAAGCCGGGGCCGGGGCGCTATCGCGAATTCACCCAGTGCGACGCCGATTCAGTCGGCGCGCCGGCGCCCCATGCGGATGCGGAGATCTGCGCCATGTTCGCCGATGCGGTGGAGGCCGCCGGCGTTCCGCGCGGGGACTATCAGATCCGAATCAACGACCGGAAGGCCCTGAACGGCCTGATGGAGACCATCGGGATCGCGGGAGACGACCACGCCGGGACGCGCCTCGCCGTGCTCCGCGCCATGGACAAGCTTGATCGTCTGGGGCCGGAGGGCGTCGCGCTCCTTCTCGGCGCCGGTCGCAAGGATGAAAGCGGCGACTACACCGAAGGCGCGAAGCTCGCCGACCCCGCCATCGAAACCGTGCTCGCCTTCATGGCGGGCTCGGAGGGATCGAACGCCGCGACGGTCGATCGCCTCTCGAACCTCATCGGCGGCTCCGAAGACGGCGCGAAAGGCGTCGCCGATCTCGCCGCCATCGCCGGGACCCTGAAGGCCCTCGGCTATGAGGTTGAACGCGCGAAGATCGACCTCTCTATTGTCCGTGGTCTGGAATACTACACCGGACCCGTCTTCGAAGCCGAACTTACTTTCGAGATCGAGGACGAGAAGGGCCGCCCGGTGCGCGTCGGCTCCGTCGGCGGGGGCGGGCGCTATGACGATCTCGTCAAGCGCTTCAAGGGCGTTGAAGTACCGGCTGTCGGCGTCTCGGTCGGCGTTTCGCGGCTGGTGACGGCGCTCTCCATGCGGAGCGAGGGCGGTGCGGAGGCGCGGGGGCCGGTGGTCGTCCTCGCCCTCGACGGCGAGCGGATGGCGGACTACCAGCAGATGGCCCGCGAGCTGCGCGCGGCCGGCGTCCGGGCGGAGGTCTATCTCGGCGGCTCCGGCATGCGCGCGCAGATGAAGTATGCGGACAAACGCCACGCCCCGGTCGCCGTCATCGAAGGCGAGGACGAGCGCGCCGCCGGCGAGGTGACGATCAAGGATCTCATCCTCGGCGCGGAGATGGCGACGTCCATCGACGACAACAGGACCTGGCGCGAGGATCAGCCCGCCCAGTTTTCCGTCCCCCGCGCGAAACTCGTCGAGGCGGTGAAAGAGACCCTCGCCCGCGAGCGGGGGTGATGGCGTGTCGGAAGCCGCGCACGCGCAGCCATCCTTCGAGCCGCCCGCTTTGCAGGCTCCTCAGGATGAGCATCCCGCCTGCCTGACGCTCCTCCTGAGGAGCGGCGAAGCCGCGTCTCGAAGGATGGCCGCAGGCGCCTCGACCGGCTATTTCCCGCGTGCCGCATGAGCGAGGATCGCATGACTTACCGCAGCCTGCAGGGCCTTCGGGCCGTCGCGGTGCTGATGGTCGTCCTTCTCCACGTCGCTCTCACCGAAGTCCGGTTCGCGAACGGCGCCGCGATTGATTTTCGCCTCGGTGAGATCGGCGGGGCGGGGGTCGATCTCTTTTTCGTTCTCTCCGGCTTCATCATGATGCATGTGACGCGCGGGCTTGCGGGCGGCGCGCAGGGCGCCGCCCGGTTCGCGGCGGCGCGGGCCTTGCGCATCTATCCCTTGCACTGGGTCGTCAGCCTGCCGCTGCTCGCGGTCTTCGTCGCGGCGCCTGATCTTATCAACGCATCGCAAGCGGCGGCGCCGAACCTCGTCGCATCGTTCCTTCTTCTGCCTGCGGAGGGGCTGCCGCTCAATCCGGTCGCGTGGACGCTGGAGCACGAGATGTACTTCTATCTCGTCTTCGCTCTCGTCCTCGTCGCCGCGCCCGGCCGGTGGCGCCTGCCGGCGCTCTGCGCGTGGATGTTCGCCGTCGTCGCCGGATCGATCGCCTACGGACCCGGCGCGCCGCCCGCTCTGCAGCTTCTCTTCCATCCGCTGTCGGCGGAGTTCTTTCTCGGCGCCGTCGCGGGCGCCCTCGCAGAGCGCGCGCCGCCGCGCGGACGGCTCATTTTCGCAATCGGCCTCGCGCTCTTTCTGGCGGCGCTCGTCTGGCGCGCGGTCTTCGATCCGGACGCGATGTTCCCGGTGCGATGGGAGCGTGTCCTCCTCTTCGGGCCCGGCGCGACGCTGATGGTGCTGGGGGCCGCCGTCGCCGAGAGCTCGGGGCGAGGCCTCCCGAACCCCGCCTGGACCGTGCGCCTCGGGGATGCATCCTATGCGATCTATCTCGCCCACGTGCCGGCGATCGTCGCTGTCGGCCGCCTCTGGGCGCCGGTGGACGGGCCGGGCCTCTCGGACAATGTCGCTGCGGTTCTCGCCATGACGGCTGCGGGGGTCGGCGCGGGATACGCGGCGCACGTCCTCGTCGAACGCCGGCTCCTGCGCGCCGCCCGCGCGCTCCGTGATCTGCTCGACGTCCGACTAAGCGGGCGACAGAGCGCGTAACGCGGCCGACATCGGGCTGATCTCTTCGAAGAGGCCCTCGCGGACGCCGTCGAAAATGTACTGGGTCGACATCGCCATCAGCAGCATGCCGAGGATGCGCGAAACCATGTCCTGCCCCGTGCGGCCGAGGGCGTTCGCGATCGGCCCGGCGAAGGACATGATGCCGACGCCGATGAGGAGCGTGATCCCCACCGCGCCGAGAACGACGGCCTTGACGCCTGTCGCGGTCGCGCCCTCCGGCGCGTCGGACTGCATGAGGAGCATCACCGTCGCGATGGCGCCGGGGCCCGCGAGGAGCGGCATGCCGACGGGGAAGAAGGCGACGTTCTCCCGCGCGGAGGCTTTCGGGCCCGGCGTTTTCGCGTCCCGCTCCTTGTTCGGCTCGAAGAACATCTGAAAGCCGAGGAGGAAGAGGAGGAGGCCGCCGGAGGCTCGGAAGGCCGCGAGCGACGTCCCCAGATGATGCAGGATCTGGGCGCCGATGAGGCCGAAGACGGTGAGGATCGCAGCCGCGATGACCGCCGCCTGAAGCGCGATCGCGCGCTGGCGCGCCGGGGTGTCGTTGCGCGTCAGGGTGGCGAAAATCGGCGTCGCCATCAGGGGATCGATGACGATGAATAGCGTCAGAAACGACGAGAGGAAAAGCGATGTGTAGGTCGTCAGCATGGGGCGAACCCTTCATGGGTCCGGCGCCGTCGTCCGATGCATGCGACAGCAGGCCGTGAAAAAACGGGGCTCCCGCGAAGGGAACCCCGTCTCACGTCTTAATGTGGGCTGACGCCGCGCCTTTCAAGGGGCGTGATCGCGCCTCGTCCTCAGCCGAGGCCGAGCTTCTTGATCAGCTTGCGTTCGGCGTCGTCGGAGATCCCGTCTAGGTCCTTGATGAAGTCTTTCAGGCCCTCCGCATCGAGACCTTCGAGGACGAGGAAGCGTCGGTCTTCGTGAACGCTGACGTGGACGCCTTCGCCTGTGCGTTCGCTGCGGAGCCCTTTCACGATCTTTTTCGACATGACCTTCGGATCGATCTTCAACTCGGCGAAGGCGTTCTCGCATTCGTCGCCGACGCACGCCTCGAAGCGGCCCGTCCGCTTGTCCTTCCGTAGAGCGTGGAGTTTTTCCGTGTTGAGGCGGACCTCGCGCTCCACACGCGCCATCTCGCGCTCGGCGCGCATGGCTTCGGCGTGCAGCTGACGCTCGGCCCGGCGCAGCTCCTCACGGCTGCGGGCGAGCTCCCGCATGGTGCTGCGAAGCTCGTCCGAATAGCCTTCGTATTCTTCGCCGCGCAGGCGTTCGGCCATTTCCTCGCGCTGGTCCTCCATCTCGGACATGGCGTCCTCAAGGGCCTCGGCGGCTTCCTCGATCGCCTCGCGCGCCTCCTCGGCGGCCTCGGCGCGGGCCTCGGCCGCCTCTTCCATGGCGTCTTCGATCGCGTCCTGAACGTCCTCGCTGAAGACGCCCGACATGAAGCCGCCGCTGTCGTCGAAGCGGAGGACGAAGCGGTCTTCGTCGTCCCCGGTGATGAAGGCGAAGCCGTTTTCATTGTCGCCGCTGATATCGATGACGACGCCGTCGCCCATGCCGCCCGCGTGGGACGCTGCATCGAGGATGATGAGGGCGTCCTTCGCGGCGGTGGCGTTGAGGATCGCCGGGTCGCGGCCGTTCTCGCCGCGCAGGACGACGGTCTCGCCGTCGCAATCGGTGATCGCGAGGATGCGTTCGCCCGCGTCTTCGTCCTCGAACAGGCGCACCGCATACTCGGCGTCTCCGGCCGATTTCTTCCAATGCGCTTTTTCAGGATGTTTCGGGGCGGCGGGCGGCGTCGGAGCCTCCGGCGGCTCGACGTCGCCGATGACGCGGACGATCCGCTCGACTTCCAGGGGCCGGCCGGCCGGCATCGCCTCATAGGCGATGGCGACGCCGGCGATCGTTACGACCGAGGCCGCGCCCATTACGAGCCATCTGGACATGGGTCTCCTCCCTCTCTCAGCTGAGGGCAGAAGACCGTTCGCCGACGGCTGCGACAACTTAACTTACGGCAAGACGCCGGTAAGGCGCGCTCAGCCGAAGCGGCCGTCGAGCCGGACGAGGGCGTCGTATACAGCCTCGGGCCGCTCGTAATAGAGCTGGTGGCCGACGCCTTCGAGCACTTCAAGGCGCGCGTCCGACGCCTCCGCTGCGAGCGCGCGGGAGTGGATTCTCGTGTAAACGGTGGTGTCGGCGTCGCCGGCGACGATCTCGATCGGAAGGTCGAGGCCGCTATAACGCGCGCTCATCTCCCGCACGATTGATTTGAGCTTGACGAGATCGCGGGCGTTTGCGCGAAACCGGTCCGGGCGAAGCACCTGATCCGGGCCCGTCTTTTCAACATAATCGTCGGGGAGGTAGGCGGACTTTACGGCGCCCTTCACCATCGCCGGCCCGACGAGAGGCACGATCGCGCGCCGGAAGATAAAGCCAAGGAGCGGCGTCTCGGAAACCGAGTTCCACCAGTTCACCCCGCCCGGCCACGGATGGCTGACCGGCGCGAGAAGAAGGAGCCCGGACGCCGCCCCCGCCGCCTCTGGGCGATCCACCGTATCGAGACCATAGGCGATGGCGACCGCCCCGCCGAAGGAGTGGCCGAGGACGATTGGATCTTCAAGGCCGACCTCGGCCGCGAGCCCGCGGATGAGCCGCGCCTGCACTCTGGGGTCATGACCGTCCCCAGGTCGGTCGGAGCGTCCGAGGCCCGGCCGATCGACGAACATCACCGCCCGCTCCTCCGCCATCCGCGGCAGAAAGGCGAGGGCGGGATCGCACAGGTTCGCATACGCCCCGTGTATGACGACGACCGGCGCCAGGTCGGAGGTTTCTGGCCCCTCGAGCCGATAGTGGAGGCGCACGCCCTCGATATCAGCGTAGGCGTACTCGGTGTCGGCGCAGATCGGGGCCTCCCCGGAAATGAGAGCCGGCGACGATTTTCCCGAACAGGCCGTCGCGGCGAGGGCGCAGGCGAGAGCGGCGGCGAGCCGCAGGACGTGGCGGGCGGTGGCGATCATCGCAGCAAACTAGGCCGAATTCAGCCGAGGCAACGGGCGAGGAAGGTTTCCATTTTCGAGAGCGCCGTAAATCGCGCCTCCGCGTTGGCCAGTCCGTGTCCGCCGTTTTGAAGCACGACGAGCTCCACGGAACCGCGCAATGCGCCTCGCATTTTCTGAGACTGGTTCACATCGACGATACGATCGTCTTCTGCGTGGATGAGGAGTACCGGACGCGAAATCTTGGAGCCATGCAGCGCTGGAGATTTGTCGCGCAGAGCTGCGCCTTCGCCGAAAAGCCGTCGCCAGAAGCGCTGCGTGGCACGGCCCCCGATATAATCCCTGCGATCGCGAATGAACGCGGGCAAGTCATAAACGCCGTTTAGGCCGATCGCGCACTGATAGAGGTCCGCTTCGACGACCAGGCTCTGCAAGGCGGCGTAGCCGCCGTAGGAGCCGCCTACGATGGCGAGCCGCGACGCGTCGGCGCGACCAGTCTCAACCAGCCAACGGGCGCCGTCGGCAATGTCAGTCACCATGGCGGAACCGGCCGTTCCCGTCGCAAGTTGATCGAATTCCGCGCCGTAACCGGCCGAGCCCCGAAAATTGGTCTGCATGACGCCGTAGCCGCGGGAGGCGAAAAACTGGGCCATGTAGTCGAAGCGCCGGAAGTCCCGAGCGAGCGGACCGCCATGAGGAAATATTACGAACGGAAGGTTCTTCGCGTCGCTCAGAGACTGAAGGCCGGGTGGCAGGGTGACGAACGCGGGGACCCTTACGCCGTCTCCTGCGGAGAACTCCGAGGCGACGACTTCGCCGAGGGAGACGCTGGAAAGCTCCGGGTACTGGGACGGCATCGCCGAAATCGCTGGCTTGGACCGGTCGAGAATGAAGTACCGTCCGGCGTCCTCCGCCGATGATGACGTGTAGACGGCGAAGCGGCTGTTCAGTGACTCGCTTTCAAGTCGAGCCGGCGCGCCGAGGGCGTCGGCCACTTGGCCGATCTCCTTCTCCACGGCGTCGTCAAACCACACAGTCTCCTCCTCTTCGGCGATGTACCGCACGCCGAGGAGCGCTCCTGTTTTCTTGTTCTGAACGATGCTGTCGATGTCGAATACCGGGTGCGAAAAGATCGGGGCGCCGATCGAATCGGACGGGATATCGTAAGTGAACAAGGACAACGTACCGCTCGGTCCGGTCGCCCGCACGTAAGCGGTGCGCCCGTCCGGGTCGAAGCCGAGCACTCTTATCTCGTCAAACCGATGAGAGATGTCGCGAAAGTCGTCTTCCTCCGCGGCGCGTAAAAGGAGGACCAGTTCGTCGTCGTCGAGACCTCCGCGTCCCCGGCCGCCGCGGATACGGCCTTCCGCATCGGCGAACCAGGAGTTTATGGGCGGGCGGGCAGCCTGGAGCGCCTTTTCGCGCTTGTCTTTCACCGGCGTTATAAACGCAATTGGATGCTCTGGATCCGTCCGGTTATACTGGAGCACTATATTTTGCGGATCGCTCCACATCCACGAAATGACGTCGTCTTCGAACTGGATAGGGTCCGTCTTCTTGTTTCCTTTGCGCGCAACGGCAAGCGATTGGCGGCGGTTTCTAGGCTGATCGAGAACGTTCGTCAGTTCGCCGCCGTTTTTCTTCAGATAGAAAAGTCGGGTTTCATAGGTATCTGTTCGAAACCGCCGCCCGTCGGCGCTGCGATAGGCGCGCGAGGCCGCAAAACCGAGGGATGCGAGGAGTGTTTTGTCATCCTTCCAGCGGATCCAGCGCGGATCCGTGTCGTCTGCAATCTGCATCGCGAAGGTATTTTCGAAACCGCCATCGGTGAGGTCGTAGACAGCGAGGAAATCGGCCCCGTCGTCAGCAACGACCGCGGCGAGACCGTTGCCGTCGGGGGCGATGTCGACGCTTCTGAGGAACGGCATTCGCGCGAAAAACTCGACAGGCGGCTGCGCGAAGGCGGCCGCAACTGCGGAGGCGCTCGCGCACGCGATCGCCGAGAAGCTCTTGAACATGGATCCCCTCGCAGGCCGTCTGTGTGTTCGGCGCGACTATAGGTTCAGATCGAAAGCGTTGGCAAACCTTGCTGAGCGCGGAACACCGAACAAAAAAAGAGGCGGCACGGAGGCCGCCTCTTTGTTTCGTCGAACGTCCTTAGACGTCCATGCCGCCCCCGCGATCCGGCTCGGCCGGATCGCGGATCTTAAATGATGGGCGGCTCTATCGACGTCCTTAGAAGTCCATGCCGCCCATGCCGCCGCCGGGCATGGCGGGGGCGGGGGCGTCTTTTTTCGGCGCTTCGGCGATCATGGCTTCCGTCGTGATGAGGAGGCCGGCGACCGAGGAGGCGTGCTGGAGCGCGGTGCGGACGACTTTCGCCGGATCGACAACGCCGAGGGCGACGAGGTCGCCATACTCTTCGGTCTGCGCGTTGAAGCCGAACTTGGTGTCGTCCTGCTCCAGCAGCTTGCCGACAACGATCGAGCCTTCGACGCCCGCGTTTTCGACGATCTGGCGCAGGGGCGCCTGGATCGCGCGGCGGACGATGTTGACGCCCGCAGTCTGGTCGGCGTTGTCGCCTTCCAGGCCTTCAAGGGCTTTCGTGCCGTAAAGGAGCGCCGTGCCGCCGCCCGGAACGATGCCTTCTTCCACCGCCGCGCGGGTCGCGTTGAGGGCGTCGTCGACGCGGTCCTTGCGCTCTTTCACTTCGACTTCCGTCGCGCCGCCGACCTTGATGACCGCAACGCCGCCGGCGAGTTTCGCCAGACGCTCCTGCAGTTTCTCACGGTCGTAGTCCGACGTCGTCTCTTCGATCTGACGGCGGATTTGCGACGTACGCGCCTCGATGTCGGCTTTCTCGCCGGCGCCGTCGACGATGGTCGTGTCGTCTTTGTTGATGACGACGCGCTTCGCAGTGCCGAGCATGTCGAGGGTGACGTTCTCAAGCTTGATGCCGAGGTCTTCGGAGATGACCTGGCCGCCCGTCAGCACGGCGATGTCTTCCAGCATCGCTTTACGGCGATCGCCGAAGCCCGGCGCTTTCACCGCCGCGATCTTCAGACCGCCGCGCAGTTTGTTGACGACGAGGGTCGCGAGGGCTTCGCCTTCGACGTCTTCCGCGATGATGAGAAGCGGACGGCCGGACTGAACCGAGGCCTCAAGCAGCGGCAGCATGGACTGCAGGTTGGAGAGCTTTTTCTCGTGCAGGAGGATGTAGGCGTCCTCCAGCTCAGCCTGCATTTTGTCCGCGTTCGTGATGAAGTACGGCGAGAGATAGCCGCGGTCGAACTGCATGCCTTCGACGACGTCGAGCTCGGATTCGAGCGATTTGGCTTCCTCGACCGTGATGACGCCTTCATTGCCGACTTTCGACATCGCTTCGGCGATCATCGCGCCGACGTCGGTGTCGCCGTTGGACGAGATCGTGCCGACCTGGGCGATTTCTTCAGAGCCCTTGATCGGCGTCGCGTGGCCTTTGATCGCTTCGACGACCTTGGCGACGGCGAGATCGACGCCGCGCTTCAGATCCATCGGGTTCATGCCGGCGGCGACCGACTTCATGCCTTCCTTGACGATCGCCTGGGCGAGAACCGTCGCGGTCGTGGTGCCGTCGCCCGCTTCGTCGTTCGTCTTTGACGCGACTTCGCGGACCATCTGGGCGCCCATGTTTTCGAACTTGTCTTCAAGCTCGACTTCCTTGGCGACCGTCACGCCGTCCTTCGTGGTGCGCGGAGCGCCGAAGGATTTCTCGATGACGACGTTGCGACCTTTCGGGCCGAGGGTGACCTTCACCGCCCGGGCGAGGATGTCGACGCCGCGGACCAGTTTCTCGCGCGCATCGACGTCGAATTTGACTTCCTTAGCAGCCATTCTCTGTCTCCTGAATTTCTAATAAAAAGAGCGACGGATCCGGATCGTCAGTCGACGATGCCGAGGATGTCGGACTCTTTCATGATGAGGAGTTCTTCGCCGTCGAGTTTCACTTCCGTGCCCGACCATTTGCCGAAGAGGATCTTGTCGCCGGCTTTGACTTCCAGCGGGATGATCTCGTTGTCGTCGCCCCGCGCGCCGGAGCCGACGGCGACGATTTCGCCTTCTTGCGGTTTCTCCTTCGCGGTGTCGGGGATGATGATGCCGCCCGCCGTCTTCTCATCTTCTTCGATGCGACGGACGAGCACGCGGTCGTGAAGCGGCCGAAAAGCCATCGTTCGCGTCTCCATTCTTGGGCCGTTTCGGCCCGGTTCAGATCATCGGTTGTGGTTTGCAGCACTCAATCAGGGTGACTGCTAACGGGCGAGGTAGGGGGCTGCTCAAGGGCCGTCAAGAAGTCGGGAGCGACCGGCGGCGAATTTTTGTCGTTCCCGCGCCGCGGCGGACGTAAGCTCAGGACGCAATCAAGGGGAGGACGGCCATGGCGACGCGGCGCGCGTTTCTCATCGCCGGCGGGGCGGCGGTTCTCGTCACCGGCGGTTACGGGTTTTCGGTGGCGACGCGCAGTCTAAATCCGGCCCGCGCGCCGTGGCGGGCCGCCGGAGAGAGCTTCGGCGATCCGCGCCTCGACGCGCTCGCCTACGCCGTTCTCGCGCCCAACCCGCACAACAAGCAGCCCTGGCGGGTCCGGCTGGAGGGCGAGGACGCGTTCACGATATTCGCCGATCCGGACCGCCTGTTGCCGGAGACCGACCCGCCGAACCGGCAGATCGTCATCGGTTTCGGCTGCTTCCTTGAAACCTTCCGCATCGCCGCCGCCGAGGCCGGCTGGCGCGCCGAGATCACCCCGTTTCCGGAAGGCGAGCCGCAGCCGACCCTCGACAACCGGCCGATCGCCCGGGCGCGCCTGATCGCCGACGACGGCGTCGCGCGCGACACGCTGTTCGCTCATATCCTCACGCGGCGAACCAATCGGGAGAAATACGACGAAGCCGCGCCGTCGTCGGAGGCGTTCGCCGCGGTCGAAGCTGCGGTCGGCGACCACGCCCAGTTCGGGCGGACCGTCGAGGCCTCCGATGTTGCGTGGTGGCGAAACCTCGCCCTCGACGCCTGGGATGTGGAGTTCTCAACGCCGCGGATATGGAAAGAGAGCGTCGACGTCACCCGCATCGGCGCGAAAGCCATAAATGAGAATCCGGACGGGATCGCGATCTCCGGACCGGTCATGGAGGTGCTCTCCGATACGCGGATGATCACGGTCGAGAAGATGATGACGCCCGGAACGTCCGCCCATGAGCAGTCCCGCGCCTTTTACGCCGAGGCGATCAAGGCCTCGCCCGCCTTCGGCTGGCTGACGACCGGCGACAACACGCGCGGGACGCAGCTGCGAACGGGCGCCGCCTGGGTCCGGCTTCAGCTCGCCGCCACGGGCGCCGGGCTCGCCACGCACCCCCTCAGCCAGGCGCTTCAGGAGTTTCCAGAAATGGCGGATCTCTACGCCGCCGCCCACGACCGCCTCGGCGTCGTTGCGCCCGGCGTCGTGCAGGGGCTCTTCCGGTTCGGCTACGCGTCCGCTCCAGCCCCGGCGCCGCGCTGGCCGCTGGAAGCGGCGCTCATTCCGGCCTGAATTCGGAACGATCCCGAAACGAGAAACTGTCTCCAATTCGCCTTATTCGCGAAACGACCGCGTCATAGGCCTCTGTTTACGCTCGCTCGCCGCGCCGAGTCGGCCTAGCGTCAACGCCGCAATCAACCGAGGGGGATCCTCACCGATGAAGACCATTCTCGCTTCCGCCGCCGCCGCCGCCGCGTTTATCGGACAGGCCGCCGCCTTCGATCACCCGTCCTTCCGCTATTGCGAGGCCGGATACGTCAATCAGAACGTGGATTTTGAAACGGAGACCACGGCCGGCGCGACGCTCAGCCAGCTGGAAGCGGACTCCGGCTCCGGCTTCCGGGCGGCCTGCGTCTTCGAAGTGCTTTTCGGGCTCTACGCCCACGGCGAGTATACGGACGCCGATGTCGATTTCTCCGCCCTCGCCGCGGATCCGGCCGACCAGTTCAACGAGGACGGCAATGTCGCCTCCCTTCGTCTGGGCGTCGGTCTCGCCCTCGACGCGCCGATCATCCCGGTCTCGATTTACGGGCAGGCGAGCTACACCCAAGTTGAATTCGACGCGGGCACGGTGATCGACGACACGACCATGGCGGTCGAAAACTTCGAAAGCGACGACAGCGGCTTCGACCTCGAGATCGGCGCCCGCGCGGTCCTCCTCAACCGGATCGAAGGCGGCGCGTTCGTGCGCTACACGGACGTCGGCGCCGTGGGCGCGGTGTCGAGCCTTGAGGACATTGAAAACGAAGACGA
>JBCBJX010000018.1:0-39950 GCA_038522735.1 Pseudomonadota bacterium
AAGAGCGGGATGTCGATCACCGAGCTGATCGTCCCGACAAGCTCAGTTCGGTCGATCGTGCCGCCGAGATCGAGTGTCACGCTGCCCGGGATGCGAAGCGATGGGTAGAGGTCGGCGGTTTCGATGCCGATTTCGGCCGTCGCAGCGATAAGAAAGGCTTCCGTCTGCTGAACGTCCGGCCGTCTGCGAATGAGTTCCGCCGGAACGCCGATTGGCGGACCAGCGATATAGCGCGGAATGGTCGACCGACCCGGGAGGTCAGATGCTGCGCTCGGCGCCTCCCCCAGAAGGACGGCGAGATCGAAGGCTGCTCTCGCACGGGCGTTCATCAGGGCGCCCTGTTGGGCGCGCGTGCGCGCAAGATCGGCTTCTGCGCGGCGCACGTCGAGGTCAGCGGCGAGGCCTGCGGAGCGACGTTTACGGACGATCTCCAACGTCTGGAGCTGCAGTTCAAGCGATTGTTCAAGCAACCGCGTGCGGGCGTCGATCCGTCTTAGGTCGATGTAGCGTGAGGCGACGCCTGAGGCGATCGCCCGTCGCAGATCGAGGATTGCGAAAATCTGGGCGCGGCGGTTCGCGCGGGCGAACTCGACGCTGCGGCGGGTGCGGCCGAAAAAGTCCGGAGAAAATACAAGTCGCGAGATGCCGTCGATGCGGGTGGTCGTATCGCCCGCCTCCTGCGGGTCGCCGGAGCCGGGCTGGCCAGGGTTCGCCGGGTCGGTGACGAACAGGCGTTCCTCGCGGCTGACGGCGCCGTCGAAACGCGGAAAGAGATCGGCCTGCGTCGCGCGAACGTTGGCGTTCACCGCTTCAAGGCGGTCGAGCGCCGCCTCGATCTGCTGGTTCTCCGCCAGCGCCTTTTCAACGACCGCGTCGAGGGCCGGGTCGCGAAACCCGCGCCACCAGAGCCGATCGCCCGTCTGTGAGATTTCGAAGTCCGTGCTGTAGGTCGGCGGCGCATAAAAGTCCGGCCGCTTATAGTCCGGCCCGACCAAGCAGCCCGAAAGCGCGGCGCAGGCCGCGAACGTCAGAGCACGCTGCATCATTCGGCGGGCTGGCTTTTCGGGTCGATCGTTCGCGCTTCGGCGAGTTCCGCCTCAAGGGCGTTCGCGGCGTCGGAGCGCGCGCCTGCGAAACGCGCGACGCCGAGGTAGAGGACGGGCGTCACGAGGAGCGTGATGAGGCCCGAGACGCCGAGACCGCCGAACACGACCCAGCCGATGGCGCTACGCGCCTCGGCGCCCGCGCCCGAAGAGAGAATGAGCGGAACCGCGCCGAGCACGGTCGAGATAAGGGTCATCATGATTGGCCGCAGGCGTTGTGCGGCCGAGGTCTCGATCGCCTCGCGCAGGCTGGCGCCTTCGCTTCGCAGCTGGTCGGCGAACTCGACCACGAGGATCGAGTTTTTCGCCATCAGCCCGATGAGGAGTACGAGGCCGATCTGCGAAAAGATGTTCAGCGTGCCGCCGGTCGCCGCGATGGCGAAGACGGCGGCGGCGAGGGCGAAGGGGACCGTCAGGAGAATGACGAGCGGGCTCGCGAGGCTTTCGAACTGGGCGACGAGGACCAGCAACACGATGATCAGCGCAAAGGCGTAGGTGAGCGCCATGTCGCGGCTGCTCTCGTTGAGGGTCGCAGCGGCGCCCTGCATCACCATGTCGATATCGCCCGGCAGAACGCGCTCGGCGATGCGACGCATCTCTGCGATTGCGGCGTCCAGCGTCACGTCCTCGGCGATGTCGGCTTCAAGCTCGATCGCGCGCCGCTGTTCGGTGCGGTCGAGCTCCGCCGCCACGCCTTCCTCAATGAAGTCGGTGAGGGTGGAGAGCGGGATCAGCGCGCCGCTGTCTGCGCGGACATAGAGATTGGCGAGGTCGTCCGGGGAGGCGATTTCCTCCGCCGACGACTGAAGAACGATCGGGATCGCCTGGTCCGCGACGTTGAGGTCGATGATTTCGTCCCCCCCGACCATGGCGCGCAGGGTTTGCGACAGGGCGTCGAGCGGGACGCCGAGATCGGCCGCGCGGCGGCGATCGACCTTGATCGAGAGCTGCGGCTGGGTGGGCTGATAAGAAATCTCGGGCTTCGAGAGGATGTTCGAGCCGGCCTCGATCTCGTTCGAAAACGCCCGCGCCGTTTCATAGATATACTGATAATCAGGGCCCAGGAACGCAGCCTCGACGCCGGAGCGGAACCCGCCGCGCCCCACCTGAAGGCTTCCGCGCCCGAAGACGCTCGCGCGTACGCCCGGAATTTCTGAGAGAGGGCCGCGCAGGCTCGCGATAATCTCATCCTGGGTGCGCCCGCGCTCCGACCAGTCGGCGAGGGGAGCGGTCATATAGACGATGTTTGGGTCCCAGCGGCCGATGATGGTGAGGACGGACTGGATTTCGCCCGCTTCAACGAGCGGCTCCAGCACGCCTTGCATCTTGTCGGCCTGACGCTCCATGAAGTCGATGCCGACGCCGTCAGGCCCGCGGGCGAAAATGTAGATGCGGCCGCGATCCTCCGTCGGCGTCAGCTCCTGCTCCAGCGAGAGGAACGCGCCGACGGCGGAGCCGAGGAAGACGACGCCTGCGATCGCAATCGCCCACGGACGGTCAAGCGCCGCGCCGAGTGTTCGCCTGTATGCCTCGGAGACCGCCGATCCCGCTCTTGCAAAAGGTCCGAGCGCCGACTTGCCCGAGAGCTTCAGGCGGGCGCCGAGAGCCGGCGTCGCCGTCAAAGCGACCAAGGTCGACAGGACGACGGCGAAGGCGAGGACGAAACCGAACTCGCGGAAGAGGCGCCCGGTCGTCGAGGGTAAGAACGCAATGGGAACGAACACGGCGACGAGGACGGCGGTCGTCGCGACGACCGCGAAGAACACCTGCTGCGCCCCGACGGCGGCCGCCGCGCGGCGGCCGTAGCCTTTCGTCTGCAGGCGCTGAATGTTTTCAAGGACCACGATCGCGTCGTCGACGATGAGGCCGGTCGCGAGGACGAGGGCGAGCAGCGTCAGGAGGTTGATGGAGAAGCCCATGAGCCACAGGCCAGCGACGGCGCCGATCAGCGCCGTCGGAATGGCGAGGCTCGGCGCGAGTGTCGCCTGCGCGGACCCGAAGAACAGCCAGATGACGGCGACGACGATCGCGATGGTGACGAATAACGTCGTCGTCACCTCGCGCACGGAGCCGCGGATGAACTGGGCGTCGTCGGAATTGATCAGGATCTGGACGGTGTCGAAGCGCTCGTTCAGCGCCTCGACTTTTTCGGCGACCGCCGATGAAATCTTGATGGTGTTCGACTGGGCCTGGCGGATGATGTCGAGACCGATGACGGGCTCGCCGTCGAGCCGCACGAAGCTGGTCGCATTCGCCGGCGAGAAGTAAACGTCCGCCACGTCGCCGATGCGCACGTCGTCCTGGATGATGACGTCGGCGATAAGATCAGGCGTCGCCGCCGTCGCCTCGGCGCGCACCAGAAGCTGCTGGTCCTCCGATCGGAAACTGCCGACCGGCACGTCGAATGGCGCCTGACGGAGGGCGGCGGCGACGTCGCTCACCGCGAGGCTGAAGCGGCTGAGCCGCAGGGGATCGAGCACGACCCGCAGCTGGCGCTCTCGGGCGCCGAACTGGCCGATGCTCGCAACACCGTCCACGGACTGGAGCTCCGGCGCGATGTCGGTGTCGACGATCTGTGTGAGCGCTTCTTCCGAAAGGCCGCGGCCGACGACGGCGAGCTGCATGATCGGCTCGGCGTCGCTGTCGGCTTTAAGGACGTTCACCTGCTCGACTCTGTCCGGGAGCTGGCGTTGCACCCGGCTCACCGCTTCGCGCACGTCGTTCGCCGCCGTATCGAGATCGACGCCGGGATTGAAACTAATCCGTATACGGGTATTATTTTCTTCGCTAGAGGAGCGGATGTCGCGCACGCCGGAGACCCGGGCGGCCGCCCCTTCGAGGACGCTCGTCACCTCCGCGTCGACGGTTTCGGGCGCCGCGCCGGGAAACTCGGCTGTGACCGTCACGCTGGGACGGTCGACGTCCGGCAGTTCGCGCACTTCGACGCCGAGAAGCGCCGCGAGGCCCGCGATGATGATCAATAGATTGAAAACGGCCGCCAGAAGCGGCCGCTTGACGGCGAGGGCCGGCAGATTTTCGCCGCCCGGCTTCATTCCGTGCCCGTGAGGATTGCGACGTCCGGCGTAAAGCTGGCGGTGTCGGGACCGATGTTCTCGACCAGGGCGCCTTCGCGCATTTTGTGGACGCCCTCGGAGACGACGAGATCGCCGCGGCCGAGGTTCGCCCGGACGAGAACGGTTCCGTCGCGGCGCTCGACGATCTCGACGGAGGTGCGGCGCGCCTTGCCGTCCTCGACGCGCCACAGATAAGGGCCGTCGCTGCCCCAGGCGATCGCCGTTTCCGGCACGGCGGGGCGCTTCTCGCCGAGAAGTTCGAACCCGATGCGAAAGCTCATGCCGGGACGCAGGGCGTCGTCTGAATTATCGATTTCAGTCCGGACGCGGAAGCTCCGGCGCGCCGGATCGATACGGCTGTCGACGGCCGCGACGACGGCGCTGCGCGCGGCCGCGCTCTGGGCGAAGGGGATCGCCTCGATCGGGTCGCCCGGCTTGATCGCGCCGAAAACGGTTTCCGGCGCGTCGAAATCGATGAAGAGCGTCCGTCGATCGTCGATCCGCACCAGGATGGTGTTTGTGGTCACCCGCTGGCCGGGATCGACATCGACGATGCTCAGATGGCCCTCGAACGGGGCGCGGACCGTGCGCTCGCTGAGGGCGAGGCGGGCCTGCTCGACGCGCAGTCGCGCCGCTTCGAGCGCCGTACGCGCCTCGTCGATCTGGCTTGCGGAGACCGCGCCGGTGTTTTCAATCCGCCGGTAACGGGCGAGGAGCTGCTCGGCTTCGGACACCGCAACCTCGGCGAGGCGGGCGGCGATCTCCTCTTCGCGCGCGTCGAGATCGATGAGGTCGCGCCCCGCCTCGACCGTGTCGCCCGCGGAGACGTGGACGGCGGTCACCTCGCCGGCGTTTTCCGGGTAAAGCTCCGCCGCGGCCCGGGCGCGGGCGGTCCCGACCGCCTCGACGCGCTTTTTCTCGGCGACGAGCGCAACCTCGCGCGCGACGACGCGCACGGGAGCGTCGTCGCGGCCATAGCCGCTGGAGGCGTCTTCGCCGCCGCACGCGGCGGACAGCAGCGCGGCGAAACCGGACAGTGCGCTCGAAATGCGTCTCACGGAGCTCCCCTTTCGAAGCGCCGACTTAAAACAGGGCCTTGGAAATTCTATAACCCGTCGCGGTCGAAACGCCGCAATCTTCGGCGCGCTGCAATCACGTTCGCGGGGGCGTCAGACCCGTTCGGCGTGTTGAGCGGCCAACAGCACCACTTCCGTGCGGCTGCGCACGTTGAGGCGCTGGGCGATCGCCTGGATGTGCACCCGCACCGTATTGCTGGAAAGCGTCAGACGCTCGGCGATTTCCGCGTTCGAGAGCCCGTCGCCGAGCATGAAAAAGACATCGCGCTGGCGGGGAGTTAAATCCTCGACGCCCGCATCGGCCCGGCCGATCGGCCGGGCGGCCGGGCGCGGCGCAGCGTTCTCTTCGGAAAGCAGTCGTTGGGGCAGAGCGACGTCGCCGGCGAGAACGCGCTCGATGGTGCGCCGGATCTCGTCCGGGCCGGCGGATTTCGGAATATAGCCGACGGCGCCCGCCCGCAGGCTGCGCATCACATCCTCGCGGGTGTCGCTCACGGACAGGACGCAAACCGGCGCGGTCGGAGCGTTTTTCCGGATTTCGGCGATACGCTCGAAAGGCTCGCCGCCCGGCATGTTGAGATCGATGATGATGAGATCGAACGGACCGCGCGTTTTGGATCTCTCGATCGCTTCGGAGCCGTCCGCCGCCTCGACGAGCCGCAGCATGCGTCCGAAATCTTCAAGCACGTGGGCGAGCGCTCGCCGCGCAAGCCAGTGATCATCCGCGACAAGCACGGACAGGGCTTCGGAACCGGCCGTCATCGTGTTTAATCAACCCCCTTTGCCTTAACGAAGAGCTACCGCATGCTTCGCTGAGCTCTGTCCAGCGATTGCGGTACATCGGCTCAAATTTACCGCTTCCTATGATTAAACAAGACTAATGAGTCCCGAAGAAACAGACCTCGAATTCAATCTTTAATTCAACATTTCGCCCTTAGGCTTCGTCAGCCTTATGTTTAGTTTTTCTATTTGGTTGCCGTTCATCATCTCAGTCGCCCGCGCGAGCGCCGATGACGCCGCCGAGGCGGAGATCCTCGATGCGCGCGCCGTCCATGCCGAGCGTGTCGCGCAGGATTTCCGACGCGTCTGCGTCGAGGCGCGGCGGGGCTGCGGGCGGCGCAAGCGACGCTTCTGCCAAGCGGACCGGCGAGCCGACCAGTGTCCCGGTCCCTTCAATATCGGCCGTCAGGCCGCGCGAGCTGATCTGGGGATGCCCAAGCGCCTGGTCGATCGTCTGGATCGGGCCGCAGGGAACGCCCGCCGCCTCGAGCGCGCGGATCCAGTCGGCCGGCGGCCGGCGCTTGAAGATGTCGCTCAGTAAGGGAACAAGCGCGCTCCGGTTCGCGACGCGTCCGGCGTTTGTCGCGAACCGCGCGTCTTCCGCAAGGTCCGGCCGGTCGATCGCGGCGGAGAGACTGGCGAACTGGCGGTCCGCGCCGCAGGCGACGACGATGTGTCCGTCCGCGGCGGGGAACACCTGATAGGGAACGATGTTCGGGTGCGCGTTGCCGAGCCGTCCGGGCGCGACGCCGGAGACGAGATAATTCGCTGTCTGATTGGCGAGCGCCGCGATCTGACAGTCGAGGAGCGCGAGATCGATATGATCTCCTCGCCCCGTCGCCTCCGCGCGGCGCAGAGCCGCGAGGATCGCCGTCGACGCATAGAGTCCTGTGAAAAGATCGGAGACTGCGACGCCGGTCTTCATAGGTTCCGCGCCCGGCGCGCCGTCAGGCTGCCCCGTGACGGACATGAGCCCGCTCATCGCCTGGATGAGAAAGTCGTAGCCGGCGCGGTCGGCGAGGGGGCCCGTCTGGCCGAACCCGGTGATCGAGCAGTAGACGATCCGCGGCGCGACGGCGGCGACGCTTGGATAGTCGAGACCGTATTTCTTCAGCCCGCCGACCTTGAAGTTTTCAACGAGCACGTCTGATTTCGCCGCGAGCTCGCGGACGAGTTCGGCGCCGGCAGGCTTCGTGATGTCGATGCAGATCGATTTCTTTGTCCGGTTCGCCGACAGGAAGTACGCCGCGTCGCCCGGTCGGCCGTCCGCGCCCCGCACGAAAGGCGGGCCCCAGCCGCGGGTATCGTCGCCGCCGTCGGGCCGCTCGACCTTGATCACCTCCGCGCCGAGATCGGCGAGGAGCTGGGTCGCGAAGGGCCCGGCGAGGATCCGGCTCAGATCGAGGATGCGGACGCCGCTGAGGGGCGGGGCGGTTTCGTGGGACATGGGGCGTATCGATCTCCGCTGCGCCGCCGCTTGAAGCATTTTTCTTGACGGGGGGCGATCCGATCCCATCTTTACGTCGTATGGATTCCAGGCGACAGTGTCCGAAAGGGCGCAAGGGCTATCACCACGGCGACCTCAAGCGGTCGCTGATCGACGGGGCGCGCGCGATGATCGAGGAGCGGGGAGACTGGTCGTTTTCGATGCGCGAGCTCGCCGCGCGCATCGGCGTCAGCCCGATGGCGGCCTACAGCCATTTCGCGGACAAACAAGCGCTGCTTGCAGCGGTCGCTGCTGAAGGTTTTGACGAGTTGAGTTCCAAGACCCGCGCCGCGGCGGACGCGGAGGCTGACCCTCAGCGGGGCATGTTCGAACTCGGTCTCGCTTACATCACTTTCGGCGTCGACAATCCGGCGCGCTACCGGCTGATGTTCGGCGCCACCTTCGCCGTCGATCCGCCGGCCGAGCTTCGAGCCGCTTGCGACGGCGCCTATTCAAGTCTGACCGACCAGATCGAGAAGCGTTATCCGCACTCCCGCTCGACTCAAGCCGAACGGGACGTTCATGCATTATCCGCATGGTCCACCGTACACGGATATACGATGCTGATGATCGACCGGCCTTCGCATCGGCTGGACAGGCACGTCGCAAGCCGCACGGACATCCTCAATATGGCCGAAGCCCTGCTCGCCGAAGGCAAGGGCGGCCTGCAGTTAACAGACGATCATCGCGCCCGGCCGGACGCCGACGACACAGGGAGCTGACCCATGGGACGCTTTTTCTCATTTCTCTTTGGACTGATAATGCGGTTCGCCGTGCTGGTCGGCGCCGTCGGCGCCGCTGTCGTCCTCGGCGGCGCTTTGATCGCGGCGCGATCGAACGACGCGGCGGTGGAGACGCAACCGCGCGACGTCGCCGTCATCGTCGCGAACGAGACCGACAGCTATGTCGCGACCCGGCGCTTCGCCGGCCGCCTCGCGCCGCAGCAGGTTTCCGATCTCGGATTTCAGCTCGGCGGCCGTATCATTGAGCTTACCGTGGACGAAGGCGACCCGGTCGAAAAAGATGCGGTTCTCGGTCGTCTCGACATCGATCAGCTGCAGAACCGCCGCGCCGAGCTGCAGGCCCAGCGTCGCGAGGCGCGCGCGTCTCTGGAGCGCGCCGACGCGACCCTTCGCCGTACGGAGGATCTTGTCGATCAGGGTTTCGCGACCGACCAGAACCTCGACGACATCCGCGCCGAGCGCGACGGCCTCGTCGCCCGCATCCAGCAGATCGACGCGGCCCTCCAGGCCTCCACCAAAGATCTGGAAGACTCCGAACTCCTCGCGCCGTTCGCAGGGGAAATCGTCCGCCGCTATGTGGACGTGGGATCGGTGGTGCAGGCGGGCGCGCCGATCATGCGCCTGAACGAGGCGGGCGTTCTGGAAGCGCGCATCGGCGTCCCGATCCGCTTCCGCAATCGGATCGCCGTCGGCGAGGAGTACGAACTGTCCGCAGGGTCGCTCCAGACGCTCGGCCGCGTGGTCTCCATCGTCTCCGACGTGAATACCGGGACCCGGACGCTGACGGTCATTCTCGAAGTCGAAGACGACCCGGGCTTCGTCGCCCGCGATCTCGTACGCCTCGCGCTGACTGAAACCGAGCGCGAGACGGGGATCTGGGTTCCAGCGCAGGCGCTGAATGAAAGCCTCCGCGGCCTCTGGTCCGTGTTCGTTGTGGTGCCGACGGAAGGCGACGACGGGCGGCTCGGCCGCATCGTCCGCAAGGACGTCGAAATCCTCCATATCGAAGAGGATCGCGTCTACGTCCGCGGCGCCCTGCAGGAGGGCGATCTCATCGTGCGCTCCGGGGCCTTCCGGTTCACGCCGGGGCAATCCGTCCGCATCGTCGACGCCGTTTAAGCCGTCCGCGCAGACAGACCAGGGAGCGCCCTAATGAGCACGCTCGTTTTCGACAACATCCGTCTTCTGATCCTCACCATCGCGATCATCCTGGTCGGCGGCCTCGCGGCGCTCTTCACCATGCCGCAGGAGGAGGACCCCAAGATCACCAACCGAGCGGCGGTGATCCTGACGCCTTTCCCCGGCGCCAGCGCCGAGCGTGTTGAAAAACTCGTCACCGAAAAGCTGGAAAACGAGCTTCGCGAGATCGCCGAAATCGATAAGATACGCTCCGACTCCCGGACCGGGCTCTCCTCCGTAACCGTCGTTCTGAAAGACCAGATCTACGATACGGACGGCCCGTTTTCCGTCATTCGCGACGCCGTGACGGATGCTTCGCGGCAGTTTCCGGCGGGCGCGGCGACGCCGATCTTCAACGACGACCGCGGCTACGCCTACACGGTGATGGCGGCGCTCGTCTGGGAGGCGCGGAGCGCGCCGAACCGGCTGATCCTGAAGCGCATCGCCGAAGAGCTGCAGGACGATCTGCGCGACGTGCCGGGAACGGAACTCGTCACTATCCACGGCGCGCCGTCGGAGGAAGTGATCGTTTCCGTCGACAGCGCCGTCCTCCAGTCCCTCGGTCTCGACCAGAACTCCGTCGCCGCCGCCATAGCCGGAGCGGATTCCAAAGTATCGGCCGGCCGCTTCCGCGGCACGCAGAACGAATACGTTCTCGAGGTGCGCGGCGAACTGGATTCGCTCTCCCGCCTACGGACGATCCCGTTGCGCGAAGACGACACCGGCGCGATCGTCCGCCTCGGCGACGTCGCGGAAGTGCACCGCAGCCTCGTGACGCCGCCTGACGATCTCGCGATGGTTGAGGGCGCGCCGGCGGTGATCGTCGCGACCCGCATGGAGACGGGCCTCCGCGTCGGCGACTGGTCGGCGACGGTCCGAGACGCGCTCGCGGAGTTCGACGACGAGCTCTCCGGAGGCGTCCGCCTCGAAATCGTCTTCGACCAGGCGGAGTACGCGACGGCCCGCTTCGGTTCGCTGATCAACAACCTGCTCGTCGGCGCCGGGCTCGTCGTCCTTGTTCTCTTCGTCACCCTCGGTTGGCGGTCGGCGATCATCGTGACGGCGGCGATCCCGCTCACCGGGCTCGCTGCGCTGATCGTCCTCAACATCATCGGCATCCCGATCCACCAGATGTCGATCACCGGCCTCGTCGTCGCCCTTGGACTTCTGGTGGACGCCGCAATCGTCATGACCGACGCGATCCGCCGACGTCTGATCGAAGGGCTGTCGGCGCGCGAGGCTGTGAAAGCCTCCGTCGAACGTCTCTGGACGCCGCTGTTAAGTTCCACGCTGACGACGGTGCTCGCCTTTTCGCCCATCGCGCTCCTGCCGGGCGGCGCCGGCGAGTTCGTCGGGCCGATCTCCATCAGCGTGATCACGGCGCTCATCGCGTCTTTAGCGCTCGCCCTGACGCTGGGCGCCGCCCTGAGCGGGCTCTTCCTGCCGCGGGCGCTGAAAAACTATGTTGGGCGCAAGGAAGGCTCCGCGCCGTTCTGGGTGAGCGGCATCTCGCTGCCGCCCCTCGCCTGGGCGTTCAACCGCCTCCTGAAGGCGAGCCTCAGGGCGCCGCTCGTCTCCATGGCGATCGCGACGCTTCCCGCGGTCGTCGGCTTCATCGGCGTGACGACGCTTCCGACCCTGTTCTTCCCGGAGGCGGACCGCAACCAGTTCCATATCGAGCTGCGCCTGCCGCCCCAGGCTTCGATCTACGAAACGGAAGAGGCTGTCGCCCGCGCGACGGACATTTTGAACGAGCGCGAGGACATTCTGTCTGCAGACTGGTTCCTCGGCGCCTCCGCGCCGAGCTTTTACTACAACATGCAGATGAACCAGGACGGCCAGTCGAACTACGCCGAGGCGATGGTGACCGCGAGGAGCCTCCGCGGCCTCTATGAAACAATCAACAGCGTGCAGACGGAGCTGAGCGCATCCCTGCCGGACGTGCAGGTCCTCTCGCGCCAGCTTCTGCAGGGGCCGCCGACCTTCGCGCCTGTGGAGCTTCGGATCTACGGGGACGATTTCGGCGAGCTGCAGCGGATCGGCGAGGATGTGCGCCGGGTCTTCGCCAAGGTGCCCCAGGTGACCCATTCCTATGCGTCGGTCTCCGGCGGCCGCCCGAAACTCTGGCTCGACGCCGACGAGGATGCGGCCCGTCAGGCGGGGCTCTCCCTCGTCGACATCGCCCGCTCCCTCGACGGCCAGCTCGAAGGCGCCCTCGGCGGCACGGTGATCGAGGGCGCTGAAGAACTCCCCGTCCGTGTGCGCCTCGCGGACGAGGAGCGCGCGAAATTCGACGAGCTTTCCTCCCTCACAGTCTTGAGCGGCGGCGGCGCCTCCGGCCTCGTCGATTTCTCCGGGGCGCCTATTTCCGGCCTCGGCGAACTCAAGCTCGAGCCGTCGCCGTTCTCCGTCAGCCACTATAACGGCGCGCGGGTGAACGTCGTCTCGGTCTATGTGGATGCTGGCGCGCTCGCCTCCGTCGCCCTCGCAAATTTCCAGAAGCTCTGGGCGGAGGAAGGCTACGATCTCCCGAACGGCTATCGGTTCGAGATCGGCGGCGACGAGGAGGCGCGCTCCACCGCCGTCGGCAATCTCGTCTCCTCTTTCGGGCTCATCATTATGCTGATGATCACGACGGTGGTGCTCACCTTCAATTCGTTCCGCATCTCCGCGATCGTCTTCACCGTCGCAGTGCAGGCGGTGGGCCTCGGCATGCTCGCCCTCACGATCGCCGGTTTCGCGTTCGGCTTTCAGCCGATCATCGCGCTCATCGGCTTGATCGGTGTCGCGATCAACGCGGCGATCATCATCCTTTCCGGCCTGCAGAAAGACCCGCGGGCGATGGCCGGCGATCTCGATGCGGTGCGCGAGGGCGTCGGCGAGACGGCGCGGCATATCACGTCGACGACCATCACCACCTTCGGCGGGTTCCTGCCGCTCCTTCTCTCAGAAGGCGGTTTCTGGCCGCCCTTCGCGACGGTGATCGCCGGCGGGGTGCTGCTCTCCACCGCCACGTCGTTCTTCTTCGTGCCCCAGGCCTTCGTGCTGGTGAGAAAGCTCGGCGGCGTGCGCGTCACTTCGGCGGCGCCGGCGACCGCCTGACGCTGCAGAGGAGGCGTGCGCGGCGGGCCCGCCGCGGTTATCCTCTCGAAAAACCGACCGGACGTACGGTCGCGGATTTCGGGAGACGCCGACATGGCCAGCTACGAGACGCTCATCATCGACCGCCCGGCAGACGCCGTCGCGCAGGTGACGCTGAACCGGCCGGACTCGCTGAACGCTTTCAACGTCGCCCAGCGGCGGGACCTCGCCGGCGCCATGCGCGACCTTGCCGCCGACCCGGCTGTGCGCGCGGTGGTGCTGACGGGCGCCGGCCGCGGCTTCTCCGCCGGGGCGGATCTGAAAGACCCGACAGGCGGCGACCCGGCGCAGGTCGAGCATTCCCTCAACACCGAGTACGGCGCGTTTCTCCAGATCATGGCGACGATGGAGAAGCCCGTGATCGCCGCGGTGAACGGGCCCGCCGCCGGCATCGGCATGTCGACGGCGCTCGCCTGCGACCTCATGGTGATGGGGGAGGACGCCTATTTGATGAGCGCCTTCGCCAATATCTCGCTGGTCCCCGATGGCGGCCTCTCCGCCGTCCTCGTCCAGCGCCTCGGATACGCCCGCGCATACGAGGTCGCGGTGGAGGCGCAAAAACTCTCAGCGAAAAAATGCCTTGAGTGGGGCCTCGCGAACCGGGTCGTTCCCACCGAGAACGTCGTGGAGGAGGCCGTGCAGTGGGCGTCGAGCCTCGCCGAGCGGGCGCCGCTCGCCCTCGGCCTCACCAAGCGGGTCTTCCGCAAAGCCCAGCACCTCGACCAGCAGCAGACCATCGCCCTCGAAGCGGAGCTGCAGACCCGCTGCATCGGTTCGGACGATTTCCGCATCGGCGTCGAGGCCGTCCTTACCAAGACGAAAGCCGCCTTCACCGGCCGATAAAGACGTAGGGAGCGTTATTCATGGGCAATCTCCGCCGCCGCATCTTCGAACCCGAGCACGAGCTTTTCCGCGAAACCTGCCGGCGCTTCCTCGACGAGAATATCGTCCCGCACTCCGACCGCTGGCGCGAGCAGGGCATCGTCGACCGCGAGGCATGGAAGAAAGCGGGGGACGCCGGCCTCCTCTGCATGTGGGCGGACGAACAATTTGGCGGCGCCGGGATGACCGACTTTCGCTTCGACCAGGTGCTGATCGAGGAGATGGCGAAGGGCGGAGATTCCGGTTTCTTCGTCTCCCTCCACAACCGCATCGTCGGGCCGTACATCAATCATCTGGGGAACGAAGAGCAGAAGGCGAAATGGCTGCCGGGCGCCGTCTCCGGCGACGTGATCCTCGCCGTCGCCATGACAGAACCTGGCGCGGGCTCCGACGTCGCCGGCACGCGCACGAAGGCGGAGGATTGCGGCGACTACTGGCTACTGAACGGGTCGAAGACCTACAACTCCAACGGCGTCAACTGCGATCTCGTCGTCGTCGCCGCGAAGACGAACCCGGACAAGCCCTATGAGATGGGCCTCTTCCTCGTGACGCGCGACATGGAAGGCTTCGCTCGCGGGCGGAACCTGAAGAAGATGGGTCTCAAATCTCAGGATACGGCGGAGCTCTTCTTCGAGGACGTGAAGGTTCCCAAGGAGAACATTCTCGGGGAGCCGGGCAAGGGGTTCTACTACCTCATGGAGTTCCTCGCGGAGGAGCGCCTCACCGGCGCCGTCGGCTATCTCGCGGGCGCTCAGGCGGCCTTCGACATCACCATGGAGTTCGTCAAGGAGCGCCGCATGTTCGGCCGCTCCCTCGCGGCCTTCCAGAACACCCGGTTCAAGATGGCCGAGATGCGCGCGAAGCTCGACCAGGCGCAGGCCTTCGTCGATCATTGCGTCATGGAGCATCTGGAGGGCGAGCTTTCGGCAGACCTCGCGGCGTCCGCCAAGCTTCTCACGTCCGAGCTGCAGGGCGAGGTGGTCGATGAATGCGTCCAGCTCCATGGCGGCGCGGGGTATATGGACGAATACCGGATCTCCCGCATGTACGTCGACGCCCGCATCAGCCGCATTTATGCGGGCACGTCGGAAATCATGAAAGAGATCATCGGCCGCGGGCTGGGGCTCGACCAGCGAAAGATGAACTAGAACAGCCTTCGTCCTGAGGAGCGGCCGCAAGGCCGCGTCGCGAAGGACGGCCGCGGGCGCCGCACTTTCACCGCCGTCCTTCGCGACGCCGCTTCGCGGCTCCTCAGGACGAAGATCGTCGAGGAGGAAACGACATGGACATCAAAAACAAAGTCGCGATCGTCACCGGCGGCGCGTCGGGGCTCGGGCGAGCGACGGCGGAGCTGTTCGCCGAGCGGGGCGCCAAGGTCGCCGTGTTTGACCTGCAGGACGAGTTGGGGGGCGCCTTCGCCGCGGACGATCCGGACAGTCGCGCGTACTACAACACCAACGTCGTCAGTGAAGAGACGGTGCAGGCGAACGTGAACGCGGTGCTGGAGCGCTTCGGCGCGGTCCACATCTGCGTCAACTGCGCTGGGATCGGCTCCGCCGCCAAAACTGTCGGCAAGGACGGTCCGCACCCCCTACAGATGTTCCAGAAGGTGATCGACATCAATCTCGTCGGCTCCTTCAACGTCCTGCGGTTGTGTGCGGAAAAAATGCAAGGCAACGAGCCGGAAGGCGACGCCGGCGAGCGCGGCGTCATCATTTCAACCGCCTCCGTCGCCGCCCAGGACGGGCAGATGGGGCAGGCGGCGTATTCAGCCTCCAAGGGCGGCCTCGTCGGCATGACGCTGCCGATCGCTCGTGATCTCGCGAAGCTCGGCATAAGGAACAACACCATCCTGCCGGGCCTTTTCAACACGCCGCTCTTCCAGGGCATGCCGCAGGAGGTGATCGACGCCCTCGTCGCCATGATTCAGTTTCCGAAACGCCTCGGCGACCCGTCCGAATACGCCCTGATGGCGGCGCAGATCGTCGAGAACGCGTACCTCAACGGCGAATGCATCCGCCTCGACGCCGGCATCCGCATGCAGCCGCGGTGATCTGAATGCCGGGGCCGCTGGCGGGACTGAAAATCATCGAGATGGTCGGCATCGGGCCGGGGCCCTTCGCCGGCATGCTGTTCGCCGATCAGGGGGCGGAGGTCGTCGCCGTCGATCGCGCCATGGGCGACCCCGACGCGCCCCTCTGGAACGATCCGACGCGGCGGAACAAGCGCTCCATCGCCCTCGACATGAAGAAGCCGGACGACGTCGAGGCGTTGCTGCGCCTCGTCGAGAAAGCCGACGCGATCTTCGAAGGGTACCGCCCAGGCGTCGCGGAGCGCCTTGGCGTCGGGCCGGACGAATGCCTCAAACGCAACCCGAAGATCGTCTACGGACGGATGACCGGCTGGGGGCAGGAAGGTCCGCTTTCGCAAGCTGCCGGTCACGACATCAATTATATCGCGCTAACGGGCGCCCTCGCCGCCATCGGCCCGAAGGGCGGCAAGCCCGTTCCGCCCCTCAACCTCGTCGGCGACTATGGCGGCGGCGCCATGTTTCTTGTCTGGGGCATGATGTGCGCTCTCTGGGAGGCGGAGCGCTCCGGGCAAGGACAGGTGATCGACGCCGCCATGGTCGACGGCGCGGCGACCCTCATGGCGCCCTTCATCGGTTTCCGGGAGGTCGGCTTCTGGAAGGAGGGCGTCGGCGAACACATGCTGGCGGGCGTGGCGCATTTTTACGACACGTACGAAACGAGGGACGGCAAATACGTCGCCCTCGGATCGATCGAGCCGAAGTTCCACGCCGAACTCATCGAGCGGCTCGGCCTCGACCGCGTGGCGTTCGAACCCGGAACCTTCATCCTGCCCGGCGAGGCCTCTGGCGAGGCGCACTGGCCGGCGCTGAAAGAGAAGCTGACAGCCGTCTTCAAGACCAAGACGCGGGACGAGTGGACGTCGCTCCTTGAGGGAACGGATGTCTGTTTCGCCCCGATCCTCACCCTGGACGAGGCGCCGGATCATCCGCATATGGCCGCCCGCGAAACGTTCACGAACGTCGGCGGCGCTATGCAGAACGCCCCCGCGCCCCGCTTCTCCCGCACCCCCGCCGACGCACCGCGCCCCGCCGGCGTGACCGGCGCGGACACCGAGGCGGTGTTCCGCGATTGGGGCGTCGAGCGCTGACCTAGCGTCATCCCGGCTGAGCGAAGCGAGAGCCGGGACCCAGGGGCCGCGAATAAGGAACGCGCCGCCCTGGGTCCCGGATCGCTCGGACCTGTTTCCAAGCCGTCGGCTTGGACAGGTCCGGCGTCCGGGATGACGGATAAGGTCAGTTCACCGACCTTTTGTAGGCGTCCAGAACCACCTCCGCCACGCGGCGGATGTCGTCCTCCGTCGTCGCCTGGCTCGTCACCGAGCAGCGCATGATCGTCCGCCCGCGCCATTCAGCCGTCTGGAGAAACACCTCGCCCGTCTCGACGGCTTTGCGTACGACCTCCTTCGTTAGCGCGTCGGCGGAGGCGTCGCCGTTCGGCGCCGCGAAGCGGAAGGCCGCTTGATTGAGCACGACATCGTTGAGGCAGGCGACGCCCGGCGTCTCCGTCAGAAGATCGCGCATCAGGCGGGCGTTCGCACAGCAGCGCTCGACGGCCTCGGCGATCCCGGCGCGCCCGAGGGCGCGGATGGTCGCGAAAATCGCCGTCCCGCGGGCGCGGCGGGAGAGTTCAGGGACGAAATGGGAGGGGTCGCGTTCGCCTTCCGGGGCGGGCAGATAGCTCGCCGTCGCCGACATGGCGCGGGCGTGGGCCGCCGCGGCCCGGACGATGGCGAACGCGCCGTCATAAGGCGTGTTCAGCCATTTGTGGGCGTCCGTCGCCCAACTGTCCGCAAGCTCCATTCCTTCCGTCAGATACCGGAGCGAGGGCGTCGCGCGCGCCCAGAGCCCGAAGGCGCCGTCTACATGCACCCAGGCGTCCCGTTCGCGGGCGAGGGGCGCGATCTCCGCCAGCGGATCGAATGCGCCCGTATGAATGTGCCCGGCCTGGGTGCAAACGAGAACGGGCGCGTCCGCCGGCTGGGCGTCGAGCGCCGCTTTGAAAGCGTCCGCTTTCATCGCGCCGTTCTCGTCCGTTTCGATGGAGACGACCCGACGCGCGCCGAAGCCGGCGAACCGGAGCCCTGCGAGCATCGTCGGGTGCGCCTCGGCGCCGATCAGCACCCGGATCTCCGGCGCGCCGAAAAGGCCGTCCGCCTCCACATCCCAGCCATGGCGGGCGAGGAGGGCGTTCCGCGCCGCGGCGACGCCGACGAAATTGCCGACCGTCGTGCCGGTGACGATCCCGCAGCTCGACTCTTCGGGCAGGTCGAGCAGCGCCTTCACCCACTCGCCGACGCGCGCATCGACGGCGCAACCGAAGGGCGAGGCGAGGGGCGTGCCCGGCGCGTCGTCCCAGGCGGCCGAGAGCCAGTCCGCCGCGATCCCGGCCGGGTGGGCGCCGCCCATCACATAGGCGAGCCAGCGCCCGCCGAGGGTCGCCGGGATCCCGCCCTCCGCGGCGGCGACAAGATCGGCGACCACCTCCTCCGCAGCCGCCCCGGTTTCGGGAACGGCGTCCGGGAGCCGCGCGAGGATTTCCCGCTGGCTCGCCGTCGCGGGGACGGGGCTGCGGTCGAAATCGCGCAAGTATCGGATCGCGGCTTTGAAAGCCGTCTTCAGCGCCGCTTCGCTTTCCGGCCTTCCGTGCTGGTTCATCAGGGCGCTCCTTTCATCGTTGCGGCGGATCCTAGGACGAACGGCGCTGACGCGGCAGCCCGCAGGCGGAGACGTGCGATCAGACTTTCGCGATGGAGTTGCCGCCGTCCACCGTCATGGCCGATCCGGTCATGAAGCTTGAGAGATCTGAGAGGAGGTAAAGCGCCGCGGCGGCGATCTCCTCCGGTTCTGCGATCCGCTTAAGGGCGTGGAAGTCGGCGATCGCGTCGAGCGCTGTCGGATCGTTCGGGGCCATCGCGGTGCGCGTCCCGCCCGGCAGCAGCGTGTTCACCCGGACGTTCTTCGTTCTGTATTCGACGGCGAGGGTCTGCGCGAGGCCGATGAGGCCGGCTTTGCTCGCGGCGTAGGCGCCCATGCCGGGCAGGCCGACAGTGTGACCGACGAACGTGCCTGTAAAGACGATCGATCCGCCGCCCCGCCGTGCGAGCGCCGGCGCCTGATGCTTGGCCGCGAAAAAGGCGCTCGTCAGATTGACGTTGAGAACCGCGTGCCAGGTTTCGACGCTCATGTCGGCCACGGGTCCCGTCTCGCCGAGCGTCCCGGCGTTATTGAAGGCGCCGTCGAGGCCTCCGTACTCGGCGTGCGCGAGCTCCACAAGGTCCGCCGCATACGTTTCATCGCCGACGTCTCCGGCGAGGATCGCCGCGACGCCGCCGCCGGCCCGGATCTCCGAGGCGACCTCCTCCAGAAGCGCCCTGCGCCGGGCGCCCAGGACGAGGCGCGCGCCTTCCCGCGCGAAGAGGAGCGCCGCCGCGCGGCCGATGCCGCTGCTCGCGCCGGTGATGATGATCGATTTTCCGTCGAGGAGCATGTTCCGCCTCCGTTGCTGGCGGGAGGCATGCCTTCGACGGGGCGGCGGCGCGCTCCGTTTCCGGCCGCGTCGTCGACGCCTAGGCCGCGAGGGCCTTCACCATGCCGCGGGCTTCTTCCGGGCCCGCGATCTCCAAGCCGGCTTCGCGGGCGATGGCCGCCAGCCCTTCGATCATCTCGCCGTTGGAGGTCGCTTTTTCGCCGTTCGGCAGGTAGAAGCAGTCTTCAAGACCCGTGCGGAGGTTTCCGCCGAGTTCGGCCGCCTTGCGGTGGACGTCCCAGACGTCGGCGCGGCCGATCACCGTCGCCTGCCAGGGCATGCCGTCTTTTTTGTATTTGATGAGCAGCGGCAGAAGATCCGGATCCGCCGGCATGCCCGAGGCGACGCCCATGACGAAATTATAGTCCGCATGGGACGTCATGCCGTTCTCAATATACATGCCGACGGACCGGACGATGCCGATGTCGAAGCACTCGAACTCCGGCGTGCAGCCGATCTCTTTCATCACGTTGATGAAGTCCGTCACCTTGGAGACTGGATTGTCGAACACCATGGGCGGCCAGGCCCATTCGCCGCTTGAGCGGGTCTTCAGATAGTTGAGGGAGCCGGCGTTGCAGGCGGCCATTTCCGGCTTCGTCGCGCGCAGATAATCGAGCACATATCCGTACTCGGAGCCGACGACGCCGGTGGTGGCGTTGATGATGACGCCGGGGCACGCCTCACGGATGGCGGCGTTGATCTCGTTGGCGACGGCGGGGTCCCAGCTCGGCAGATGGCCCTGGCCCGGCGTCTGGTTCCGGTAATGGCAGTGCATGATGGTCGCGCCCGCGTCGAAGGCGCGCTTCGCTTCGGCCGCCATCTGGTCGGGCGTCACCGGGACAGGGTGCTGCTCCGGGTTCGTCAGAACGCCCGTCAGCGAGCAGGTGATGAGGACTTTATCGGCCATGTGCGAGCCTCCTTTATTCGGCGGTCGTCACGACCGCGACTATGTCTCTGATGTTCGTCTGGGCGCCGATGGCGACCGCGAGCGTCTCCACGACGCCGTCGATCGGCGCCTCAAGCCGGTGCTGCATTTTCATCGCTTCCATGACGATCAGTACGTCGCCTTTTTTCACGGCATCGCCCTCCGCCACGCGCACTTCGATGACGGCGCCCGCCATCGGCGCGCGCACGACGCCGTCGCCGCCCGCCGCGCCCGCCGCCGCGCGGCGGGAGAGGTCCTCGACGCGGCGCGCCCCTTCGCCGAGGTCGATGAAGAGAACCGCGCCGTCGCGGGCGATGTCCGCGGCGCCGGAACGGCCGTTTTCATCGAACGCGATGCGATCCGCAGAAATCTCCGTCAGCGCCAGGGACGTCGCGCCCGTGTCGGTCTCGACCTTGAGCATCCGCCCGTCGAGCGACGCAGCGGCGGTCATGTCTTCGCCGTCGATATCGAGCTTCAACGCGAAGCGCTGCTCCCCGTAGCCGGACCAGCCGAAGAGCGGGTTCGACGGATCAAAATCGAGAAACGCCGCAGCCGCGCAGGCGAGGAGCGTCGGCGAAGCGGGCGGGCGCGCCGTCAGCGCTTCGTGCTCGTCGCCGAGGAAGCGCGTGAGGGCGGCGCCGTCCGCGAAGGTCGGGTGGTCGAGGATCGCACGCAGATACGCCGTGTTCGTCGTGAGGCCGAGGGCGCGGGTCTCGCCAAGCGCCCGGTGGAGCGCGCGGCGCGCCTCGTCGCGGGTCTCGCCACAGGCGATCACCTTCGCCACCATGGGATCGTAGAACGCCGAAACCTCCGAGCCCGTCTCGACGCCGGCGTCGATGCGCACATCGGCGATCTCCGGCGCGCGCCAGTTGAGGAGCCGCCCGGTCTGCGGCAGGAAGCCGGCGCCGGCGTCCTCCGCATAGAGACGGGCTTCGATCGACGAGCCGTCGGCCTCGATGTCGTCCTGCTCGATCGGCAGGGGCTCGCCTTCGGCGACGGCGATCTGCAGGGCGACGAGGTCGAAGCCCGTCACTTCCTCCGTTACCGGATGCTCGACCTGTAGTCGCGTGTTCATTTCGAGGAAATAGAAGTCCCCGGTTTCGTCGTCATAGAGGAACTCAACGGTGCCGGCGTTCTCATAATCGACAGCGCGCGCGGCGGCGACGGCGGCGGCGCAGATCTCCGCGCGTTTTTCTTCCGTCAGGACGGGCGAGGGCGCCTCCTCGATCACCTTCTGGTGGCGACGCTGTACGGAGCATTCCCGTTCGCCGAAATGGAGAAGGTTTCCGTGGGCGTCTCCAAAGACCTGGACCTCGATATGGCGGGCCCGATCGACGGCCTTTTCGAGGATCAGACGCCCGTCGCCGAAGGCGTTTTCCGCTTCGGAACGGGCGGACTTGAGCGCATCCGGCAGGTCCGCCGCCGCGCCGACCCGGCGCATGCCCCGCCCGCCGCCGCCGGCGGACGCCTTGACCATCACCGGAAAGCCGATCGCGTCGGCTTCTGAAATCAGTCGCTCGTCCGACTGCTCCTTCCCCTGATAGCCTGGCACGCAGGGAACGCCCGCCTCGATCATCAGCCGCTTGGCCGCGGCCTTGTCGCCCATGGCGCGGACGGCGCCGGGCTTCGGGCCGATGAAGACGATCCCCGCCTCGGCGCAGGCCTCGGCGAAGTCGGCGAGCTCTGAGAGAAAGCCGTAGCCCGGGTGGATCGCGTCGGCGCCCGTCCGTTGCGCGGCGTCGATCACGGCGTCGATCTTCAGATAGCTGTCAGCGGGCGCGGAACCGCCGATATGGACCGCCTCGTCGGCGTCTCGCACATGAGGCGCATTTCGATCCGCATCGGAATAAACGGCGACGGTGCGCTTGCCGAGCCGCTTGGCGGTGCGCATCACGCGGCGCGCGATCTCGCCGCGATTGGCGATGAGGATCGTCTGTATGCGCCGCGCCACGGGGCTATTCTCCGGTCCAGGAGGGTTTGCGCTTTTCCAGGAACGCGCCGACGCCTTCGGCCGCCTCAGGCCCGCGCAGACAATCGCGGAACATCACCGCCGCCTCGTCGAGGATCGCGCCGTCGATGGCGTGGGCGGAGAGGGTGAAAAGCTCTTTCGTCACGCCGTTCGCGCCGGGTGCGCAGCGGGAGACGCCCTTGAGCGCCGCCTCGATGCTCCCTTCCAGAGCCGTCGCGTCGGCTACCGCTTCGTGTACGAACCCGACGCGCAGGGCCTCGTCGGCGCCGAAGCGCGAGCCCGTGAGCGACAGGCGCCGGGCGTGGGACAGGCCGATGCGGCGAACGACGTAGGGGCCGATCTGCGCCGGCGGAATGCCGAGGCTCGTCTCCGAGAGCGCGAATTTCGCGTCAGCCGCAGCGATAGCGACGTCGGACACGGAGATAATGCCGAGAGACCCGCCGAAGCTCGGGCCTTCGACGCCGACGATGAGCGTCTGCGGGATGGCGTCGAGCAGCTGCAGCATGGTCCCGAAGCCCCGGTTCATGGCGAGGATCGGGTCGGGCGAGCCGTCCGTCGGCGCGGGCGTCGCGAAGGACTGGCTGAAGGTTTTGAGGTCCGCCCCGGCGCAGAAGGCGCCGCCGGAGCCCCGCAGGACCACGGCGCGCAGGTCGCCGCGCTCCGGCAAAAGGCGGGCGATCTTCTGTACGCCCTCTACCATGTCGTTGGAGAGGGCGTTTTTCGCCTCGGGCCGGTCGAACCAGAGACGGAAGACGCCGTCTTCGATCTCGTGCTTCAGTCCTTCGGCCTCAGGAAGGTCGGTCATGGTCGCCTCAATGGTTCTTCCGGCTGGGGAGGGTCCCCATGTATTTGCAGATGATGTTCAGCATGATCTCGTCGGCGCCGCCGCCGATGGAGGCGAGGCGGGAATCCCGGAAGGTTCGCGAGATCGGCGTTTCCTCCATATACCCCATGCCGCCCCAGTATTGGAGGCAGCCGTCGGCGACTTCGCGCAGGAGGCGGCCGGCTTTCAGCTTCGCCATGGAGGCCTGCATGGTCGCGTCCTCGCCGCGGGTCATTTTCTCTACCGCCTCCCAGGAGAGGGCGCGGAGCATTTCGACCTCGGTCATGAGCTCGGCGAGGCGGAAGTGGACGGACTGGTTGTCGAGGATCGATTTGCCGAACGCCTTGCGCTCTTTGGTGTATTCGATCGTCTGTTCGATGGTCTTCTTCATGCCGACGACCGTGGAGATCGCGGCCCAGAGGCGCTCCTCCTGGAACTGCAGCATCTGATAGACGAAGCCCGCGCCCTCGTCGCCGATCCGGTAGCGCTGCGGCACGCGCACCTCGTCAAAATAAAACTGCGCCGTGTCGGAGGAGCGGTTGCCCATCTTCTTCAGGGTGCGCGCCATTTCGATCCCGTCGCGCAGCTCGCCGTTTTCGCGCAGGGGGAAGGCGATGAGCGTTTTATTGCGGTGGGGATGGTCGTCGGATGTGTTGGCGAGAAGGCACATCCAGTCGGCCTGGGCGCCGTTGGTCGTCCACATCTTGCCGCCGTTGATGATGTAATCATCGCCGTCCTTGCGCGCGGTCGTCTTGATGGAGGCGACGTCGGAGCCGGCGCCCGTCTCGGAGACCCCGAGGCAGGCGACGTACTCGCCGGAGACGGAGGGTTTCAGGAACTCTTCTCGCACGGCGTCGGAACCGAATTTCGCGAGCGCCGGCGTCGCCATATCCGTCTGCACCCCGATCGCCATGGGAACGCCTGCGCAGTTAATATGGCCGAGGGCCTCGGCGAGCACGGCGCCATAGGTCCAGTCGAGACCCATGCCGCCGAACTCCTCCGGCTTCGTGACGCCGAGGAGGCCGAGACCGCCCATTTTCTTGAAGAGCTCATGGGCAGGGAAGATGCCCTCCTCCTCCCAGTCGTCCACATAAGGATTAATGTCGCTTTCGATGAACCGGGTCATCGTCTCGCGAAGCTGGTCATGTTCGGGCGTGAGTTGCATCAGGGAGCTCCTCGAAGACTGACTGAAAGTGCGCTGCTCAATTTCGTTCGTGCGGCAATCCTTCGCGACGCCCGCTTCGCGGGCTCCTCAGGATGAAGTCGGTACTTTGTGGAGCCAACCTTCGTCCTGAGGAGCAAGGCGCAGCCTTGCGTCGCGAAGGACGGCGGCCGTTCCGAACGTTTCATCCTGCAAGGCCGGGTTTTCATAACCATCCTTCACATCCGCGCGACGCCGAACGAATTGGGCGTCAAGGTGCGGTTTTCAGCTTCCCAGATCGTATCCAGGGAGAATTTCAAGACGTGTCGGGAGTGGCGGGGGTCGATGAGACCGTCGTCCCAGAGGCGAGCGGTGGCGTAGAGGGCGGTCGATTCGGTGTCGTACTGATCGACCACCATGGCGGTCATGTCGTCGAGGCCTTTTTCGTCGAGGGGGACGCCTTTGCGGGCGGCGCCGTCCTCCGCGACGATGCGCATGGTCTTCGCCGCCTGTTCGCCGCCCATGACCGAAATGCGGTTGTTCGGCCAGGCGAAGACGAAGCGGGGGCCGAAGGCGCGCCCGCACATGCCGTAGTTTCCGGCGCCGAACGAGGCGCCGATATGCAGGGTGATCTTCGGCGCCGTCATATTGGTGACCGCTTGGATCATTTTCGATCCGTGCTTGACGATCCCCCGCTGCTCGGCGTCCCGACCGACCAAATAGCCCGTGGTGTTCTGTAGAAAGATGACCGGAACGTCCGTCTGGCAGCAGAGCTGGATGAACTGGGCCGCCTTCGCCGCCCCATCCGGGTCGATGGGCCCGTTATTGGTGATGATCCCGACCGGATGGCCGCCGATGCTCGCGTGGCCGGTGACCGTCGCGGGGCCGTACCCTTCCTTGAACTCCACCCATTCCGAGGCGTCGACGATGCGGGCGATTATTTCGCGGGCATCATAGGGCGTGCGGTAATCGGGCGGGACGACGCCGAGGAGGTCCTCCGCGTCGTAAAGCGGCTCAGGGCCCGACGGCGCGGCGGGCGTCCTGTCCCGCCAGCCGAGGGACGCCATGATCTCGCGTGCGATGCGCACGCCGTCGGCGTCGTCCTCGGCCATGTAATCGGCCGTGCCCGCGGTATGGACGTGCATTTCGGCGCCGCCGAGTTCTTCGTCCGTCGCAATCTCGCCGGTCGCGGCTTTCAGGAGCGGCGGGCCGGCGAGGAAGACTTTCGTGCGGCCGCGCACGGCGACGACGTAGTCGGAAAGCCCTGTCTGATAGGCCCCGCCCGCCGTCGAGGATCCGTGAACGACGGAGACGACGGGACAGCCGGCTGCGGAGAGGCGGGCGAGGTTCGCGAAGGTCTCTCCGCCGGGCACGAACATTTCCGACTGGCGGAAGAGGTTCGCGCCCGCGCTTTCAATGAGTTGCACGAAGGGCAGCTTGTTCTCGAGGGCGATCTTCTGGGTGCGCAGGGCTTTGTGGACGCCCATGGGCGTCGCGGCGCCGCCTTTTATGCCGCTGTCGCTCGCGGTGACGACGCAGCGCACACCGGAGACATAGCCGATCCCGGAGATCCCGCCGCCGCCGGAGGCGTTGTCCTCCCCGTCGTCGTCGTGCATCTGAAGACCGCACAGGGACGAAATCGGCAGAAACGGCGCGCCGCGATCGAGGAGGAGGGCGAGGCGCTCGCGCGGCAAAAGCTGCCCGCGTTTCTCAAACTTCGGCTTCGCTCGCGCCGAGTTCGCCCGGATTTTTTCTTCGAACGCCCGGAATGAGGCGATCTTCTCCAGATGCGCCGCGCGGTTGGCGGCGAACGTCTCGGATGTTCTGTCGATCCGGGTCTCGATCGCCGCCACGCCGCGCTCCGCCATGCCCGCCTCGGGATGTCGGCGGGCGCTTCCTCCAGAAACCAACCGTTCATACGGTTTTTCTTTACGGTACGGGCCGGGAGCGCTAGCGTCAACGAAAATCAGACGAGGCGCGAATGGCGACGACGGAGCTGTCGAGACAGCAGCAAAAGAGCCAGGACATGAAGCGGCGGGTGCGGTCGGCGGCGATCGCGTCCCTCGCTGAACTCGGTTACGACCGCACCTCCATCAAGCGCGTGGTGGAGCGGGCCGATGTGAGCCAGGGCGCGCTGCTGCATCATTTTCCAACCAAGACGGACCTGATGGCGGCGGTGGCCGAACACCTTTTCGGGCGTGCGGTGCGCTGGGCGCGGATGATGGCGGGCGCGGGCGATGCGGGTCTTCAAAGTCTCACCATGCGCTCCTGGAAAGAACAGTTCCGTACGGACGAGTACGCCGCGCTTCTTGAGATCCTCACCGCCGCCCGCACCCACAAAGACCTGCACGCCCGCATCGCCGGAACCTTGCGCGACTGGCATGATGTGAACGAGGCGGAGCTGGTGCGCCTCTTCCGCGAGGCGGGCGCCGACGACAGCCGCATTTCGTCCATCGTCGCGATTTCGCGCTGCCTGATGAGCGGGCTTCTCGTCCACGACGCACTGGTGCGCGACGAGCGCGAGGTGGAGAAGGTGCTGCAGGACTGGGACGCGATCCGGGAGACGTATCTGCAGGCGGTGAGGTGCGAACACAAACTGTCTTCGTCCTGAGGAGCCCGCGAAGCGGGCGTCGCGAAGGACGGCGGCGAGAGCAGTTCTTGCGGCTCGTCCTTCGCGACGCGGCCCGCGGCCGCTCCTCAGGACGAAGATTGAGCGGGAGAAGAAAGTGACCGACCAGTACCAATCGATCCTTCGTGCAGGCTGCTTCGAGGGCCGTGTCGTCGTCGTCACCGGCGCCGGCTCGGGCATCGGGCGGTGCGTCGCCCATGAGCTCGCGAGCCTCGGCGCCAAAGTCGTCATTACGGGACGCAAACAGGAGAAGCTCGACGCCGTCGCTGCGGAGATCGCCGAGGACGGGGGCGCCGTCTCAACGGAGGCCTTCGACATCCGCGAGGAGGAGGCGGTGCGGGCCGCCGTCTCGCGGATCCTCGCGCGCGAAGGCGCGATCCACGGGCTCGTCAACAACGCCGGCGGTCAGTACCCGGCGCTCCTCGAAGGCATCACCCAGAAGGGCTTCGAGACGGTGGTGAGGACGAACCTCGTCGGCGGGTTTCTTGTGGCGCGGGAGTGCTTCACCCAGCACATGAAGGAGAACGGCGGCGCGGTGGTGAACGTCACGGCGGACTTCTGGGACGGCATGGCCGGCATGGGGCATTCCGGCGCCGCCCGCGCCGGCATGGACAATTTCACGAAGACCGCCGCGGTGGAGTGGGCGGCGTCCGGCGTCAGGGTGAACGCCGTCGCTCCGGGCTGGATCGCGTCCTCCGGCCTCGACACGTATGAGGATGAGTTCACCAAAGCGATGCTGCCTGAGCTGAAGAAGCACGTGCCGCTCAAACGCCTCGCCACGGAGGCGGAAGTCTCCGCCGTCATCTGTTTCCTCCTCTCCGACGGGGCGGCGTTCGTCTCGGGCGCGAACGTCCCCATTGACGGCGCTGCGAGCCAGGGCCGGCCGATCTTTCCGCTCGCGCCGGCGAAAAACGTTCAAGCCTTTCAAGGGTTTCACCGCTATCGGGCGCCCGCCTCGATCGGAGAGGAGGGCTGACCGCCCAGCCGGCGGCGGCTTCTGCTTCCCCCGGCCGCCTCAGCCCGCTAGACCAGAGAAAAGCGCCGGAAAACAGGCGTTTCCACGGATGTCGAAGGAGGACCGCACGCCATGGCCGACGCCGCCCAGAGTTTCACTGACCGCGAAGCGGCGATCGCCCACGTGAAGGCGACGAACCCCCTGTTCGAAGTGGGCGAAGCGGAGATCCGCGGGCTGACCTATCGGGTCTTCAAGAACGCGCCGCCCTCCCTGCGCGATCTCTTCGGCTTCGCCGCCCTGCACGGCGACAAGGACTTCATCGTCTATGCGGACGAACGCTACTCCTTCATGGAGACGGTGGCCAACGGGAACCGCTTCGCTCACGCCCTCATCGACGATCTCGGCGTGAAGCCGGGCGACAAGGTCGGCATCGCCATGCGGAATTACCCCGAATGGTGCTTCGCCTATATCGGCGCGATCTCCATGGGGGCGGTCGTCGTGCCCCTCAACGCCTGGTGGGGCACGGAGGAGTTCGACTACGCCCTCGGCGACTGCGATGCGAACGTCATCGTCTGCGACGCCAGGCGCATGGAGGCGCTGAAGCCGCTGAAGGAGAAGCATGGTCTCACGCTCATTCTCGCGCGGGAAACGGGCGAGGGCGCTGACCATCGCTTCGAGCGACTGATCGAGGGCAAGTCCGTCGACGCGCCGACGAACCCGATCGATCCGGATGCAGACTTCTGCATCTCGTACACCTCGGGCTCGACAGGTCATCCGAAGGGCGTCGTTCTCACTCACCGGAGCGCGCTCTCCACCATCATGTCCTGGGCGCTGCTTGCGGAGTCGATGAAGTTCATCGACGGCGACATGTTCGGCGACACGCCGGGCGTCCTCATGGGCATCCCGCTTTTCCACGTCACCGCCTCCCACTCGCATTTCATGCTGTCGATGGTCGCGGGGCGGAAGATCGTGATGATGTACAAATGGGACGTGGAAGAAGCGATCGAGCTCCTGGACAAAGAACAGCTTTCCAACTTCGTCGGCGTGCCGACCCAGTCGCTGGAGCTTGCGAACCATATCGGCGATCGGCGACTGCCGCACCTCATCGATATCGGGTCGGGCGGCGCGAAACGACCGCCGGAGCATGTGGAGCGGATCGCCAAGGCGTTCCCAGGCGCCCATCCTTCCTCCGGCTACGGCCTGACGGAGACCAACGCCCTCGGCGCCGTCATCGGCCGCGCGGAGTATCGCGAGCGGCCGGACTCCACGGGCAAGATCGTCCCGCCCCTGACGGACATCAAGATCGTCAATGAAGGGAAAGAAATGCCCGCGGGCGAGAAGGGCGAGATCTGGATCCGCTCGCCCGCGAACTTCCGCGAATACCTTAACAAACCGGAGGCCACCGCCGACGCCTTCGCCGAGGACGGATGGTTCCGCACCGGCGATATGGGCCGCTTCGACGAGGAAGGGTACCTCTATGTCGAAGGGCGCTACAAAGACATCATCATCCGCGGCGGAGAGAATATTTCGGCCCTCGAAGTCGAAAATGCGATCTACTCGGATGAAAACATCGCTGAAGTCGCGGTCATCTCCGTGCCCGACGACGTCCTCGGCGAAATCGTCGGCGCGATCGTCGTCCCGAAGCCCGGCTGCGCGGTCGATCCCGCCTCGGTGCGCGAAACGGCTCTCAAACACCTCGCGAAGTTCAAGGCGCCGGAAGTCGTCTGGATCGCCCCGGAACAGCTCCCCCGCGTCGGCACCGGCAAGATCGACAAGCTGACGACGCGTCAGGTCGCCCTCGCAAACGAACCGCACTGGAAAGCGGGCTGACAAAACTCATCCCTCTCCCGAGGGGAGAGGGACCGAGGGTGAGGGGACGCGATGTCGAATTCAAATCGGGAGAGGCGGAACGGAACTGGCGCCGTACGCAGCCGTTATCCGGCGCGGACGGATCGCTCCCCCTCACCCCCGACCCCTCTCCCCTCGGGAGAGGGGTGTGGAGCATGACCGAAAAACCGCCCCGCAGCCGCCGCGCGGACTACCCGCACCTGCGCCCCGTCCCCACCCGCTGGGCCGACAACGACGTCTACGGACACGTCAACAACGTCGCCTATTACGCCTTCTTCGATACGGCGGTGAACGCCTTCCTGATCGAGAACGGCGTCCTCGACCCGAAAACGAGCGAGGTCATCGGCCTCGTCGTCGAAACCTCCTGCCGCTACCACGCCCCGCTCTCCTTCCCGGAGACGCTGACCGCAGGCGTCCGCGTCGCCCGGTTGGGGAATTCCTCCGTCACCTACGAACTCGCCATCTTCGGCGAGGGCGCAGACGAAGCCGCCGCCGAGGGGAGGTTCACGCATGTTTATGTGGACGCGGAGACCCGGCGGCCGGTGCAGGTGCCGGAGGCGATGCGGGGGGTGTTGGCGGGCCTGCTCCCTAACCATCTTGAATAATTCTAGTGATGATCTCCTTCATGCCAGCCGGCTGAAATTCATCATCCTTCATTCTCGCTATAATCAAATTACAAAACACGTCATACTTAATATCCAAATGTTCGCTAACAAACTGACGTAATACGTCGCGCCCCCGGAAAGTTTTCTTCCAATCTTCACTCAGAAGTGCAGACGTAAAGCTTTCACGAATTTTTTCTTCTTGAGCACGAAGGTTCGCCAAGGAAAATCTTTCATCTTTTTGCTGTAATAAATCCTTTGTCATATTAGAAATGGAGTCGTGTAATTCTCCTGCAAAATCTTCCGAATCACCAGAAATGCGCGTATTAACTTTCGCTTGGATTTCACGATGGGCGAACTTCGATAGCTCAGAGCGAACGCTTAACTCAATGGATTTTCGGGCCGAACTTTTCAGGGCCTGTTGAACTTCATAATCGCTTTTAAAAGAATTGATATTGATATCAGTCAGAGCTTTGTGAATATATTTTTCCTCCAATAAGAAGTTTTCGATATGGTATACCCCCCAAGTAAACCACCGGACTGACGAACTTGTTTTATCGTCGCGGTCAAGATCTGTAATAGCATAAAATTGGAAAGGTACTTTTTCGGTTTCTGAAGCATTCTCCAGAACTTCTAATAATGACATTGCTTTCATTTTATTTCCGCTAGGAATTAGATTTCCTACAGACAAAACTTCTGGGAAAAGACGAGAGACCATCATTTTGTCAAATTCACTATCACCTCCGCCTTCTAAAAGTATTGTCTTTCCGCTCGGGTGGAAAGATGCAAGATCCCCAACGAGATCAATCAAGGCATTTTCCAAGTCGGCATTTAATTGTAACTGTTTTATTTGCGGTTCATTCTCTTTTATTTGATTACACGGGAGCATATGATAAACTGAATATTCAGTACTTTTTACTGTTCGCCGAAGAAGTGCAACCGAATGTGTAACTAGCCAAACTTGATTATTGGAAGCCAAACCAAGTTTTTTATGATAGAAGTTTGGCAATTCACGTATAAGCCTTGGATTTAAATGAAGCTCTGGTTCATCAAGAAGTATAACAGAATATCGCGGTGCCGAATTTCTAATTCGAAGATATCCATATATAATCTCTTTTTCTCCAGAACTAAGTTCATCCAAATCATGAGTGCCCACCTCAGAGATTTCTACAGGAAATCTAAGGCTTCCGTCTTTTTGTGGTCGCGGCCCGAGGAACTTTTTGTCAGGGAAAAATGTAGAAAATAGTTCGTCCAACGTACTATCTAAATCGCTATTTTCTGGGAATTCAACCCCAGCCTTCTCAGCTAAAATATCTTTAACATAGGCAGCTGCCATTTCGCTTTTGACGTTTGTGTATTTACTATTATAATTATAAATCGCGCTTTGTCTGAGCTGTGATCCATCTGTTCTGAGATTTAGGTTTACGCTGGAAATATTTTCTCTAGAGTAAGATCGCTGTGGACCGTGAAAGTCTATAACTCCTATTAGATTAGGTCTGTACGTAAGAAGTATTATTTCCAAAGAATGGCAATCCGACCGTTTAATTTCTCCATTTGGCAATATTGTAAGGCTTCCATTCAAAAATTCATTAGATAGCTCTTTTTATACTATTGGCCTGCGTTCGGTAATTCTTCTTCGTATCTCTTTATCTTTTTCTATTTGGTTTTCACTTTTGAGATAGTTTCCGTAGGCACCCCATTCGTTTTTCATAAGATCATTAAAGTTAGATAGAATATACTCTTTTTCATTTTCGTGAATTCGAAATTTGGCTTCTATATTCATCGGTTTTTCTGGATCGTTGAATAAGTTTTTATCAACTCTTTGAAATTGATCAATTCGAATTTGAAACTCGCCAAGCCATTGCTCAAAAGCGTTGGCTTGATACCCACCGTATGCAGAAGATAACAGTCTTATTGCGTCAAGGATGCACGATTTCCCCGAACCATTTTGGCCGGCAACAATTACAGTTGTGCCCAGTTCTTCGAGTTTGATCTCTCGTATTCCACGCAGGTTCGAGATATACAATGACTCAATTTTCACGTGTTAGATCCAGTGCTTATGTTTTTGCGCAGGGAGATTGATTGCAGATTGAAGTAAGTCGCTGCACTACCCGCTTGTCCAGAGAAATGAGGTAGCAGATTCTACGCCCAAACCGACAGGAGTCCCCCATGGCCGATCTCGACACCTTCCGCGCTGAAACCCGCGCCTGGCTTGAAGCCAATTGTCCCGAGGAGATGCGTGATCCGCTGCAGGGCGAGGGCGATATCTGCTGGGGCGGGCGCAAATGGGAGTTCACCTCGGACGCCCAGAAAGTCTGGCTGGAGCGGATGGCGGCGAAGGGCTGGACCGTGCCGGAGTGGCCGGCGGAGTACGGCGGCGGCGGGCTCTCCAAGGAAGAGGCGAAGGTTCTCAAAGCCGAGATGAAGCGCATCGGCGCGCGCTCGCCTCTTGAAAGCTTCGGCATCTGGATGCTCGGCCCGGCGCTTCTGAAGTTCGGCAATGAAGAGCAGAAAAAAGAGCACCTGCCGAAAATCGCCCGCGGCGAGATCCGCTGGTGCCAGGGGTATTCCGAACCGAACGCCGGCTCCGACCTTGCGAGCCTCGCGACCAAAGCCGAGGACAAGGGCGACCATTTCCTCATCAACGGCCAGAAGGTGTGGACCTCCTACGCCGACAAGGCCGACTGGATCTTCTGCCTGGTGCGGACGGATCCGACGACGAAGCATGAGGGCATCTCCTTCGTCCTCTTCGACATGGAGACGCCGGGCGTCTCGACGAAGCCGATCCGCCTCATCTCCGGCAAGTCGCCCTTCTGCGAGACGTTCTTCGACGATGTGAAGGCGCCGAAGGAGAACCTGGTCGGCGAGCTGAACAAAGGCTGGACCATCGCCAAATATCTGCTCACCCACGAGCGGGAGATGATCGGCGGCGGGGGCGGCGGTCTCCTCGGCGGGCGCGCGGTCGGCGAGGTGGCGGCGCAGCAGCTCGGTCTCGTCGACGGTCAGCTGGAAGACAAGATGCTCCGCACCCGCATCGCTGAAGCCGATCTCGACGGCTGGGCCTTCATGCTGACCATGGAGCGCATGAAGGACGAAGCCAAAGCCGGGCAGGGCGTCGGCGCGAAGTCCTCCATGCTTAAGTATTACGGTACCGAGCTGAACAAGCGCCGTTATGAGCTGATGATGGATTCCGGCGGCTCCGAAGCCCTCGAATGGGAGGGCGAGCGCTCGAAAGACGGCCAGCTGGCCTCTGGCTGGCTGCGTACGAAAGCGAACTCCATCGAGGGCGGCACGTCCGAGGTGATGCTCAACATCATCGCCAAGCGGGTGCTGGAGCTGCCGGGGGCTTGATCTCACCCACGGCTCCCCGCGGCTTGACCGCGGGGCCCATGGCGCCTCGGCCGCGGCGCTCGGTGCGGGTTGCGCTTGGAGTTCCATGGGTCCCGCGGTCAAGCCGCGGGAAGTCGAGCGCGGGCGGTTCGCAACTGCATCAAACCCTTTCCCCGCGGGGCCGGCTCGGCTTTGGTGCGCCCACACCTGCAGGAGAGACCGCGATGCCCCTCGTCCTCAACGAAGAACAGGAGATGCTGCGCGACGCCGCCCATGGCTGGCTGGCGGACAATGCGCCGATCGCCCAGCTTCGGAAGCTGCGCGACAGCCGCGACGAGACCGGCTTCGACCGCGGCCAGTGGCGCGAGATGGCGGAGATGGGCTGGGCGGGGATCCTCGTGCCCGAAGCCCATGGCGGGTCGGAGTTCGGCTTCATCGGCGCCGGCCTCATCGCCGAAGAGATGGGCCGTACCCTGACGGCCTCGCCGTTTCTCTCCACGGCCGTTCTCGGCGCGACGGCGCTGAACAAGGCCGGGAGCGACGCCCAGAAATCCGAGCACCTGCCCAAAATCGCCGCGGGGGAGGCGCTTTACGCCGTCGCCGTCGACGAAGGCCGCAAGCACGGGCCGGAAAAGACGGCCATGCGCGCCGAGCGCTCCGGCAACGGCTTCAGACTATCGGGCTCGAAAACCTTCGTCGCCGACGGCCATGTCGCCGATCACGTGATCGTCGCTGCGCGCACCGCCGGCGCGCCGGGGGAGGAGGCGGGGCTGACGCTCTTCCTCGTGCCGACGAACGCGAAAGGCGTCTCGATCGAGCGCACGATCATGGTCGATAGCCGCAATTCCGCGCGCATCGACTTCGACGGCGTCGAGGTGACCGGCGACGAGGTGCTCGGCGAGGTCGATGCGGGCTTCGGCAAGCTGGAGGGCGTGTTGAACGCCGGCCGCGCCGGGCTCGCGGCGGAGCTCTCGGGCTCGGCGCAGCAGGCCTTCGAGACGACCGTTCAGTACCTCAAGGACCGCAAGCAGTTCGCAACGCCCATCGGCGCCTTCCAGGCCCTGCAGCACCGCGCGGCGCACCTGTATTCCGAGATCGAACTTGTGAAGTCGGCGGTGTTGAAAGCCCTGCAGGATCTCGACGAGAATTTTGACTTCGCGGGTCCGACCGTCGCACTCGCGAAAGCCAAGGCGGGCGCCGTCGCCAGGCTCGCGAGCCAGGAAGGCGTGCAGATGCACGGCGGCGTCGGCATGACGGACGAATACGATATCGGCTTCTTCATGAAGCGCATCCGCGTCGCCCAGGAGATGTTCGGCGACGCCAATTTCCATGCGGATCGCCTCGCAGCGCTCCGCGGCTATTGAGGAGTTTCGACATGCCCGTCGTTCCCGCGAGCGAAATTCAGAACTGGGTCGGCAAGGAGGTCGGCGTCTCCGAATGGAAGACGATCGATCAGGAGCGGATCAACGTCTTCGCCGACGTGACCGAGGACCACCAGTTCATCCATATCGACCCGGAGGCGGCTGCGAAAACGCCCTTCGGCGGGACGATCGCCCACGGCTTCCTGACGCTCTCCATGCTGTCGGCCCTCGGTGCGGGGACGTCCATCCGCCTCGAAAACGTCGCCATGGGGGTCAATTACGGCTTTGAAAAAGTGCGCTTCATGCAGCCCGTGCCTGCGGGCAAGAACATCCGCGGCCGGTTCGTCCTGAAGGACGTGAAAGAGCGCAATCCCGGCCAGTTTCAGCTCACCTATGAAGTCACGGTGGAGATCGAGGGCGTCGAGAAACCGGCCTTGATCGCCGAGTGGCTCACGCTTCAATACGTTCAGTAACAAGAGGTTCGAGATGTCCGACATCCGCTTCGACGGCAAAGTCGCAATCATCACCGGCGCCGGCAACGGCCTCGGCAAATCTCACGCCCTCGCGCTCGCCGCGCGCGGCGCGAAGGTCGTCGTCAACGATCTCGGCGGGGCGCGCGACGGCACGGGCGGGTCGCTCTCGGCGGCGGAGACCGTGGTCGAGGAGATCACGGCCAGCGGCGGCGAGGCGATCGCCAACGGCGCGAACGTGACGAAATCCGACGAGGTCGAAGCGATGGTGAAACAGGCGATGGACGCCTGGGGCCGGGTCGACATTCTCGTCAACAACGCCGGCATTCTCCGGGACAAGAGCTTCGCGAAGATGGAGCTTTCGGACTTTCAGCTGGTCGTCGACGTGCACCTCATGGGGACCGTGAACTGCACCAAGGCCGTCTGGCCGATCATGCGCGATCAGGCGGCGGGCTGCATCGTAGTGACGACCTCGTCCTCCGGCCTCTACGGCAATTTCGGCCAGTCGAATTACGGCGCGGCGAAGCTTGGCGTCGTCGGCCTCATGAACACGCTGGTGCTCGAAGGCGCGAAGTACAACATCCGCGTCAACGCTCTGTCGCCCGTCGCGCTCACGCGCATGACCGAGGATCTCGGGTTCAATGAGGAGGCCGCCGACCTGCTGACGCCCGAAGCCGTCACCGCCGGTCTCGTCTGGCTCGTCTCCGATGACGGCCCGAACCGCTTCATCCTCGACGCCGGCGCCGGCGGCTACGCGCGCACCGTCATCGTACAGACGGACGGCGCCTATCTCAAAACCGACGAACAGACGCCGGAAAACGTCGCCGCGCTGTTCGAGAAAATCGACGACCGCACCACGGTGCACGAGCACCAGTCGGGCGCCGGCCAGTCGGTCAATTTCTTCGGCAAGGCGAGCGAAGCCTACGGCAAGGCCATGACCCGCCGCTAATCCCGTTTTTCAGCGCTCTAACCAAAGGAAAAGCGCCATGAGAGAAGCCGTCATCGTCTCCACCGCACGCACGCCGATCGGCAAGGCCTATCGCGGCGCGTTCAACAACACGCCGACGCCGACGCTTGGCGGCCATGCGATCAAAAACGCCGTCGAGCGCGCCAAGGTCGATCCGGCCGAGGTCGAGGACGTCGTTTTCGGCGCCGCGCTTCAGCAGGGCACAGCCTTCCAGAACCACGCCCGTCAGGCGCTCGTGCGCGGCGGCCTGCCGGTGACCGTCTCCGGACAGTCCATCGACCGTCAGTGCGCGTCCGGCATGATGGCGATCGCGACCGCCGCCAAGCAGGTGATTTCGGACGGCATGGACGTGGTCGTCGGCGGCGGCGGCGAAAGTATCTCCATGAACCAGACGGACAAAATGTTCGTGAACCCCGACCCGTGGATCCTCGCGAACAAGCCGTCCCTCTACATGGCGATGATCGAGACCGCCGAGATCGTCGCCGAGCGCTACGGCGTCTCCAAGGAGGCGCAGGACGAATACGCCGCCCAGTCGCAGGCGCGCACCCACGCCGCCCAGGAGGCGGGCAAGTTCGACGACGAGATCGTGCCGCTCCCCTCGGTCATGAAATTCATGAACAAGGAGACGGGCGAGGTCTCCGATGTCGAGACGACGCTCGAGAAAGACGAAGGCAACCGTCCGGGTACGACAGCGGAAAGCCTCGCGGGCCTGAAGCTCGTCTTCCAGGGCGGCCAGCAGGTGAAGGAAGGCAAATACATCACCGCCGGCAACGCCTCGCAGCTCTCCGACGGCGCCTCGGCAGCGGTGGTGATGGAGGCGAAGCTCGCCGAGCAGCGCGGGCTTCAGCCCCTCGGCATTTATCGCGGCATGGCGGTCGCCGGTCTAGAGCCGGACGAAATGGGCATCGGCCCCGTTTACGCCGTGCCCAAACTTCTTGAGAAGAACGGCCTCAAGATGGACGATATTGGCCTGTGGGAGCTGAACGAGGCTTTCGCCGTCCAGGTTCTTTATTGCCGCGACAAGCTCGGCATCCCCGACGAAAACCTGAATGTGAACGGCGGCGCCATCTCCATCGGCCACCCTTACGGCATGTCCGGCGCGCGGATGGTCGGCCACGCCCTCATCGAGGGCAAGCGCCGGGGCGTCAAATACGTCGTCTGCACCATGTGCGTCGGCGGCGGCATGGGCGCGGCGGGGCTGTTCGAGGTCGCGTAAACCGCTTCACCCCTCTCCCCCGGGAGAGGGGCCGGGGGTGAGGGGGTGCGATCTCACCTCCGCCAGGACGTTTGCGGACCACAAGACGCCAGCACGACAAACCAAGTTCTGTAAGGGCGGACGCTGACGTTCCCCGCACCCCAACCCCTCTCCCGTGGGAGAGGGGCTTTTTCTGTTATCAGAGCGCCAGCCCGATCTTGCCCCAGAAGCCCGGGCCGCCGTCATTGACGAAGTCGTATTTGAAGAGCGCCTCATCCTCGACGGGGACATGCCGGATACGGTCGAATTCGATCGTGCCGTTCGCTTTCCTGAAGCCGAAGGACGCAAGGACGTAGGCCTCGTATTCGGGGCTTTCGACGGTCGAGAGAGCGACGAAGTCCGCTGAACCGCGCCCGTCCGCGTCGAGCGTCAGGGCGATATAGCCGCGGGTGTCGCCGGAATAATATCGGACGGATTCGTTATCGCGGTTGATGAGGCGGGCGAGGTCTTTCGACCGCTCGCCGAGGAACGACCCTGCGCCGGGGGAGGAAACCGCGGACGTTCCGAACTCGATCCCCATGCTGTCGCCGGCCTCTGTCGCAAGATCGTTCGCCCACCACGTGTGGGTGTCGCCCGTAACGACGAGGAGGTCGCTCGCGCCGGCGGTCCGCGCCATATCGTAGAAACGCTCGCGCGCCGCCGGATAGCCGTCCCACGCATCAAGATTGAGCGGAAGTCCGAGCTTGGAGAACTCGACGAAGGCCCGGATGCCGTCCCAGTCCTTTTCGATTTCCAGCATCGCCTCTTCATCAATGTAAGGCGAGAGGTCGGCGGCGAGGACCTGCGCCATGATGATCTGGTTGCCGACCATCCGCCACGTCTTGCCCTGCTCGACGGATTTCGAGAGCGCGTTTGAAAGATAACGCTCCTGTTCCGCGCCGATCATCATCCGGTCCTCGGCGCCGAGGATGCTCTTCCGGAAGTTTTCAATGTCTTCAGGGGTCTTCAGGGTCGGGACAATGTCCGCGTATTCGAGCTGCAGAGAGCGGGCGGTGAGGCGCGTCTCGATGGTCGCGAGCGTCATGAGGTCGCCGAACTCGAAGGCGCGATAGAGATCCTGACGGGTCTTGCCGGGACGCGGATCGCGCACCGGCATCCATTCGTAGTAGGCCTGCATCGCGGCGGCGAGGCGATCACGCCACGGGCCTTCGCCCTCGCCGGGGTCGTGGTTCTCCGCGCCGTCCGCCCATGTATTGTTCGCCGTCTCATGGTCGTCCCAGAGCGCGATCAGCGGGTGGGCGGCGAGCATGGCCTGGGAGCCGGCGTCCGATTTGTACTGGGCGTGGCGGAGGCGATAATCTTCCAGCGTGATGATCTCCTTCGGCGGGTTGTGTTCCCGGCCGAGGCGTTTTCCGACTTCCGCGCCGTACCCGTCCGGCCCGTACTCGTAGATGTAGTCGCCAAGGTGAATCACCGCGTTCAGATCCGTGCGGCGGGCGATATGGTCGTAGGCGTTGAAGTACCCGAACGGATAGTTCGAGCACGACATGACGGCGAACTTCAGCTGCTCGACGGATCCCTCGGGCAGGGTTCGCGTCCGGCCCGAAGGCGAGACGGCGTCGCCCGTGCGGAAGCGGTAATAATAGGTCGTTCCGGGCGCGAGGCCTTCGGCGACGACCTTCACCGTGTAGTCCCGCGCCGCCGACGTCTCGTAAACGCCGCGGGCGACGGGCTTCGTGAACTCGGCGTCCTCCGCCACCTCCCAGGTTACCGGGACGGCGCCGAGGGCCGAAACGCTCGCCCGGGTCCAGAGGACGACGCTGTCGGCCGCCGGATCGCCGGAAGCGACGCCGTGGGCGAACACGTTGTTCCGCTGCGGGATTTTGACGACGAAGGCCTCGCGATAGGGCGCCCCGGCGCAGGCGGCCGCGCTCAGAGCCGCGGTTCCGGCGAGCGCCCCGCGGCGCGTCGTCTTGAAAGTCGTCATGGTCGTCCCCTCGCAAATCTCATTATTCGCCTAACGACCGATGATAACAGATCGATGTCAGTCGCTCCGACGCCGGCGTGCGGCTGCGAAGAGACCTATCCCGCCATGCGGCCGATCGCCCGTCAGCCGCTGACATGCAAGGATTTTGGTGGAATCTGCCAATACTCGCACCTGTCAGGAAAGATTGCACCCGTTTCGGGTTTTGTGCGATCGCCGGGCGCTTTATGCTGCAGCGCCGCGCTCGAAGGATCCGGCCCGTGACCGACCGAATGCTGAAATTCACCACCCGCGACCGCGAGACGCCTGAAAAGCGCTCCGCCGGCGATCGTGCGGACGACTTTCACGAGATCTATGCGGCGTACTCGGCGGAGAAGGCGGCCGAGCAGGCGGCCCGCTGCTCCCAGTGCGGCGTGCCGTTCTGCCAGAACCATTGTCCCCTGCAGAACAATATCCCCGACTGGCTGCGCCTCGTCGCCGAGGGCGACATGCAGTCCGCTTACGCCGTCTCCTCCGCGACCAACGCCATGCCCGAGGTGTGCGGGCGCATCTGCCCCCAGGACCGGCTCTGCGAGGGCTCGTGCGTCATTGAACAGTCCGGCCACGGCACGGTGACCATCGGCGCGGTGGAGACCTATATCACTGAAACGGCGTGGGCGGAGGGCTGGG
>JBCBJX010000019.1:0-38656 GCA_038522735.1 Pseudomonadota bacterium
CTCCTAAGGGTGCGTCTTGTCGATCGTCGTGCGGATGACGGGCGGGACTTTTTCCCGATAGCGCAGAAGCTGGGCGTTGAGGTTGGGGTATTTGCGCCGCAGGGAGCGCACCCATTCCTGTACGAACGGCAGATAGGGCGCCCAGAGGGCGAGGCCGACGACGAGGAGCGGCAGGCCGAGGGGGATCGGCAGGGGAAGGAGCACCAGCCCGAAGGCGAGCGACACCGACCCGAGGATCCGGTGAAGAAGGGGCAGGAACTGCGTCATCAGGGGCGGGGGCGGCGTCCGGTCATGAGAGCGCGAAGATAGCCCGGCCGCCCGGTGGGTAAAGCGTTCTCCGCCGTGATCGCGTCTTCGTCAGGGCCGGGCTCCAGCGCGTCCCGCTCCAGCGGCCGGGGCGCCCGCGTCCGCCAGCGCTGCACGGCGTCGGCGAGGGCGGCGGCGAGTTCGGACTTCGTGCGCGCGTCGAGCCGGTAGGCGACGGGCGCGGCGTCCGTCTCTCCGACCGCGAAGAGGGCGTGGGCGCCGTCCCGCCAGGTCCACTGGGACGACTTCCGGCCCTCCACCACCTCGAGAATGGAATCATGGGCGATGAGCCAGCTCTCGCCGGTGGCGGCGCCCTGCGTGTCGAGGCCGACGGCGTTCACCGCGACCCGAACGCGGCGCCGGCTCATCGGCCGGGTGAGGGCGACCCCGATCCAGAACGGGGCGATCATCCCGGCCACGACGACCCAGAAGACGACGAACCCGATGGGCGACCGCGTGAGCCGCTCGTAAACGTCGCTCGCCGTCTCGCCGTCGATCAGCTGGAAAACGAGCAGCAGCACCGGCAGCATGGCTAGGGCGAGCCCGCCGATGGTCCATTCATTGAGCCAGCCGGGCGGCCGGAACGGGAAGGTGATGGCCGTCGCCTCCTGTGTCTCGTCGGTCTCGACCAGCCGGTCCGGCGACGGAGCGGGCGACGGCGCGTCCTGCGCCCAGTCGCGGCGGGCGAGATCGGCCGGTCCGAAAGGGTGGCTCGCGATGCGGCCGACGGGCGGGGCGAGGGCCGGGAGCCCGAAATACCCGGCGTAGGCGGCGTGTTCGGAGAGAGGCCGCGGGCCGCCGACGCGACGGAAGATCGGGACCGACCGTCCATCCTCCCGGTGGCGCAGCTCCAGAACGTGGGCGAAGCGCGAGGCGGGGCCGTGGGCCTCCGGCGCGTCCCCGTCCACCCACCAGGCGACGCCTTCGAAGGCGGAGAGGGGCGTCTCGGTTCTGAACTTCGGCGGGAAGCGCCCGAGGACGCGGACGACGGCGCCGTGCTCGAAGCGAAGCTCCGCCTTCGCCCAGTAGAAAATCAGCGCGCCGAGAAGGGCCGGAACCGCGTTCAGCAGCGCGTTCGCGACGCCCGAGAGCTCTTCGTCGTCGATGAGGACGCTGATCGCCGCATAGGCGAGGACGAGGAGGACCGGCGTGACGAACCCCGCCCAGCTCGCGATCCGCCGGTCTGTTCCGACGCCATAGGTGAGCCGCGTCGGGTCGTTTTCGAGGTCGAGGGCGAACTCCGCCTCGCCGAACTGCTCCCGCCGCACCCGAACGCTCCCCTGCTTACGCGGACCAGCATCGGCGTTTGGGTCAGGAAAGAAAAGCCACCCCTCTCCCACCGGGAGAGGGGCCGGGGGTGAGGGGGCGCGAGCCGTCAACGCTCGCCGAGGTCGGCGAACGTTTCTGGAACATTCCGCGAGCTAACGTGCGGTGGAGAAATCGTCCCCCCTCGCCTCAAACCCCTCTCCCCAGGGGAGAGGGGCTGAATGCGCCGCGTTGTCGGGCGCGGCGGCGGGCTATATCGCGAATGTCCTGAAGGAGGCCCCATGTCCTACCGCTCCCTGCGCGATTTTCTGGAGATGCTCGAAGCTGAAGGAGAGCTCGTGCGCGTCTCCGAGCCCGTCTCGACGGTGCTGGAGATGACCGAGATCCAGACCCGGCTGCTCGCGCAGGAGGGGCCGGCGGTCCTGTTCGAGAAGCCGGTGAAGGCGGACGGGACGCCCTCGGACATTCCGGTGCTGGTCAACCTCTTCGGCACGGTGAAGCGGGTCGCCATGGGCGTCACCATGGGCGGCGAACAGCGCACGACCGCGAAGGCCCTGCGCGAGGTGGGGGAGACGCTCGCCTTCCTCCGCCAACCGGAGCCGCCGCAGGGGCTGAAAGCCGCTCTCGACCTGCTGCCGCTCGCTAAAACCGTCCTCTCCATGCGGCCCGGAACGAAGGCGTTCGGAACCGCTCCGTGCCAGGAGGTGGTGCTGGAGGGCGAGGACATCGATCTCAATCAGCTCCCGGTACAGACCTGCTGGCCCGGGGAGCCGGCGCCGCTCATCACCTGGCCGCTGATCGTCACCAGAGGGCCGTCGGACGCCCGCGAAGACAACTTCAATCTCGGCATCTACCGCATGCAGGTGTTGGGGAAGAACAAGACCATCATGCGTTGGCTGAAGCACCGCGGCGGCGCCCAGCACCACCAGCGCTGGGGCAAGGAGAAACGCGAACCGCTCCCCGCCGCCGCCGTCCTCGGCGCCGACCCCGGAACGATCCTCGCCGCCGTCACGCCCGTGCCCGACACCCTCTCGGAATACCAGTTCGCGGGCATCATGCGCGGCAAGAAAGCCGAGCTCGTCGACTGCAAGACGGTGCCTCTGAAAGTGCCCGCTGAAGCGGAGATTGTGCTGGAGGGCCATGTCTCCCTCGACGAGCACGCCGATGAAGGGCCGTACGGGGACCATACGGGCTATTACAACTCCGTGGAGCGCTTCCCTGTCTTCAGGGTCTCGGCGATCACCATGCGGCGCGAGCCGATCTATCTCTCCACGTTTACGGGCCGGCCGCCGGACGAGCCCTCCGTCCTCGGAGAGGCGCTGAACGAGGTGTTCATTCCGTTGATCCAGCAGCAGTTCCCGGAGATCGTCGATTTCTGGCTGCCGCCGGAGGGGTGCTCCTACCGCATCGCGGTCATCTCCATGAAGAAGGCCTACGCCGGCCACGCCAAGCGCGTGATGATGGGCGCGTGGTCGTTCCTGCGGCAGTTTCTCTATACGAAGTGGATCATCGTCGTGGACGACGATGTGAACGCCCGCGACTGGAAGGACGTGATGTGGGCGATCTCCACCCGGATGGACCCAGTCCGCGACGTCACCCTCATCGAGAACACCCCCATCGACTATCTCGACTTCGCCTCGCCGGTGAGCGGCCTCGGCGGCAAGATCGGGCTGGACGCGACGAACAAGCTGCCGGGCGAGACGCACCGGGAGTGGGGAGAGAAGCTGGGGATGTCGGAGGAGGTGGTCCGTACTGTGACGGAGAAGTGGACGTCTCTGGGGCTGCCGGGGGAGGGGGCGCCGATTTGGAAATAACCCTCAAAACCGCTCATCCCGGCGAAAGCCGGGACCTTGTTCCACGAGCTCTGAGCCTGTTGTTGGAGGTCCCGGCTTTCGCCGGGATGAGCGGATGACGAAGATCAAGAGCGTTCTTTCCAGAGACGACCTCCGCGCCCTCAACGCGCTCTTCGCTAACGCGTTCGAGGAGCCCGAGACCTACCTCGCCGCGCCGCCCTCGGACGCGTATCTCGAACGCCTCCTCGCGGACCCCGCCTTCATTCCGCTTGCGGCCTTTGACGGCGAGACCCTGGTCGGCGGGCTCGTCGCCTACGAGCTGAAGAAGCTCGAGCAGGCGCGTTCGGAGATCTACATCTACGATCTCGCCGTCGACGCCGCGCACCGGCGGAAGGGCGTCGCGACGGCGCTCATCGAAAGGGTGAAAGAGATCGCGCGGGAGCGGGGGGCGTGGACCGTCTATGTGCAGGCCGATCTCGGCGACGATCCGGCGGTCGCTCTTTATACGAAGCTCGGCGTCCGGGAGGACGTCCTCCATTTCGATATCGACCCGGAGGGCTGAAACGCCCGCGCCGGTTGCGCACTCGGCGCGTCTTTCGCTTCGACCCTGTTCGTGCTGCACTCGAAACGAGTTGCGTCCACGCTGACAGGGGAGATCATCTGATGAAAACCATCCTTTCGGCCGGCGCCGTCGCCGGCTTGCTCGCCGCCTGCACGACCGGGATCACCGGCTACGAGGTCGTGAACGAGGAGACGGCGGTCGATTCAACGCCGCAGAAACAGCTCATCGTCGAGTGCCCAACCGGCAAGGTCGCGACCGGCGGCGGCTGGGCCGTGCTCGATCCGACCTCGGCCATCCTTTCGGGCCGCGCGACGACCAACCAACCGGCCTTCGACGGCAAGCACTGGCTGGTCAACGCGATCAACGAGAGCGATTTCTCGCCGACCTGGAAGCTGAAGGTCTGGGCGATCTGCGTGACGCCGGAGGCGGCCGGCTAGTCGATCCGCGAGGGCGGCCCGACCGTCACGGCCGGGTCGCCGATCCGCGGGCCGATGCGCGATCCGCGCACGTACAGGCGGCGGTTCTGAAAATCGATCAGAAAGTCCGTCCCGAGAAAAAGATCGGCGCCCGCGACCATGATCGGCGCGTCCGGCTCGCCGAGAACGGCGAGCGTCTCCAACTCGAAAATATACGCGTAGACGTCGCGCCAGTAGCGCTTTCCGATTTCGAAATAATCAATCCGCACCCGGGCGGTCGGATCGAACTCGCCGATGGCGCCCTGGGCGCGCCAGTCTTCTTCAAGGCGCTGGAGGATCCGGTCGATCCGCCAGCTGTCGACCGCCGTCCAACTGAGCGCCGTGAACGAAGCGCCCGTATCGATCAGGGCGGGGACGGCTGTTCTGTCGAGCCGGGCTTCGGCGAAGAGGAGGCCCCGGTCCGGCCCGCCGAAGGGATTGGGGCCGAGGGGGATCTCGGTCCACCGACGGCCGAGGGCCTCGCCGACAAGCTCCGGCGGGTAGATGCGCAGGATCTGCGGCTCGGCCAGCACCTCGAGCGCCAGCCCCTCGAAGAAGTCGACGCCGATGAGGTTGCGGGTCTCGCGGCCGCGCGCGACGTTTTCGAGGACCACCGCTCGGAGGTTCTCCCGCGAGAAGCCGCCGATGGCCGCGGAGCGCAAATCCGTCACCGGCCGTTCGTCCCGTTCGAAAAAGCCGTAGACGGACGTCATGCGCTCTTCACTGTATTCCAGGGTGAGGGCGTCGGCGGTGGAGCGGGTGAGGGTGGTGAGCGTCGAGGCGGTGTCGATCACGAACTCCGCCTCCCGTTCGTCGTTGAGGAGAACGCGGACAGCGAGGAGCCCCGCCTCCGTCACGCGGTAGGGCGCCTCGACCACGCCGGCCGGCGGCTCCTGCGGCGCGCTCGCGCAGGCGGCGATCCAGAAAGTGGCGACGACGACGCCCAACGCTCGGCGCACGGGGGCTCCTCCTCTCCGTCGCCGCGCCCGCGCCGTCGACGGCGGCGCGCCGGTTCGTCCGTATCGTGCGCGGCTCAAACGAGGCTAGCAGGTCGGGCCGGGCGATCAATTCCGCTGCGCCGCCGGCTGGCGCCGGGGCGCCGCGGCGTTATCCTGCCCGCCAGTCGCTCGGGAGCGCCCCATGGCCGCGGACATCCTTCTCGCCTCGCTCGAAGACGGGGTGGGGACCATCACCCTCAACCGGCCGGACGCCATGAACGCCTTCACGCCGGAGCTCTTGGAGGACCTCGTCGCGGCGCTCGCCCGCTTCGGCGAGGAGGCGCGGGTGATCGTCCTGCGCGGGGCCGGGCGGTGCTTTTCCGCCGGCGTCGATCTGAAGGTGCTGCAACGCGCGACGCTGGAGGCGGGGCGCGTCGGCGGCGTCTTCGACGGGCCGGCGGCGGAGGCCGCGGCTGTGGTGCGCCGCTCGCCGGTGCCGGTGATCGCCCGGGTCCACGGGTTCTGCTTCACGGGCGCCCTTGAAATCGCGCTGCACGGCGATCTTCTTTATACGACGGCGGACGCGAAGTTTGGCGACACCCACGCCAAATTCGGCCTCCGCCCCACCTGGGGTATGAGCCAGACCCTGCCGCGGGCTGTCGGCGTGCGGAAGGCGAAGGAGCTTTCCTTCACCGCGCGCACCTTCTCCGGCCGCGAGGCGGCCGACTGGGACCTTGCGAACGCAGCGTTCGAGGACGAGGCCGCGCTCGACCGGGCGGTCGCCGATGCGGCCCGTCGGATCGTGGAGAACTCCGCCGGCGCCGTTTCAGCCTATAAGGAGCTCTTCGCGCTCGCGGCGGAAAACCGGCCGCTGGAGGAGGCGCTCGCTGAGGAAGTCGCGCGCGAGTTTCCGAAGATCACTGATACGAACGAACGCCTCGCCGGCTTCGGGAAATAGCGATATGAAACAACTGTTCACGCTCCTGATCGTCTGTTTCGCCGCAGCGGCGAGCGGCTGCGCCTTCGAGGGCGAGCCGGACGTCACGGTCTTCCCCCTCGCGCAGGACGCTATGGCCGACGTCGATCGCGCGCTCGCCGCGGCGCGGGCGGAGGAGAAGCTGGCGCTCATCGTCCTCGGCGCGAACTGGTGCCATGACAGCCGAGCGCTGACGGGCCGGTTCGACGACCCGGAGATGGCGGCGCTCCTCTCCTCCGACTACGCCGTGCAGCTCGTGAACGTCGGCTATCTCGACCGGGGCTTCGACGTCGCGGACCGTTTCGGTCTGCCGGTTTACACCCACACGCCGACGGTCCTGATCGTTGATCCGCAGACGGGCGATCTCGTCAATGCCGACGATCATTTCCAGTGGCGCGATGCTTATAAGAAGAGCGGGGAGGAGACGCTCGCCTACTTCACCGCCAAGACCGACCCGGCGAACTGGGTGGCGGAGGTTCCGCCCGATGTTGCGGCCTCGGACGATTACGTCCGGGTGGCGGACGAGATCGCGGCCTTCGAGGCGGCTGCGGCCGGACGCATCCGCGCCGCCTACGCCCTGATCGGGCCGAGGCTGGAGGCCGACAGCGACGATCTCAACGACTACTGGCGCCCTGTCGCGAAGCTGCGCTATCGCCTGCCGGACGATGTGAAAGCGTTGCGCGAGGACGCCGCGGCGCGCGTCGCGGCCGGCGAAACGCAGATCGAACTCGCGTTTCCGGAGTATCCCGCATGGCCGTGGGAAGGCGCGGACTAGCGGCCGTGTTATGAACGAAGGTCTTCACATGAGCGACAAACCCCGCCTCGTCGTCGACATCGTCTCGGACACCGTCTGCCCGTGGTGCTATGTCGGCAAGAGGAGCTTCGACCGGGCGAAGCTTGCGTTGTCCATGGAATACGAGCTGATCGTCCGCTTCCGACCCTATCAGCTGAACCCGGACACGCCGGCCGGCGGCGCCGACCGCATGGCCTATTACGACAGGAAATTTCCGGACAAGGAGCGCCGGGCTGAGATGCAGGCGGCGCTTGAGGAAAGCGCCCGCGGCGTCGGGCTGGTGCTCGATACGGGCCTGCCGAAGATCCTTCCCAACACCCTCGACAGCCACCGGGTCCTTCGCTGGTCGCACTATGAAGGCCTGCAGGAGGCGGCCAAAGAGAAGATCATGGCCGCCTATTGGGGCCGCGGCCAGGATATTGGCGACCCGGACGTCCTGGCCGCCGCAGCAGCCGCCGCCGGCATGGACAAGGAGGAGGTTCGTGATCGTCTCGCGACGGATGAAGACATGGAGGACGTGCAGGCCGAGGCCGCGGGCTTCCGCCAGGGCGGCGTCACCGGCGTCCCCACCTTCATCGTGAACGAACGCTCAGGCTTCGCCGGGGCGCATGATCCGGAAACGCTCGCGCGCGGGGTGAGGCAGTGTGCTGAAGAAGCCCCTCTCCCTGCGGGAGAGGGGGTGGGGTGAGGGAAGCCGTTTCTTGGTTTGCGCCGCGACTGCGGACGAAAACTGCAGGCTTCTCAAGTAAACGCGGAGTGTCGGACACGACGCCGGGCTTGCGTCCCCTCACCCCCGGCCCCTGTCCCGCACGGAGCGGGGAGGCTACGCCGCCCTGAACGTCAGCGCCACGCCGTTATTGCAGTATCTCAGCCCCGTCGGCGCGGGGCCGTCGGTGAAGACGTGGCCCTGATGGCCGCCGCAGCGGGCGCAGTGGTATTCAGTGCGCGGCAGGATCAGTTTGTAATCCGTTTTGGTTCCCATCGTTCCCGGAATTAAATCGAAAAAAGACGGCCAGCCGGTGCCGGAGTCGAACTTCATCTCCGAGGTGAAGAGATCGAGCCCGCAGCCCGCGCAGGCGTAGACGCCGGGTCCGTATTCCTTGTCGAGAGGGCTCGACCCGGGCGGTTCGGTCCCTTCTTTGCGCAGCACACGGAAGGCCTCCGGCGACAGGCGTTCTTTCCACTGCGCTTCGGTCAGCTGCCACTTTTCGAAATCAGGGATCGTCGACGGGTCCGGGTCGCCTTTCGGGGGCTTCGACCGGTCCTGCGCGGCGGCGGGTCCCGCAAGGCCCGCGCCTGCCGCGCTGGCGACGAAATCGCGTCTGCTCATCATGTCCACCCTCTCCGTTGCGCGCTCTCACCGGCGCGTCTGGTGGCTACATATGGCGCGGGGCGCCGCTCCCGGCGAATGACGATCAGGCGAGGCGGATGAGGCCGTCCGCCGCGGCGCCCACGACCAGGATCAGCCCCGCGTCCCGGTTCGACTTGAAGAGCCTGAGGCACTCGCCCCCGTCGTCGATGTCGAGGGCGCGGACCTGCCAGGCGAGGTGGATCGAAAATGCCGCGACGCCGAGAAACCAGGCGGGCCCGGCGCCCGTCAGAAGGCCGGCGAGGGCGGCGAAGAGGACGGCGCCGGCATACAGCGCCACGAGCCATTCTCCCGTGCGCCGCCCGAACAGGAGCGCCGAGGACCCGACGCCGAGAAGCGCGTCGTCCTCCCTGTCCTGGTGCGCGTAGATTGTGTCGTAGCCGACGGTCCAAAGGACGCCGGAGGCGTAGAGCGCCCACGCCGCGGACGGGATTTCGCCCGCCGCCGCCGCCCAGCCGAGGAGGGCGCCGTAGCTCATATTGAGCCCGAGCCAGGCCTGGGGCAGGGCGGTGATCCGCTTCATGAACGGGTAGGCGGCGATGAGGCCGAGGGCCGCGAAGCCTGTCAGGATCGCCGTTCGGTTCAGCTGCAGGAGAACCGCGAGCCCGACGACGCAGAGCGCGGCGGTAAAAACAAGCGCCTGCATCAGGCTGATCTGACCCGAGGGCAGCGGCCGCGACCGGGTCCGCGCGACCTCCGCGTCGATGTTGCGGTCGACGATGTCGTTCACGGCGCAGCCGGCGCCGCGCATGACGATCGCGCCGATGAAGAAGAGGAGGATCAGCTGGAGGTCCGGCGCGCCCTCCGCCGCCAGCGCGATGGCGATCCAGCCGGGGATGACCAGAAGCCAGACGCCGATCGGCCGGTCGGCCCGCATGAGCCGGAGGTACGGGCGCCACGCCGCGGGCGCGCGCGCGTCGACCCAGTTGCCTTTCGCGGCGTCGGCGACCGCGCCGTCCTGTGTCGGCGTTTCAGCGGAAGACGTCATACCGCTTGATGTAGCGGCGACGCTCGGGCTGGTCCAAGGGTTCGCTAGAGGGTCGCGAACGCCGTTTGCGCCGCGACGGTCATTGCGTCCTGCGCCCTCAGGAATGCAGCCGGCCCGAAACTGATCCGGGCGACGCCGCAGGCTGCGAGCGGCGCCAGCGGGGCGTCGTCGAGCACCATGGCGTTGACGGGCGCCGGCGAGGCGTCGCAGACCTGTTTCATCGCCGCATGGTCGGTCAGTCCAGGAACGAACAACCCGTCCGCGCCGGCGCTCCGATAGGCTTCGGCGCGCTGAAGGGCTGTCTCGACAAGACCCGCGTGTTCGTCTGGTTTCGACTGCAGGAAAACATCCGTCCGGGCATTGATGAATAAAGATGCGCCGGCGCGCTCCAGGCCGTTTCGCAGGGCTTCGATACGCTGGGCCTGCTCAAGCGCCTTGCGCAAGCCGCCCGCCTGCAAACCGTCTTCCAGGTTGACGCCGACGGCGCCGGCCTCGACGAGCCGCAAGGCGTTCATCGCGACGGCGCCCGCATCTTCGGCATATCCGCGTTCGAAATCGACGCTCAGCGGCAAGGCCGTCATGGCGGCGATCCGCTCGACGATCCATTAGGCGACGGTCGAAGGGCAGGGCCTCTCCATCCTCGTGGCCATGTGCGCCGGCGACGGACGCGCTGCCCGTCGCCAAAGCGTCGGCTCCGGCCCTTTCGACGGCCCGGGCGCTCCCGGCGTCCCAGATATTGTAGAGAACCAGCGGTCGTCCGGCGACATGAAGATCGCGGAACGTCCGAACTTTGTCGTCACGGGGCACGGGATGCCTCCTCAGGCGGCGTCGCAGCGAGCATGGCATGGCCGTCCGGCGCGCACTCCGAAACTGGCCGGAGGACCCGAACGCCCTGCGAGGCGTTGGCGACAGCGGCGCCGGCGGGCCCGATCCAAGCCGCGCTCCGGCCCGCCGCGCATCCGTGATCTTCCGAATTGCCGGGCGCCCGCCTGGGCTGCGAGGCTCACGCCGTTGCGTTCACGTCAGCCTCCATGGAGATCGCCATGACCGCACGCGAATCCTGGGACGCCGTCGCCATCGGCTCAGGGCTTGGAAGCCTCAGCGCCGCCGCCGCGCTCGCTCGCCGCGGGCGACGGGTCTTGGTTCTGGAGCGCCTCGCGAATTTCGGAGGCGCCGCGACGGTCTATCGCCACGGACCGCTCGCCATGGAGGCCTCGCTGCACGAAATCGACGGCGCGACCGTCGACGGTCCGCACGGCGTCTTCTCACGCCTCGGCCTGCGCGAGGCGGTGCACGCTGTTCCGACAGCGGAGTTCTACGAGGCCCGCGGCGGCGCGCTCGCCGAACCGGTGCGCGTCCCTCAGGGCCTTGAGGCGGCGGGAGCCGCCGTCGCCGCCGCGCATCCGGAGGCCCGCGCGCATGTCGAAGGCCATTTCGCCGAGCTCGGACGGCTCTTCCGCACTTTCCGGGATCTTGAGGACATGGGCGCGCGCGGTCCGCAGGCGCTGCTCGGGCTGTTGTTCTCCGGGCGGTTCTTCGAGCTGATCGGCGACGCCCGCAAATCGCTCGCCCAGGCGCTTGACGCCCGGTTCAAGAATTCGGAGCCGGCGAAATTCAGTCTCGGCGCGGTTCTTCCCTATTTCGACGACGATCCCGCAGTCATGTCCTTCTTGCTCTACGCCGGCGTCTGGGCGCGCTACTGCGAGGCCGGCTCCTACTACATTGACGGCGGATCGTCCGCCCTCGTACGAGCGCTTCTTGCGACGGTGAAAAGCGCCGGCGGCGACGCGCGCCGCAAATGCGAGGTCAAGCGCGTGCTCCTCGCCGAGACAGGAGCGGTCGCCGGGGTGGCCTATATCGACGAGCGGGGCGCTGAGCGCGAGGCGTTCGCGCCGACGGTGCTCGGCGGCGCCGCCCCCTCCGACCTCGCCGCCATGCTGCCCGCCGAAAAACGCAAGGAATTCAAGTCCGATTACAAAGCGTTCGAATCGTCGATCTCGCTCTTCTCGCTCTCTCTCGGCCTGACGCGACCAGCGGCGGAGTTCGGTGTCGGCGCGTACTCCACTTTCGTCTATCCGGACGATATGTCGGTCTATGCGGATTATCCGACCTTCGCTTCGGTTTTCGCCGGCGACCCGGCGGGGCGCATGCCGCCCTATGGAATCGCCGACTACGGACGACTATCAGGCGGTCTCGCTCAACCGGAAGGCCTCCACCTCGTCAGCCTCGCGGGCGCCGACCGTCTCTCCTGGTGGGACGGGCTTTCCGAAGACGCTGAAAAAGATCGCCGCGCACGCTGGCGCGACGCGCTGATCGCCGATCTCGACCGGCGCTTTCCGGGGATGGCCGGGGCCGTCTCTCATGCGGAGATCGCGACTGCGCGCACGATGCAGACCCGCCTCGGGTCCCCTCACGGGGAGGTTCACGGTTTCCGCCCGACGCCGGAGCGCGTGTTCAGCAAGGGGCCGAAACCGGAAACCTCCGTACCGGGCCTGTTCCTCAGCTCCGCCTTCACCGTCTCCGGCGGTTACGCCGGCGCGATGCATGGCGGGTTGACGGCGGCGGACGCCGCACCCGGCGGCGTTAGAAAGCAAGTATCACACCCTCGCGCGGATCGACCTCGCCGGCGGCGAGCTTCCGGTACTCCGCGAGCATTGCTTCGGGCCCCTCGACGCGGCGAACGGTTCCAAGCGTCGCGGCGCGTTTGAGGAACGAGGCCCACGCTTCGCCCGATTTGCCGAAGAAGGCTTCCGGGCCCCAGTCCTCGACGCGCTTCTTGATGCGGCCGGGGGCGAAGAAGGGCTCCATGGGCGCGGCCGGCTCGAATTTCTTCGCCTTGCCTGCATCCCAGTGGGACATGCCGACATGGAGGCTCCATTTGAGGGCGTCGCCGAAGCGTCCGTGCACGGCGCGGGTGATCGGGCGCGAGCCGGCCATATCGACATAGGTCGCCGCCGGCGTCTCCATCGCGGGGATGTCGTCGTAAACAACGACTTCGTCGTAAAAGCCCGTATCGCGCACGAAGGCGGCGTTGCCTTTCGAGGTGAGGCCGACCCGCTGGGGCGCGCCGTCGAGGAGGCCCGTGCAGAAGGCCGCCGTCATCGCCGTCTTGCTCGACGCGCTGGAGAAGAGGATCGCGTCCGCGCCGCGATAGCGCTCCTCCTCCAGCTGATCGGCGATGAGATAGCCGGTGATGAAGAGGGGGTGGAAGACGGGCCGGAGGTCCTTGTCCTCCGCCGCGACGTCGGGCGTCCCGGAAAGGCGGATATACTGATTATAGGCGGCGGCGCCCTTCTGGCGGTGGTCCGCGCCGTCGAAGAAGCCCCCCGGCGCGATGCGTTTCGGCTGCATGACGAGTTCCGAGGCCATCGGGAAATAACCGTAAAGCGCCTCGCCGACTTCGATCTCGGGGACGTTGGACGTCGTCACCTCCGCATACCCCCAGATCGGCAGAAGGCCGGCGCCGTCGTCGCCCGAGGGGAAGAACGACCAGTAGCCCGGCATGTCGGTCCAGGCGCCGAAGCTCTTTCCGCACACCGCGTAGGTGATGTTGTTCGCCGTCAGCGCGGCCTGCTTCGGCTTCACGGTAATCGTCGGCGCGTCGCCGGCGGGCGCGGGCGGCGGCGCGCTTTTCAGCGCAGCCGCGCGGATGTCGTCCTTGTCGATGTGAATGCTCCAGCCGTCCGTCATGGCGAACTCCTTGGTTTCTCTTGGGAAATCCTATCCCGACGGAACGCTCGCCCGCGAGCCCTTTGAGCAGTGCTTCGTTTTGACTTGCCAAATCCGGATCGAGCGGTTATGTCGGCGCTCCGATGACGGAGAAAGAGGTCCCGATGACCGCATTTTTTCAATAACAGCGAGCCTTTTCTGAAGGAGGGCTCGCGCCGCTGACGCGGATCGACGCCGGCGCAGGCGATGACGGGCGAAACGCCCGGAGCGCGGCCCCCGTCGATGAGACCCTTCAGGCTCGCGCCCGACCCGTCCGGTCCGGGCAAGTTATTGAAAACGCCCCGCTGGGCTGCGCGCTGGCGGGTCTTTGAAGTCAGGGATCCCTCCCATGTCCAGCCAATCCGTCGGCGCGCGGCGCCGCATCTGGCCGCGCCGTTTCTTCAACCCGTTCCGCCGGGCGGACGCGTCCGCACGCGCCGCTGCGCCGGCGAAACCAGAGACGAAAAAAGACGTCCGCCTCGGCGACGTCCTCCGCTTCGTCTGGCGTCTCTGGATGGCCCGGCCCGCCCAGTTCTGGGCGATGATCGGCTTTATGGCGATCGCCGTCGTCGTCGACAGTCTCCTGCCCGCGGCGTCCGGCCGCCTTGTGGATGCGGTGAGCGGCGAGGGCGCCGACCCGGACGCGGCGTGGGCGGCGCTCTGGGTGTTCATCGGCCTCTCGGCCGTTGCGAGCCTCATGCGCAACGCGTCCGTGCGCGTCCTGTTGCCCTTCTCCTCCGGCAACATGCAGGACCTGGTGACGAACGCGTTCCGCCGCATCCAGAGCTTCTCCGCCGACTGGCACGCCAACGCTTTCGCCGGCGCCACGGTGCGCAAGGCGACGCGGGGCATGTGGGCGCTCGACATGTTCACCGACGTGGTGGTGATCGGCATGTTCCCGCCGCTCCTCGTCATCATCGCCTTGTCCTGGCAGCTGGGTCAGCGCTGGCCGCTGGTCGGGCTTTTCATGATGGGGGCGTCCGTCCTCTTCATCGCCGTCAGCATCGTGATGTCGGCGACATATGTCGGGCCGAAAAACCAGCTCTCGAACGAGGCGGATTCGAAGCTCGGCGCGTCCCTGGCCGACGCCATCACCTGCAATGCGGTGGTGAAGGCTTTCGGCGCGGAGAGCCGGGAAGAGCAGCGCCTCTCCGACGTCGCCGCGGACTGGCGGGCGAAGGCGCGCGTCGCCTGGCGACGCTCCGTCGATATGTGGACCGTCCGCATCCTGTTCGATCTCGCGATCCAGGCGGGTCTGACCGGCTTCGTTCTCTTCTACTGGGCGCGCGGTCAGGCGACGGCGGGGGACGTGACCTTCGCCATCACGGCGTTCTTCATCCTCTCCGGGTACCTCCGGGCGGTGGGCGAGTACATCCAGCAGCTCCAGCGCGGCTTCAACGAGCTGGAGGACGTGGTCTGGTTCGACCTGCTGGAGCCCGAGGTGGAGGACGCGGCGGACGCGGCGGAGTTCCGCCCGGGCGCCGGAGAGATCGTGTTCGACGCGGTGCAGTTCGGCTACAAGCGTCAGAAGCGGGATCTTTATACGGACTTCTCGCTGACGGTCCGACCGGGCGAGCAGGTGGCGCTTGTCGGGCCGTCCGGGTCCGGCAAGTCGACCTTCGTGAAGCTCCTGCAGCGGCTTTACGACGTGCAGGGCGGCGCCATCCGCATCGACGGGCAGGACGTGCGCGAGGCGACGCAAGCGAGCCTGCGGGCCGCGATCGCGCTCGTCCCGCAGGACCCGGCGCTCTTCCACCGCTCGCTCGCGGAGAACATCGCCTACGCCCGTCCTGACGCGTCGCAAGAGGAGATCGAGGCCGCGGCGAAGCGCGCCCGCGCCCATGAGTTCATCGCGGACCTGCCGGACGGCTATGAAACGCTGGTCGGCGAGCGGGGCGTGAAACTGTCGGGCGGCGAGCGCCAGCGCATCGCCATCGCCCGGGCGTTCCTCGCCGACGCGCCGATCCTCGTCCTCGACGAGGCGACCTCGAGCCTCGACTCAGCGACCGAGGCGGAGATCCAGGAGGCCATGGACGACCTCGTCCGCGGGCGGACGGCGATCCTGATCGCCCACCGGCTCTCAACGGTGCGCGACGCCGACCGCATCCTCGTCTTCGACGGCGGCCGGGTGGTGGAGGAGGGCACGCACCGGGAGCTGATGGCGCAGGAGGACGGGCGTTACCGCTGCTTGAGTCTCATTCAGGGGGCGGCGTGACGGGCGTGTCGCTCAACAAGGCTCCCCGCGGCTTGACCGCGGGGCCCATGGGACCGCTCCCTACGTACTTGCCATCGGTGCGGTCGGCCTGCGCCATGGGCCCCGCGGTCAAGCCGCGGGGAGTCGGCGTAAGTGAAGTGGGGAAGGGGGCCGTCGCATGAGCGCCCCGTCCCCCCGCTTGCATCTCGATGCGGACTTAAGCGTCGCCGAGACGCCGCTCTCCCGCGAGCAGGCGCACTATCTCGGCGCCGTCCTGCGCCGCGGCGCGGGCGACGCCGTGCGCGTTTTCAACGGGCGGGACGGCGAGCGGGCGGCGGAGATCGTCGAGATCTCGAAGAAGGGCGGAACGCTCCGCCTCCTGGATGAGACCCGCGCCGCGCGGCCCGAGCCTGGACCCCGGCTCGCCTTCGCGCCGGTGAAGCGCGGGCCGACGGATTTTCTCATCCAGAAGGCGACGGAGCTGGGCGCCGCGGCCTTCGCCCCTGTCCTCACCGAGCGGACGATCGCGGCGCGGGTGAAGGACGAGCGGCTGGAGGCGATCGCCGTCGGGGCCGCTGAGCAGTGCGAGCGCCTGACGGTCCCGGCCTTCGAGGCGCCCGCGAAGCTCCCTGCTTTCCTCGACGCGTTCCCCAAAGACAAGAAACTTCTCTTCGCCGACGAGGCGGGAGACGATCCGGACGCGCCGTGGGGCGGGCCCGCGGGCCGGGCGCGGCCGATCGGCGAAGCGCTGCGGGAGAGCCGCGGCGCGCCCGAGGACTGGACCCTCCTCATCGGACCCGAAGGCGGCTTTGCGCCGGCGGAGCGCGACCGTCTTCGAAGCTTTCCCTTCGTCGTCCCGGTCAGCCTCGGCCCCCGCATCCTGCGCGCCGACACGGCGGCGCTCGCCGCCCTCGCAGTGTTTCAAACGATCCTCGGCGATCTGCGCTGATCATCACGCTTGCGCGATGCTGCGCCGCGTCGTTGGCGATCGGCGGCGCGCGGGCGTAAAGCGCTCCAACTGAAACCGCCGCGGGAGAGCGCCCCATGACCATGGACGCCGGAACGCCGATCGACGCGACGCCGATCGAAAGTCTGGAGGACGCCGCCCGCTACCTCGAGAGCGGGTGCAAGCCGCGCGATCAATGGCGCATCGGCACCGAGCACGAGAAGTTCGGCTATCTCCGCGACGCACTGACGCCGGTCCCCTATGAGGGCGAGCGCGGCATCGCGAAGATCTTCGACGGGCTGGTCGATCAGTTCGGGTGGACCCCTGTGATCGAGGACGGCTGCGCAATAGGCCTCGTCCAGAACCGCGCCTCGATCTCCCTGGAACCCGGCGGACAGTTCGAGCTTTCAGGCGCGCCGCTCAAGACGATCCACGAGACCTGCAACGAGGTGCATGCGCACCTGCATCAGGTGCGCACGGTCGCCGACCCCCTCGATATCGGGTTCCTCGGCCTCGGGATGACGCCGAACTGGGCGCGCGAAGAGATGCCCCGCATGCCGAAGGCGCGCTACGGGATCATGCGGGCCTATATGCCGAAGGTCGGCGGCCTCGGCCTCGACATGATGCACAGAACGTCCACCATCCAGGTCAATCTCGACTTCGAGAGCGAGGCGGACATGGTGCGGAAGTTCCGCGTCTCCCTCGCTTTGCAGCCCCTCGCGACGGCGCTTTTCGCCAACTCTCCGCTGACGGAGGGCGAGCCGAACGGCTACGTCTCCTGGCGCTCCCACATCTGGTCCGACACCGACCCCGATCGCACCGGCATGCTCGGCTTCGTCTTCGAGGACGGCTTCGGTTTCGAGCGTTATGCGGACTATATGCTCGACGTTCCGATGTATTTCCTGCGCCGTAACGGCGGGTATCTTGACGTAGCGGGCAAGTCCTTCCGCAAGTTTATGGCGGGCGCGCTCGACGCGACGCCAGGCGAGAAACCGACCCTCACGGACTGGAAGGACCATCTTTCCACCGCCTTCCCGGAAGTCCGCCTCAAGACGTTCCTTGAAATGCGCGGCGCCGACGGCGGCCCCTGGTCGCGGATCTGCGCGCTGCCCGCCTTCTGGGTCGGCCTTCTCTATGACGCAGCCTCGCTCGACGGCGCCTGGGAGCTGTCGAAGGACTGGGCCCCTGCGGCGCGCGAACAGCTTCGCCACGATGCGGCGCGCCTCGGCCTCAAGGCGGAAATCGGCGGGCGAACCCTGCAGGAGATCGCCATCGACGTGCTGGAACTCGCCCGCGGCGGTCTCAAGCGCCGCGCCTTTCTCGATACGGGCGGCTCGAACGAGGCGGGCTTCCTCGAGCCGCTCGAGGAGGTCGCGAGGTCCGGTCGGACGATGGCGGAGGTTCTCCTCGCGGAGTATGAGGCGAGCGGGCGCGACATGCGCGCGCTCTATGAGGCGCATGCCTATTGACGCTGTCGCCGCCCTCGACGTCTTTTGCGACGTTTCGGAGCCCTGCCGCATGCTCGCCCGCCGCGATCCGGTGCTGCGCCGGGCCCTCAAAATCATCGGGGAGCCGGTGATCCGCCGGCGCGCCGGCGGCTTCGAAGGCCTCTTCCGCATCATCGTCGAGCAGCAGGTCTCCGTCGCGTCGGCGCAGGCGATCTGGGCGCGGTGCGTCGAGGCTTTCGGGACGCCGACCCCTGCGGCTGTCCTCGGTGCGGGCGAGGCGGGGCTGACGGCCCTCGGTCTTTCCCGTCCGAAGGCGCGCTATGTCTTGGCCCTCGCCGAGGCGCTTTCAAAAAACGCTTTTTGCTTCAATGCAGTGCAGGAGGCGGGCGACGATGCGGCGGCCGAGATGCTCATCGCCCAGAAAGGCGTCGGGCCCTGGTCGGCGGCGATCTACCTCCTTTTCTGCGAGGGTCGGGTGGATATCTGGCCGCGGAACGACGTGGCGCTGCTTGCGGCTTTCACGGACGCCGCGGGGCTCGACGAGCGGCCGGCCATGACCGAACTCGACGCGGCCTCGGAGGCGTGGCGGCCTTACCGCGGGGTCGCGGCCCACATCCTGTGGACCTATTACGCCGTTCGCCGCGGCCGCACGCCGATCTGAGAAGGCGCGGCCTGTGACGTTTCGGACGCGTTTTTCTTCCGCTATGTCAATATATTGTCATGCGAACGTGGATACGGTCGCGCATCGATCAGGGGCGGAATCGGTTACCGTTCCGAGGCGATGAGAACGGTGAAGGAGACGGGCGTTCTACAAGAGCCGTCGGTCATACCTCAGGCCTGAAGCCGAAATCCGGGCGGTGCGCCGCTCGCGGATCGGCGTTTGTTCTCTCGCGATCTCTAACATGAGGATCACGATGTGAACGTCATCCGGCACGCTCCGGACGGGTGCCCCGCCCTTGTTCTGAACGCCGATTTCCGGCCCCTGAGCTACTTTCCGCTTTCGCTCTGGTCCTGGCAGGACACCCTCAAAGCGGTGTTCCTCGACCGGGTCGATGTCGTCGCCCAGTACGAAACGACGGTGCGCAGCCCGAGCTTCGAGATGCGGCTGCCCTCGGTCGTCTCGCTCAAAACCTACGTCAACCACCAGCGCACGCCGGCGTTCACGCGGTTCAACGTCTTTTTGCGGGACAAGTTCACCTGCCAGTATTGCGGCTGCGACGACCGCGATCTTCTGACCTTCGATCACGTCGTCCCGCGCTCGAAAGGCGGCAAGACGACATGGCAGAACATCGTCGCCGCCTGCAGCCCGTGCAATCTGAAAAAAGGCGGGCGCATGCCGCGTGAAGCGAAAATGCACCCGTTTCACGAGCCGCACCGGCCGAGCATGTATGAATTAAATGAGCGCGGCCGCGCATTTCCGCCCAATTATCTCCATGAAAGTTGGCAAGACTACCTCTATTGGGACGTGGAGCTGGAGGAGTAGCGACATCGCTGACCGCACACGTCGCGCTCTTGGAGGATGGATATGAAACTCGATTTGCTCGCCGCCGCCGCGGCGTTTCTCGTCGCCGCTCCCGCGATCGCGCAGGACGGCCCCGATTGCGGCCGGGATTTCCCGTGGCAGCTCGACGCGTCTATGGACCGGGTCGAACTCTATCGCGGGCCGCGGAACATCATCGTGACCGTCTGCAACGGCGCCTCGAGCGCGCCGGTGCGCATCAGCTACCGGTCTTACGGCGCTGCGCTGCGCGGCGATGATCTGAACCCCGGCGCCTGCCTGACCCGGTCCGGCCAGTGGATCTTTCTGCGGACGCAATCAGCCGACGAACCGAACGCCCGCGGCACCTACTGCATCGCCGACTGATCGGACGACGGATACGACGACGAAAGGCCGCGCGATGCGCGGCCTTTTTCACAGGCGGGATGTGACGCGCTCAGACTTTTTCGCTGAGGCGGATGGCGAGGCGGCAGCCCGCCTGGATGACGGCGCGCATGAGAGGGTAGCCGGGCGTCCGCTCCGCGCCTTCTTCGATCGCAGTATGCTTGTGATGAGATTCATCCTCGCGGAACTCGCGCACGATCTCTGAAAGCTCCGGGTCGGTCTCTCCCAACTCGACGGCTTGGTCGGCGTAATGCTCTTCGATGACCTCTTCGACCGCCGAGGTGCAGGCCATCGCGGCGCGCTCGCCGAGAAGCGCCGTAGCCGCGCCGAGACCGAAGCCCGCCGCGTTCCAGAAGGGCGAGAACAGCGTCGGACGGACGCCCCGCTCCGTCAGCAGACGGTCGAAGGTCTTGAGGTGCTTTTCCTCGCCCGCTTCCATCTCCTCGATGAGGGCGGCGGTGCGGTCCCGCCCGGCGCGGCCTTCAAGGACGGCGCGCTGGCCGCGATAGATCTGCACCGCGCCGTATTCGCCTGCGTGGTCGACGCGGATCATTTCCTCCGTCCGTCGCGCGCGGGGGCCCGGAAAGAGCCGGCGGGTTTCAGCAATCTCGCTCATGAGCGATCCTCCCGATTGGCGAACCGCACGGCGCCGACGCCGGCGACGGCGAAGAGCGCGGCGGAGAAAAGGGCGTTGTATCCGGCCATGGAGACGCCTAGGAGCCGCCACGGCGCGTCGGCGCAGGAGACGGGGCCCGGCGTTTCGTCGAGGGCGTCGAGCAGCACGGCCGGGTCGATATCAATGGCGCCGCCGCCGCCGCAGGTGGCGGGCCCGGGCCAGAAGCGCCATTCGACGCCCGCATGATAGCCCGCGAGGACGGCTGAAAACCCATAGACGAGGGCGAGGGCGCCGAGGGCCGCTGCGCCGATCGGCGCGGCCGAACTTGCGCGCATCGCGCCGAGCCCGAGGGCGGCGAGGCCGATGGCCGTCCAGTGCGCCTCGCGCTGGTCCTGGCAGAGGGGGCAGGGCGGCAGACCGACGACCGTTTCGAAGAAATGTGCGCCCGCGACGAGCCCCGCCGAAGCGACGACGGCGAGGGCGAGAATGCGCCAGGGGCGATCGAGGAGGGCGACGACGTCAGTCATAGGCGGAAAGCTAGCTTCGCTCGCGCACGCCGTCGCCGCGCCTCACCGTCACAGGACGCCGAGGCCTAGATGAGACCTGTCAGCGCCTCGCGCACCGAGCCGAGGGCGCTGAGGCCGAGGGTCGCGGCGAGAAAGACGAGAAGCGCCACCCAGAGAAGCCCGAGGACGAGGCCGGCAAGGATCATCAGCCCGTCCCGCTCCATGAGCCCCACCGCGATGACGGCGACGGCGATCCCTGGCGTCGTGTTCGTGGCGGGGAGCGGCGTGAGGATCGATGCGCACGGAATGAGCATCAAGGCGCCGACGACGCGCACGCCTGCGCCGTCGGACAGGGCGAGAAGGCGCGGGCGCGCGAGCTTTTCAAACCAGCCGACATAGCGGGCGCTGCGGTCGAGGACGTTTTCGAGGGCCGCAATCGAAGCTTTCCGATTACGGAGCGAACCCGGAAGCCACGGGACGTCGCGCCCGGCGGCGAGCTGCGCGGCGAGGGCGAGGAGCGGCAGCGCCATGATCTGCGGCACGCCGTAGAGGAACGGAATGCAGCAGGGGAGGGCGCAGAGAAGAAGGAGAAGCCCGAAGGCGCGTTCATGGAGGCCGTCCAGAATGTCGCCGAGCCGCGCCTCGGGGCCTTCGGCCTCTTCGCGCTCGCCTGAGGTCTCGTCGCTCGCGGAGACGCCGCGCGGCGCTTCGGCGACGGGCTGCGCTCCGTGTGCTGCGCGGAGGTCGATCAGCACGCGGCGGAGCGCGTCGATCGCCCCGCGACCGTGCGCGGCGTCCTCTTGCACCCCGTCGTTCGCCGCGGCGTTCGCGAATTCGCTAGAGCTCGACATGGCCTCTCCCAACGCGCCGGCGGGCGCCGTCCTTTGCTTGACCCGGGGTCCGGCGCGCCTATCCTGCGCGCTCCGTTCGCGGGTCCATCGCCCCTGTGGTGGAATTGGTAGACACGCGTGACTCAAAATCACGTTTCTTCGGAAGTGTCCGTTCGAGTCGGACCAGGGGCACCACTCTTCTAGCGCGAGGACTTTAACGGAACCATGACCGACAGAGCGGCGACGTCGCGGGCTGACGCCGGAAACTCGCCGACATGAATAACCCGCGCCGAGGCGCGGGCTTTCCCATCGGATCGGACGTCCTTGCGACTTACTTCGTCCGCGGCAGGCCTTTTTCCATCAGATAGTGCCGGCTGCGGCGGTCGCCTTTGTTCTCGCCGAAGACGTTGTTCCGGCTGTCCGGCTTCTCGCCATTGCGGACGTAGACGGCGAGGCCGTCGTTCTTGAGGAAGCTTGAGTCCTCGATCGTGCCCCGAATGCCGTTCGGCGCGTAGACGCCATGGCTCGTGTTCTCGCTCACCGTGTTGGCGCGGAACACGACCCGGCGGGCGTTGTTCTGAAGCTCGACGCCGATGCGGTTTGAGGTGAACTCGTTCCCGACCAGCTCAAGATTGCCGTAGGTCTCCGCGAAGACGCCCATGGAGGCGTTCGCGTGCACCACGTTGCCGGACATGGTGACGTCGGAATACCCGGCGGCGTCGACGCCGACGATGTTCGAGGTGATGGTGTTCGACAGGATGAACGCCGAGGAATCCGACGAGCGCTGATCGATCTCCACGCCCTTCGCGAGCTGGGTGATGCGGTTGCCCTCGATCACCGAGGTGCCGTCCGAGACGCGCACGCCGACCCCGTGGCGATTGCCGAGAACATCGGAGTTCTTGATGGTGAAGATCCCGCCGCGCACGTCGACGCAGGCGGTCGACACCGCGTTCGCATCGACCATGAAGCGGACGTTCTCAACGAGGGCCGAGCTGGAGGTCTTCTCCGGTGCGAAGACGAGGCAGTTCGACGCGTTCGGCGGCGGTGCGATCTCGACGAGGGAGCGCTCGCCGTCCCGTTCGCCGATGATCTTTACTGACTTCGTGAGGCGGATTTCCTCGTCATAGACGCCCCGGCGGACGTGGATGATCCCGCCTTCGGCGATGTCCTCAAGGGCGGCCGAAATCGTCTGGTATTTGCCCGAGCCGTTCTTGTTGACGACGACTTCCTCTTCGCCCTTTTTCTCGGTCTTTTTCTTTTTCGATCCGTGAGCGGCGGGCTCGTTGATCGGGAAGCCCTGGAAGCTGTCCTGCGCAGCGGCGCCGGTTGCGCCGAAAACGGTCGCAAGGGCGAAGCCGGCGACGATGGCGAGTGCTTGGGTTTTCTGTGTCATACGCGTCCCCAATGGCGAGGCTGATACCCGCCGCTTCCCCTTTAGCGGTTCTTCTCGAATTCGATCTGGCTGAGCGGCTCGAGCGCCGGGCCGTAGCCCCGCGAATAGGCCTGCCCCAGATAGTAGCGCGCTTCGGCCGCGTTCGGATCGATCGGGTTGATGCCCGTCGTGCCGCGAATGTAGATCATGCCGAGGGCGTAGTTCGCGATCGCAAGGTGGTCCGCGGCGTCCTTCAGCTCTTTCACCGCTTTCTTGCCGTCCGCTTCAACGCCGACGCCCTCCGCATAGAGAAGGCCGAGCGTATACTGCGATTTCGGGTGTTCGCGGGCGGCCGCAGCTCTAATGAGCTTCACTTTTTCTTCCGGAGACAGAATGCCGTCGACCGCGGCGTCCTTTTCTTCGGCGGTCATCTTTTTGTTTTTCCGCACACGGTCATACTCCCAGCGGCGGACAGCGGCCCGCGTGGCCGGTCCGTACTTGCCGTCTTCAGCGCCGGCCCGGTAGCCGAGGGCGTTCAGGCCTTCCTGGATCAGCTGGGTGGGAATGCGGTTGGTGCGCTCCAGCGCCTCGCGAAGCTTGCGTTTCTGCGCTTCGTCTTCCTGCGCCTTCAGGGCCTTCAGATACGGCGTTTCATCCCGGTAGTCCGCCGGCAGCGGCGGCTGCCAGTTGATGTAGTCTTCTTCGAACTTTTCTTTTTCCGCGCGCTTCTTCCACGGGATGCGGCCCGCAAGGCTGTCCGCGTACGCCGAAGCAGTCGGAATGTCCCTGTCCGCGGCGAGCCGGAAGAACAAAAGCGCCTTCTTGTCGTCCTTCGGCATCCCGAGGCCGCGCTGATAGAGCTTGCCGAGGATCAGCATGTGGTAGCCGGAGCCCGAGGAGGCGAGGAGGTAACGGATGCGATCCTGCGCCTCGTCGACTTCCTCCTCGGTCATAGTCTCGCGCAGGTTTCCGACGCGCTCTTCCGCGATGATCTGGGCGGAGCGCTCTTCCGGCGTGATTTTCGTTTCCGGCTCGTAAAAGGCGGCGAGGGTGTACCAGGCGAGGGCCTCGGCGAGGTCCTTGTCGATGCCGTCGGCGCCGCGCGGAACCGGCTTGCCCTCAAGCTCCGGCAGGGTGTCGAGGGAATAGAGATCGCCGAGGATCTTCATGGAGCGGACGTCGCCGGCGGCGCCGTAACGCGCCCAGGCGTCGCGCGCCGTGTCGATCCTGTTCGCGTTGAAGGCGTCCACGCCTTTCTTGAAGTCCGCGTGGGCGGCCGGAGCGAACGCAAAGGCGGCCAGCACCGCCGCTGAAGCCCCGCCGACAAGGGTCCGAAATTTCGCCATAACCCCGATCACTCCCCTTGCGCCCCGCTGGGCGCGCCTGTCCCCGACGTAAACACCTTCTTAACCAATAGCACGGCCGGCGGGAAATGGGAGCCCCGTCGGCCGCGTCGCGTCGCGGTTCCGACGCGTCGCGTCGTTATTTTCGGGGATTCGGCTTCGAAACCGACAGGGCGAGGGGCGCGCGGGGGTCGGAAACCGCCGAAAAGGCATAGCCCGCCTCGCCCAGAAAGTGCGGGAGGTCGACCGCGGCGATCGGGTCGTCGGCGAGGATGAGGAGCCTGGAGCCGGGCGTCGCGGCGCGCAGGGCCGCTTCGGCGCGAATCACCGGGATCGGGCAGCGATAGCCGGTGAGATCGAGGACGCGCCCCGCGTCGCCGACGGGATCGGCCCCGTTCAAGCGCCGCGCCGGTCGCGGATGATATCGACAATGTCCTCCGCGCCGAACGGAAACACGATCGTGTTCGTGCGGTCGGAAGCAATCTCCTGCAGGGAGTTCAGATAGCGCAACTTCATCGCTCCGGGGTCCGACGCGAGGATGCCGGCCGCTTCAGCGAGCTTCTGCGCGGCCTGGAATTCGCCTTCCGCAGAGATGACCCGCGAGCGCCGCTCCCGCTCGGCCTCGGCCTGCTTGGCGATGGCGCGGATCATCGAGCTGTCCACATCGACGTGCTTGATTTCGACGTTCGCGACCTTGATGCCCCAGGCCTCGGTCTGCTGGTCGAGGATCTGCTGGATGTCCTGATTGAGCTTGTCGCGCTCCTGCAGCATTTCATCGAGTTCGTGTTTGCCGAGTACCGAGCGCAGCGTGGTCTGGGCGAGCTGCGAGGTGGCGGCCATGAAGTTCTCGACCTGCGTCACAGCCCGCACGGCGTCGATCACCCGATAGTAGATCACCGCGTTCACTTTCACCGAGACGTTGTCACGGGAAATGACGTCCTGGGACGGAACGTCGTGGACGAGGGTCCGCATATCGACCTTCACCATCTGCTGAATGACCGGCAGCAGGAGAACGAGGCCGGGACCGCGCCCCTTCTTGTTCACCCGGCCGAGGGTGAAGACGACCGCGCGTTCGTATTCGCGCAGGACCTTGACGACGGACGAGACGACGACGACCAGAAATACCGCGAGTGCGACGACCGGGGCGATGGATTGCATGGGAGCGGTTCCGTTCCTTGCTGGCTGTTAAGTCCTTAAGCGCGTTCGCGCGATCAGGCGAATAAACCGCCCGCGGCGGCGCGCTTCACGATGAGTTCGATGCCGTCCATATCGACGACCTTGATCTTGTCGCCGGGCGCGAGGGGCTTGTCGGAACGCGCTTTCCAGCGCTCGCCATCGACGATGACGTAGCCGTCTTTTTCGTCCCACTCCTGAACGACGCCCTCGCGCTTCTTGATCGCTTCGGCGCCGATCAGCGGCCCCTGGCTGCGCGAGCCGGCGATGGCGAAGAAGATGGCGGCGACGAAAAGCGCCATGAAACCGACCGTGCCGCCGATCACGTAGCGATCAACCCGGAACTGCTCCGGAAACAGAAGATACATTCCCGCCGCGAAGACGCCGATGCCCACCGTTCCGGCGATGCCGAAGGCGGGCGTGAACGCCTCTATGACCACCAGCGCCGCGCCGAGGCCCATGAGGGCGAGGCCGAAGCCGTTGAAGGGGAGCACCTGGAAGGAATAAAAGCCGAGGATGAGGCAGAGCGCGCCGAAGGCTCCGGGGAAGATCGAGCCCGGGTTCCACATCTCGATGATGATGCCCGTGGTGCCGAGGGAGAAGAAGATCACCGCGACGTTCGGGTCGGCGAGGAAAGACAGGATCTGTTCAAGCCGCGTCATCGCGATCTCGACGATGTCGATCCCGTCGGTCTCTAGAACGTAAGTCTCGCCGTTTTTCACGACCTCGCGACCGTCGAGCTGGGCCATGAGGTCGTCGAGGTCCTCCGCGATAATCTCGACCACTCCGAGCTCCAGCGCCTCGCGGGCCGGCACGTTCGCCGCTTCGCGCACGGCTTTTTCGGCCCAGTCGGCGTTGCGGCCCGATTCCTCAGCGAGGGAGCGGATGTAGGCGACGCTGTCGTTGATGATCTTGGCGCGCAGGGCGTCGTCGTTGGCGAGCGGCGGCGTTTCGTCGGCGGTCTCGTCCGCGGGTTCGTCGCTCTGCTCGGCGGCGTCGCTCTCTGACGCGTCCTCGGAAGTCGTTTCCTCAGATGTCGTCTCGTTTTCGTCGGCCGTCTCGGCCGGCTCCGGCGCGGCCGGCGCGCCGCCGACTTCGACCGGCGTCGCGGAGCCCGTGTTGGTGTTCGGCGCCATCGCGGAGACGTCCGCGGCGTACATGATGTAAAGCCCGGCGCTCGCCGACCGGGCGCCCTGCGGGCCGACCCAGGTGACGACCGGCGCGTCCGTCGCGAGCATCGCCTTGATGATCGACTTCATGGAATCCAGAAGCCCGCCGGGCGTGTCGATCCGCAGGACGATGACTTCCGCGTCCGCCTCGACGGCTTTCGCAAGCTCGCGCTCGACATACTGGACCGTCGGCGGCCCGATCGCGCCCTCAATATCGAGAACGACCGCCTGGCGGGGCGTTTCGGTCTGAAGGTTGGCGGAGACGACGGAGACCGTCGCGGCGAGGGCCCCGATCGCGAGCGCCGCCCGGGTCGCAAATTTGAAAATGGGTCGAAACATCGCCGGCTCCCCGCTCTCGAGTTGACGATATAAGCGGCTTCCGGCGGTGTAAAAAGGGTTGCGGGCCGCACGGCGCGGGCGGTTCGACGCAGCCCCGCCTCAGCCGTCCGATGCGAGGTCCAGGGGGAGCGTCAGGCAGAAAGCGCCGCCGCCGCCCATCACGAACGTGGAGAGCGGCGTGCGGACGACCGCGTATCCGCGTTCCGAGAGCGCGCTTTCCAGGGCCGGCGTGCAGTCGTTGAGGAGGATCGTCCGGTCGATCTCGACGCAGTTGATCGCGAACATCTCCGCGTCTTCGGCGCTCGCCGGGATCAGCCGGTCGCCGCCGCGGGCCTTGATCTCCCGACGTCCGTCCTCGTCGAACGCCTCCGGCAGATAAAGGATGTCGCCGCCGGAAAGCGGCATCAGGCAGACGTCCATGTGGTAGAACCGGTTCGAGACGAGGGGGAGGGAGACGACCTCCGCGCCGAAACGTTCGGCGACCCGGTCGTGGGCCGCCCGGTCCGAGCGTGGCCCGCAACCCGCCCAGAAGAGCCGGCGCACCGGGTCCCAGACGCAGTCCCCGAGCCCCTCCTGCGCGACGCCCTCCGGCTGCTTTTCCAAATCCTCGAAATTCGCCTCGAACCAGGCCGAGACGATCGGCTCTTCGCCCCGCCGCGCCGTGTGGCGATAGCGGCCGAGGAGCGGGCGGCCGTCGAGGACGACGGCGGAATTAGCGGTGAAGACGAGGTCCGGCAGCCCCGCCGTCGGCTCCAGGGTCTCGACGGTTCCGCCCGCCTTTTCGATCGCCCGCCGCAGCCCCGCCCACTCCTCGCGGGCGAGCGCTGAAAGCCGCGCCGCGTCCTTCGTCCAGGCGTCGGGCGCCATGAATTCGTTGATGGCGTAGGCGACTTCGTAGTGGTCGGGCGGGCACATGAGGAAGCGGGGCATGGTGGCGTCCTTCGGCAGCGGCGTGCTAGCTTCATCAAATGAGCGAAAATCCAGCCGCGCCGCAATTCCAGGACCTCGTCGCCGAGACGGGCGGCGAACCGGACGAGGCCCACGACCGCTGGGCGCGCACCGAGATCGAAAACGCGCTGGCGGCGAAACGCGACGGGCGCTCTACATACCGCACGCTCTGCGAGGTCGCTGCGAAATATCCCATCGATGCACGTTAGACTGTCGAACGGCGCTGAGGCGGATCTCGACGCAATCCACGATTTCATCGCCGCCCATGATCCGCATGCGGCCCTTCGCGTCGTCGATGCGATTTTGCAGCTTCTGCACTTGCTCGAAGATTTTCCGATGATCGGGCGCGAGGGACGCGTTCCGGAGACGCGGGAGTTGACTGTTCCTCGATATCCGTATTTCGCCGTCTACATGATCCCCGACGCATTTCACGTTGATGTCGAGCGGATCCTCCACACGAGCCTTCAATATCCCTGAATTGAGTATGTCTTCCGCCTCCTTCCGTCCTTCGTCCGCCTACTTCGATCTCGCCGCGCCGGACGGCGCGGCGTTCTGGGATGCGGTCGAGCCCGCAAAGTTCCCCGAGCACGTTCTCCGCTATCGGAACGATCGCGCCGCGGCCCCTGTCGGGCTCGACGGGCTGTCGGATGATGAGTGGATCGCGCATTTCGGGCGCTTCGAGCCGCTGCCGGGCGCGCAAAAAACGCCTGTCGCGCTGCGCTATCACGGCCACCAGTTCCGCCACTACAACCCGGATATCGGCGACGGGCGCGGCTTTCTCTTCGCCCAGGCCCATGACGGCGCAGGACGGCTCCTCGACTTCGGGACCAAGGGTTCCGGCCGCACGCCCTATTCGCGATCCGGGGACGGACGGCTGACCCTGAAGGGCGCGGTTCGGGAGATCCTCGCGACGGAGATGCTGGGGGCGCTCGGCGTCTACACGTCCAAGACCCTATCGGTCGTCGAAACCGGGGAGGCGCTGGAGCGCCATGACGAGCCCTCGCCGACGCGCTCTGCCGTCCTCGTCCGGCTCGGCCACTCCCATATCCGCTTCGGCGTCTTCCAGCGGCTCGCTTTCTTCGAGGAGACCCAGGCGATCGAGCGCCTCGTCGGCTATTGCATCGACAATCTGCACCCGGATCTGAAAGGCGCCGCCGATCCGGCCGTCGCCTTGTTCGAGCGCGTCGTAGCCGTCTCCGCCCGGCTCGCCGCGCAGTGGATGGCGGCGGGCTTCGTCCACGGCGTTCTCAACACGGACAATCAGAACGTGACGGGAGAGAGCTTCGATTACGGCCCCTGGCGCTTCCTGCCGGTGCTCGACCCGGAGTTCACCGCCGCCTATTTCGACCAGACGGGCCTTTACGCCTATGGCCGGCAGCCGGAATCCGTCGCCTGGGCCCTCGCCCAGTTCGGCGGCGCGCTCACCAAAGTCGCCGAGCAGGAGACGCTGAACGCCGCCCTCGGCCGCTTCGGCGAACTCTACGCCGAAGCCGCCGCGGCGGCCTTCCACAAACGCCTTGGGCTCCGGCGCCTCGGCGACGACAGCGATCTCCAGTTCGTCACCGACCTCTTCGCGTGGATGCGCAGCTCCGGCGTTCCCTTCGAGCAGGTCTTTTTCGACTGGTTCTGCGGGGAGGCCTCCGCCGCACGCGCCGCGGAGAGCCCGTTCCGGTCCCGCTACGACCTCCCGGAATGGGCGCCGGTCGAGGCGGGGCTGAGAGCGCGCGCGCCCGAGCGGCCTGAGCGCCTCGACCACGCCTATTTCAAGCGCGAGCGGCCGCGGACCATGCTGATCGACGAGGTCGAGGCGATCTGGGCTCCGATCGCCGAGGCCGACGACTGGTCCGTCTTCGAGGCCGCGCTCGCGGAGATCGCCCTGTTGCGCGAGGCACACGCCGTCGACCCGCTCTCCGGTTTCGGTCCGCCCGGAATTCGTTAATATGGCGGGTGAAGCGTCGGACAGGGGTCGGCGCGCTTGGGTTTAGCCGCGCTGCGCCACCCCGCGCCGCGCCGGAACGAGGGGCGTCATGACCTCAGAAGTCGTGCTCATGAACCGTCAGGCGGTCGCGATGGCCGCCGACAGCGCCGTCACCATAACCGGCGGGTCCTACCTCAAGACCTACCAGTCGGCGGACAAGCTCTTCCCGCTGGTCGAAGGCCAGCCCGTCGCGGTGATGATCTACAACAACGCCGAGATCATGAGCACGCCGTGGGAGACGGTGATCTCGCTCTATCGCGAGCAGGTCGCGGGCCGCCCCCTCGACACGGTAGATCAGTACGCCGAAGATTTCATGGCGTTCCTTTCCGGGAACATGGACCTCTTTCCCGCCGCCGATCAGGACACCGAATACTTCAAGCTCGTCGCCGTCGTCTTCTCGGTGATCTTCGAGGAGTTCGCCCACCAGGTCGAAGAGTTCAAGCGCAACAATTCAGGGCGCCTGCGCGAGCATATCCCCCATATCTTCGAGTTCGTGGTCAATCATCTGTACTACGATTATGAAAAGAACTTCGACGACAGCCCCCGCGCCGACCTCAACTGTTTTCCAAAGGGCATGGCCGAGCAGCTGCGCCGGCGCTACGGCGCGGAGGTCGAGGAGCTGATCGACAGCCTCATCGCCGCGGTGAAGCAGGAGTTCGCGGGCTTCTCCGTCACCGACGAGACGCGCCGGAAACTGCGCGACATCTCCGTCCTCGCCGTCACGCGCGACGCGTTCTTCGAGCACTACACGGGCGTCGTCTTTGCGGGCTTCGGGCGGAGCGAGAAGTTCCCGTCCATGCGCTCTTATCTCGCCTCGAGCGTCGTCCTCGGCATCCTGAAACGCCGGCAGGACCGAGCGGCGACCATGAGCGCCGACGCAGGGCCCGTCATCCAGCCCTTCGCCCAGGACCGGATGATCCGGACGTTCCTCACAGGGATCGATCCGTATCTGAGGCTCTTCATGTTCGGCGAGACCTTGAAGCTGACGACCAATATCGCCGCCGACCTCATCGGCAAGGCGCCGAACATGTCCGAAGACCAGCGCCAGCAGCTCTTCCAGGATTATTCCGACAACACCATGGTGCCTGTCTTGAGGGAGTTTTTCCGGTCGATGGACGCCTATCAGCATGCGGTGCACACGGCGCCGATCTTCCGCGCCGTGCAGATGCTGCCGAAGAAGGAGCTCGGCGAAACCGCCGCCTCCCTCATCAAGCTGAACTCCTTCCAGCAGAAGGTGACGGCGGCGGTCGAGACCGTCGGCGGGCCCGTGGACACCGCGGTCATCACCCGCAATGGCGGCCTCGAAATGCGCCAGGAAAAAGCGGACCTTTAGGGAGCCGATCATGAACGAGCGTCTGAAAGCGATCTGGGGCGGGTTCGAGCAGCGCACCTCGCGGGAACTGTCCGGCCGCGGCGTCGACAACATCGTCGTCGAACACCGCCGCCGGGAGGACCCCGCGTCCCCCGCGCCGGACGCCCCCGACCTTGCGCCGGCGAAAGCGGCGATGGCGGAGCTTCGCACGCGCCTCGCCGCCGTCGAGGCGGAGCGCCGCGCGTCCCGCAAAAAACGCCGCCGCGAGGACGAGGCCGCCTTCGCCGACCCGACGGACCTTGAAGATCTGGAGGCGGAGTTCTCCGAAGACGACCCGACGGCCGCGCTGCGCGCCGGCCTCGCCGCAACCGACCAGCGCATCCGCCGCCGCGAGGCGAGCTATGTCGAGCATCGCACGCAGTACGCGGCGGGCGAGCTGCGGAAGAAACGGAAGAAGTTTCTGGGGATGTTTTAGGGCCGAGGTCGCGGCGCCGCAGGCGGGTCGCCCCGAACTTTCAAGTCTCAAGATTCGAAGGGAAAACGACGCACGCGGAAAGGCCGCCGCCCGGGCGGTTCCGCAGCGTGAGGTTCGCCCCGTGAGCGCGTGCGATCGAGCGGGCGATGCCGAGGCCGAGACCTGTGCCGCCCGTGTCCTTGCTTCTCGACGTCTCGCCTCGTTGAAACGGCTGAAACGCGTTTTCGAGCTCATCCTCCGGCATGCCGGGGCCGTCGTCCTCGACAGACACGATAAGACCGCCGTCGGCGCGCTCCATGCGAATGGACGCAACGCCGCCGGCGTATCGGCGGGCGTTCTCCAGAAGATTGTGAAACAGGCGCCGGAGCGCGACCGGATCGCCGACGATCTGAAACTGCCTGGTCGACAAAAGCTGGGCGGGGTCTTTGCACATCGGGCAATCGGCAGCGATATCCGCTACAAATTCCCGTAGATTAATAATTTCTCTCGGTGCGGACGGTTCTTCGGCCCGTGCGTAGGCGAGCATGTCCGATGTCAGTCGCTCCATCTGCGCTAAGTCGCTCTCAATGGAGGCCGCATCTATCGTTTCGGCGGCTGAAGAACGAAGACGAATGCGGGTGATGCCTGTGCGGATGTCGTGGGCGACGGCCGACGCCATGTGTTCGCGCTCCCGCGTCAGCTCGCCGAGGCGGGAGCGCATCCGGTTTATCGCGGCGGCGACGCGCCTGATCTCCGTCGGACCGCTCTCTGAAAGCCGCGCCGGCGCGTCGACGCCGCCGATCGCCTCTGCTTCGCGCTCCAATCGCTGGAGAGGCCGGAAGGCGATCGCCGCCAGAGCAAGCCCGACGGCGGCTGCGACGGCGACGACGCATACAATCGCGATCAAAAGGAAAAACGACCGTTCTGCAAAAAAAGTCGCCGGCCTCATGCGGATTTCGAGAACGCGCCCGTCGTTCAGTTCAATGGATATCTGGAACATGGACGCCGCTACCGGCGCCGCCGAGCCGTCGTCGCTCCGCGCGCTCCTAAGTTCGCGCAGGCCGATCCTCCGGAAACGGATGTCCCGATCTGCAAGACGCGAGATGGCGTCGCTTTCGCCCTGATTGAGGATGCGTCTGAGCCTGGCGCTTGGAACGAAGCGCGCGTCGTCGAAATCGCTCCGAATCGTCGCGGTGCGGCCCCCGCCTTCATAAACGGCGAGAACATACGGCTCGATATCCTCCGGCACCTGCTCGACCAGCCAGACGAGCTCGGCGATCGAATCGGCATTGTCCGCGAGCCCCATCGGCAGAAGCTCGAAGACGGCCGGCGTCTGGGCGAACAGGACAAGCGTCATGAGCGCGGCGGTGCACGCGCCCAAGACGAGCGCCGTCACCTGAGCGAACATCGATCCGAGAAGCTTGCGCAGGTACGTCATGCGGAGCCGACGCGCCGAACCCTGCCTGCGAACGCGTAACCGAGGCTGCGTACGGTCTTGATATACTCCGGACGCCGAGGGTTTTCCTCCAGCTTGCGACGAAGCCGGCTGATCTGGGAGTCGATGCTTCGATCAAACGGATTGGATGCGGCCCGTCGTGAGAACTCCAGAAGCTGATCGCGCGACAGAACGCGCGGCGCTCGCTCCAGCAGCGTCAGGAGGAGCGCGAATTCGCCGGATGTGAGGTCGACCGCCGTTCCGTCCTCGGTTTCGACCTGTCGACGTTCGACGTCGACACGGTAGGGGCCGAACTCGAAATCGGAAACCGGCGCGTCGGATTCGCCGGGCTTGACGTTCGGCGCCCTACGAAGAACGGATTTGATCCGAGCAAGGAGCTCCCGCGGATGAAACGGCTTCGGAAGGTAGTCGTCGGCGCCGATTTCAAGACCGAGAATGCGGTCGATATCCTCGTTCAGGGCCGTCAGCATAATGACCGGCACCGTCGAATGGTCCCGAAGGCTCCGACAGAAAGCGAGGCCGTCTTCGCCGGGCATCATCAGATCCAGGAGGATCAGATCGAAGCGCTTCTGCTCCAGAATGTCGCGCGCTTCGGCGGCGGAGCGGGCGCTGACCGGCTTCATGGCGTTGCGCTGGAGAAGACCCTCCAAAAGAGCGCGGATCTCCGCATCGTCGTCGACAACGAGAATGTTGAGCATCTGGTTCATGAACCGTCCCCTACCGCGCCTTGCTCAACATTGAGATAACCGCTTTGCAACTGATTGTGGCGACGGCGAGAGGCCGGCAACATTCCGGCGCCATTCACGGCGCGGGCGGCAAACCGCTGCAATGTTCCAGGACCATCACCTTTCGCAATTCAGTTGCGAGGGGCGTCCGAACATGACCGGTCCGACACGTTGTTTCCTGACGCTTGCAGCGTCGGCGCTCGCGTTCGCAGATATCGCGAGCGCCGACGACTTCAGCCTCAATATCGGGCAGGACTTCAGCGACGGCGACTACGGTCAGGAGACCGAAAGCCAGGTCAACGTCACGACGTTCGGCGGCCGGTTGCGCCTCGGCGACTGGTCGTTCGCCGCGAGCAGCGGCTACATCGATCTCGGCTCGGAGCCCGACAACATCATAACGCTCCCGGGCGGACGCGAAATTCTGTTGAGCGAAGGTGAAGAGGTCAAAGGGTTCACTGACCTCGTATTGTCCGCAAGCGGCCTGCTTCGGGAAGAAACCGACAGCGCTCCCGGCGTTTTTCTCTTCACCTCGGTGAAGCTGCCGACTGCCGATGATGAAAACGGCCTCGGCACCGGCGCCGCCGACTACTCCGCATCGCTGGAACTCTCCAAGACGTTCGGATCGTCCATTCTGTATGCGTATGGCGGCGGGCGCCTGCGCGGTGAAAGCGACGTCATCGAGACCCGCGACTCGCTCAACGCCGGCCTCGGCGTGCAACAGCTCATCGGCACGAAACTCGTCGGCGCGCTCAGCTACGATTATCGCGGCGCCAGTTTCGAAGGCGGCGACGACGCGCAGGAAGCGACGCTCATGCTGTCGTGGCTGGCCACGGAGCGCCTCACCATCTCTGGCTACGTATATACCGGGTTCACAGATGCGAGCCCCGATCTCGGCGCCGGCCTCTTCGTCAGTCACAAGATTTTCCGATGGTGAGTGGAGCGGCATGGCAATACTTCGTGACAAAAAAGTCGGTCCCGAACAAATCCGTGCAAAGCGCACCTGAAAAAACTCCAGGGTCGGTCGGTTGACGCCGCCGACCAGATTGAAAGCCCAGCCCAGCAAAGGAGACGAAAATGACCATGACGAAAATGAACCGACCCGCAGTCCTTCTGACCCTGTCCGCCTGTGCGATCGCCGCGTTCGTCGCGACGCCCGCGGCCGCTCAGAGCCGTGCTGAACGCGCCGCGGAGCGTCGCGCCGCCGCCGAGCAGCGCCTTGAAGCCTTGCAACAAACGCGGATCGAGCGCCTCGCACGGCGCACCGACGCTTTCGAGAGGGCCGCTACGGTGAATGCGGATCAGGTCTCGGCGCGCCTTTCCGAGGCTGAAGTGAACATCCTCGAAGTCTGGGCGCAGATCGATCCCGCCGGCGTTTCGGACGTGGCGAACACGATCGGCGACGCGGCGCTGAAGGCCGTTGTGAACGCTGACGGCGATCGTCTGAGCGAGGATCAGATCGACGATCTGACCGTGAGGGCGGCGCGCGCCGCGACGATCTCCGAAGAGGAAGTCGCTGACTTGCTCGCCAACGGCGCCGTCAAGATCGAAGAGCTCTTCGACAGCACGGATCCGGAAGAAATCGCCTCGACCCTGAACGAGATCGGCCAAGCCGCCCTCGACGTTCAGACCGAGGTCGAAGATCTTCGGGAAGTGGTGAAGGACGCGCGTCCGAACCGCTGACCGAAGGGCGGGCCCTCGCCGCCTTCCCCAGCCCTAGCCTGGGCCCGCCATTCCTAGCTTGAGCGACTTTGACTAGCGTACAATTCCTTACGGAATTACGCGGGCGAATTATTCTGGATTGAGATTATAAAAAAACCAGCGGATTCGGACAAAAGCTAGGCTCCCGCCGCATCCCCCGCGATCGCCTTCAGCGTCGTCCGCATGCGGTCTTTCAGCTCGGCCAGCCCCTCGACGTCGTGGTTCGCGAAGAGGGCGTCGGGGTCGGAGAGGGCGACGTAGGCGGCGCCGTTCGCCGTTTCGTAGACGAGGGCTTTCAAGGGCAGGTCTGCGCCGGCCGTCTGGGCGGCCTGCATGAGCGGGGTCCCGACCTTCGGCGAGCCGAAGACGACGAGGGTGGTCGGGCGCAGGGTCTCGCCGACGCTTGCAGCGCCAGCGGCGTGATCGACGACGACGAAGGTTCTGAGCCCGCGCTTGTCGATCGCCATCTGCAGGCGGGCGAGGGTCGTCGCGAAATCGGCGTCGCTCTTCGTCGTCAGATATCCGTAGGGCGCAGCGCTCCGGCGGAGATCTTTCACATTCGCATCGACGCCGACGGTGACGCAGGCGGCGAGGGCGAAGAGCGCGGCGACGGCGAGCCCGGCGAGGCGCAGCATTCCAGCGGAGACGGGCGATCGGTTCATAACGTTCCTATACCCCGCGGCGACGCGGCGACCAATGCGCTTCACGCGATTGCGTCCGTGCGGCCCTCGGCGCGCTGAAGCAGATCGCGCAGCCGCGTCTCCTGGCCGAGGATCGCGCGGCGGCCTTCCTCGATGAACTCGTCGGCCCGGTCGAAGGCGGTGGGCGAGGCTTCGCGCATGTCGGGCTTCAGGTGCAGGTCCGGCGGCTCGTAGCGGGCGCGGGCGGCGGTCAGCTGCATCTGGAAGATGTCCGCCGCGGCGATCGCCGTTTCGATCAATTGGGGCTGCGCCCTGGAGCGCGCCCGGGCGACCGCGATCTGCCTGTCGACATACTCCCGAGTGTCGTCGACGAGCTTCGCGAGCGGCGCGGCGAGGCCGGTGAGGCTCGTCTCGTCCTTGCGATCGACGACCGTCGGAAGGCCGGCGCGGCCGCGCTCGAAGCGCTCCAGCGTCCGCGGGACGCCGGTGAGATCGACGCCGACGACGACCTCCGCGCCGAGGCTGCGGGCGACGCCGACGGGCATCGGGTCGGCGAGGGCGCCGTCCACAAGCCAGCGCGCGTCATGGCGCATGGCGTTGAAGACGATCGGGATCGCTGAGGACGCCCGCACCGCGTCGAGGAGCGAGCCGTGCATGATCGGCACCGGATCGCCTGTCGCGAGGTCCGTCGCGAGGGCGGCGAACGGAATGTCGAGACTCCTGATGTCCCGGTCCGCTTCCTTGAAGGCGGCGAAGGCGCGTTCGGCGGAGATGAGCCCGCCATGGCGCATGGCGAAGGCGAACTGGGAGAAGGCTGAGAGCGGCGACAGCTCCCGCGCCCAGACGCAGACATCGTCGAGAATGCCCGCGAGGTAGGCGCCGCCGACGATCGAGCCGACCGAACACCCGACGATCACGTCCGGCTTCAAGCCGATCTCGTCGAGGCCGCGCAGGACGCCGACATGGGCCCAACCCCGCGCCGCGCCGGAGGAAAGGGCCAATCCAAGTTTGCGGGCCATGGGCTGATCTCCCCCTCGTTCTCTGGCAGGCTGGGCGAGCGGTATTATTTTATTGTGCTGAAATGAAGACATCCATCCTGACCCTCGCCGTCCAGGTGCTGGCGGTCGGCCTTCTCGACTTCGGCCTCGTCCTCTCGATCTCGCCGATCCCCGTCGGCGCGCCGATCGTGCTGATCGCGCTCAGCATTCTCATCATGACCAACCCGAAGGTCGCCAAACGCCTCCGGGACTTTCGCCGCAACCACCCGGGGGTCGATCGCCGCATCCGCCAGATCGAGGAAAAGACGCCGGGTCCGATCGGCGAGCCGTTGCGCCGGACGGACCCTTAAGGGCGTCCTCGGCGCGCTTTCGCCGGCTCGCGAACCCCTCCATAATTTTCGTTACAGCGTGAAGACGAGAAACGGGAGACGCCGATGGCGAGGTCCGCGGCAAACGCACACGCGCACGGCGCTTCGTTAGCCGCCTCCGGCGCGGCGACATCGGAGCGCCGGGGCGACGGAGCCCTCGACGCGTGGCTGACGGGCGGCGTCGTCGTCGCCTTCTGCCTCGCGGTCGGGATTTCAGTCCTCGCCCTGCGCGACCCGAACGCCGGCGCGCCCGGCCTCGCCCTCGTCGCCGGCGTCGCCGGCGTCGCCATGGTCCTCGCCGCGGGCGTCCTCATGCGGATCATTTCACCGGGCCTCCTTCTCGGCGTCCTCACCGGGCGATCTCAGGATGCAGGCGCAAGCCAGCGCCTCGCGGGCGCCGGGACCTTGTCGGCCCTCGGCGTCGCGGACCGGGTGCTCGATGCGGACCCCCATGGCTGCCTCGTCACCCGCCGCGACGGGGTTCTTGTCTACGCGAACCCCGCCTACGGCGCCCTGGCGCGCGCCGCGGGCGCGGCTGGCCTTTCCGGTCTCCCGCCGCGCATCGACCGGCTGTTCGCCGGCGACGGCGAGGATTCCGCGAAGATCTTCCGCCTCGCCCGCGCCGCGCTGTCCGGCGTCGCTGGTCGCGAGATCGTCGCGGCGGTCATGGGCGTCGACGGAGCGCCGCGCCTTCGCCGGTTCGAAGTGACCACCCGGCCGGTGCCGAAAAGCGACAACCTCGCCTTCTGGCGCATCCGCGAGCTCGCCGTCGACGAGGCGGTTGACGCGATCGCTGCAGCGTATGCGGACTTTCCGCAGCCGGTCGCCGCTCTGGAGCGCTCTGGCCGCTTCCTGTGGCTGAACGCGGCCGCCCGCAAGGCGTTCCGGATCGGCGAGGGGGAGGCGGCGGGCCTCGACCGCGTCGCGCTCGGAGACGCCGACGGTCTTCTGAAAGACCTATGGGCGGTCGACGGCGCGCCGAAATCCTTCCGCGTGCGCGGCGAGGGCGCTTCCGTCGAGGCCCGCGCAAGCGCTTTTCGCCGCGGCGGGATCGGCGACGGCGTCGTCTGCGTCGCCTTCGATATCGAGACCGCCGCAGACGTCGC
>JBCBJX010000020.1:0-38472 GCA_038522735.1 Pseudomonadota bacterium
GACCGTTGCGATCAGCCGGTTCGCGTCGTCGGGCGCCGTCGCGAAAGAGACGCTCACTTCGCCGGCGGGAGTGAACTTCAGCGCGTTCGAGACGAGGTTGTTCAGAATCTGCAGAAGGCGGTGTTCGTCGCCGATCCGCCAGACCGCCACGTCGCGACCGATGGAGACGTTGAAGTCGACGCCCTTCTCGCGTGCTTTCAACGTGTAAAGACGTTCGACGCGCTCACCCGCGAGACGGAGCGAGAACGGCGCTTTTTCGATCTCAAGGCCGCCCATCTCGATTTTGGAGAAGTCCAGGATATCGTTCAGGATGGTGACAAGCGCCTCGCCGCTGTCGCGGATCACCTGCAGCTTGCGCTTTTGTTCTTCGTCGAGATCGGATCGGGCGAGAGCGTGGGCCATGCCGAGCACGCCGTTCATGGGCGTGCGGATCTCATGGCTCATTGTCGCGAGAAACTCCGACTTCGCTGCGTTCGCCTGCGCTTCCGCCGCGCGGGCCGCAAGCAACGGACGCACGAGGGTCGATCGGGTGACGAGCACCAGAACGACGATTAGGAGCATCGTCGCCGTTGTCGCCGCGCCGATCGACAACACCGCAAACTCGTTGACGCCCTCGCGGATGAAGGTCCGATCAGGCAGCACGGAGAGGCTCCACTCCCGACCCGCTGCCGGCGCGATCGAAAAGACGTCCACCGCCGCTTCCTCAACCCCGATCTCGCGCATCGGCCTCGCGCCGCCGTCCTCGCCTGCCGCTGCGCGCTGCTCGCGCGAATGGGCGACGACGTTGGCGGCTTCATCCGTGATGAAGACTTCGCCGAAGGCGTTGAGTTCGCTGCGGCGAAGCAGGTCAAGAATGTCGGCGATGTCGATATCGCCTCCGACGACGCCGACGATTTCTCCGCCTGCACGGACCGGAGCCGCGATCGACACGATTTCCTGACCGTCCGGCGCGCGGTACGGGTTCGTCATCGCCGTCCATCCGGTCTCGATAGCGCGTTTGTACCAGTCGCGAATTCGAGGGTCGTACGTATCCGGAACGTAAGCGTCTGGATAGACCGAAAACCCGCCCTCGGCGTCCCCATAAAAGAGGTAGATAAAGTCGCCGTTTTTGAGGTGTTCGCGGAGCACCACTTCGAGGTCTGTCGAAAGTTCGGCGTCCGCCAACCGCTCCGCGGCGAGCCCGATCGAGACAGCGCGAGCGTCGAACCAGTTCCCGACGCCCCAGGCGAGAGCGCTGCCGAGCAGTTCCACTTCGCGCTCGGCCATCGCTTCCATGCGGCGGCTCGTATCTTTGACGAGCCAGAACACGAAAGCGGCGAAGCACGCGAGGACGACGAGCGCCGTCGCGCCGATCGCGCGGCGCTGTACGCGTGCGGCGGAAAACGCGTGCTGTCCGGCCTTGCCAAGACTGGTCACCGGCGGTTCGCCCCTCGAAAGCGATAGCGTCAAGCCACGATGACCGAAGCGCCTTTCCAATCCCTTACGGGCGTCGCGCCCGCTCAGCGATCCGCGAAAGCGAAAGGTGCGGTGGTGCGACGGTTGTCGTCGGGCGCGACCGGCCGGCCGATGGGCGGCTCGGCGCGGGCGATGCAGTCGGCCCTGTGGCAAAGGCGGCAGGTGACGCCGATCGGCGTCGCGCTGTCAGGGCCTGGACCCGCTTCGGCGTAGACGAGGCGATGAACATGGTCTCCTGAGCATCCAAGAGCGATGGCGCGCTCTGCGCGCGGCGCGCCGTAGGCGCCGCCGCCGGAGGTCACCGTGCGGGCGATCGAGAAGAACCGTTCTCCCTCCGGCAGCTCCAGCCACTGGGTGACGATCGTCCGTGGCGTGCGGAAGACCTGATGGACGCTCCATAGCGGACAGGAGCCGCCATGGCGCGCGAAGGGGAAGCCGGCGCCGTCGAGCCGCTTCGAGACATTGCCGGCGGCGTCGACGCGGACGAAGAAGAAAGGCACGCCTTCAGCGCCCGGTTTCTGCAGCGTCGTCAGCCGGTGGGCTGTCTGCTCGAAGCTCGCCCCGAACTGGCGTCCGAGCGCTTCGACGTCGTAGCGCCGCTCCTCAGCGGCTTTCAAAAAGGGGCGATAGGGCATGAGGATCGCCGCGGCGGCGTAGTTCGCGAGCGCCCGTCGGGCGACGCGTCGTCCGGTCTCGGAGGAAAAATCTCCCTCAGTCAGAGCAGCGTCGAGGCTGTCCGAGAGGTCGAGATAGGCGGCCTGGAGCGCCAGCTGAAAGGCGCTGGAGGCCGCGTCGAGCGTGTTGTCGACGACGATTTCGGATCGGTGCCGATCAAGGCGTCGCACGGCGCCCGCCATCACCTCCGGCGGAAGCCGCCGGACGCCGAGCCCGTGCGTCTCGCGAAAATAGGCTGCAGCGCCGCCGGCCCGTTCGATCGCGAGCGCGGCGGCTTCAGACTGTTCGTCGAGGGCTGGAAAGTAGTTGCGACGCGCCTCGAGGAACCGGCGTGTCTCAGCGACGGGGTCCGCCTCGGAGACGCCGGCGGTTTCGTCTCGGTCGGCGAGAGCGAGCTGGCCTTCAGCGTAAGCCGTGTGCAGACGGATGAAGGCGTCGGCGAGGCCGGGCGTCGTCGCGGCGGCGTCGACCAGCTCCGCTGCTGAAAGGTCGATATCGGCGAGCACGGGATCGCGGAGGAGGGCGACGAGGCGGCCCTCGGTCTCCGCCTGATCGTCGCGGGCGAACTGCGCAAGGTCGAACCGGTAGGCGTTGGCGAGGCGCAGCAGCACGTCCGCCGTCACCGGCCGCTGGTTGCGCTCCATGAGCGCGATGTAGGAGGCGGAGACGCCGACATCGGCGGCCATGCCGGCCTGCGTTACTCCCAGCTCCCGCCTCAGGCGGCGCAGCTTCGGCCCGATGTAAAGCGCGCGGTCCTTCGCCATGGCGCAATTCCTCAAAAGTGTGATGTATTACATTATTACAAGAAAAATTTGTAAAGCCTTACATGCGTACGCATCTCGGGTGGGTCGGACGCGGCGGGGGCTGCTAGCAGCACGTTCATTCTTCAGTCGCATGCTGCGACCGCTCCGCAAAAGGACCTCATCCATGACGTATCAAGACGAAATCCGAGAGGCGTCGAGCCTGATCAAGGGCTATGACGGAACCTGGAACGCGATCAGCGCCGAAAGCGTCGCGCGCATGCGCCTGCAGAACCGCTTCCGCACCGGCCTCGACATCGCGAAGTACACCGCGAAAATCATGCGCGAGGACATGGCTGCCTACGACGCGGACCCCGCGAACTACACCCAGTCCCTCGGCTGCTGGCACGGCTTCATCGGCCAGCAGAAAATGATTTCCATCAAGAAGCATTTCGGCTCCACCAAAAGGCGGTATCTCTATCTGTCAGGCTGGATGGTCGCAGCGCTGCGCTCGGAATTCGGTCCGCTGCCGGATCAGTCGATGCACGAGAAAACAGCCGTCCCGGCGCTGATTGAAGAACTCTACACCTTCCTGAAACAGGCCGATGCCCGCGAGCTCGGCATGATGTTCCGCGACCTCGACGCCGCGCGGGAGGCCGGCGACGGGGTGAAGGAGAAAGAGCTTCTCGCCGCCATCGACGGCTATGAAACCCATGTCGTGCCGATCATCGCAGATATCGACGCAGGCTTCGGCAACGCCGAGGCGACCTATCTGCTCGCGAAGAAAATGATCGAGGCCGGCGCCTGCGCCCTGCAGATCGAGAACCAGGTGTCCGATGAGAAGCAGTGCGGCCATCAGGACGGCAAGGTCACCGTTCCGCATGAGGAATTCATCGCCAAGATCCGGGCCTGCCGTTACGCGTTCCTTGAGCTCGGCGTCGACGACGGCGTGATCGTCACTCGCACGGACTCCCTCGGCGCCGGACTTACCAAGCAGATCGCGTTTTCCCGCACGCCGGGCGATCTCGGCGATCAGTACAACGCCTTCCTCGACTGTGAGGAGGTGACCGCCGACCAGCTCGCCCCGTCGGACGTCGTCATCCAGCGCGACGGAAAGCTCATGCGCCCGAAGCGCCTGCCGTCGAACCTCTTCCAGTTTAAGAAGGGCACGGGCGTTGATCGCTGCGTCCTCGACTCGATCACGTCCCTGCAGAACGGCGCCGATCTCCTCTGGATCGAGACTGAAAAGCCGCATGTGGACCAGATCGCCGAGATGATGGACCGCGTGCGCGAGGTTATCCCGAACGCCAAGCTCGTCTACAACAACTCGCCGTCCTTCAACTGGACGCTGAATTTCCGTCAGCAAGTGTTCGATGCCTGGAAAGAGGCGGGTAAGGACGTCTCCGCGTATGATCGCGCGAACCTCATGTCGATCGAGTATGACGACACCGACCTCGCGCGCGAGGCGGATGAGAAGATCCGCACCTTCCAGCGCGACGGCTCGAAGCGCGCCGGCATCTTCCACCACCTCATCACGCTGCCGACCTACCACACGGCTGCGCTGTCGACGGACAACCTCGCCAAACGGTATTTCGGCGAGGAGGCGATGCTGGGATACGTCCTAAACGTTCAGCGTGAAGAAATCCGCCAGCAGATCGCCTGCGTGAAGCACCAGAACATGGCGGGCTCGGACATCGGCGACGACCATAAGGAGTACTTCGCCGGCGAGGCCGCCCTGAAGGCCGGCGGCAAGGACAATACGATGAACCAGTTCTCGTAAGAGAACGGTCCTTCGAAAGCTGAAGCCGGTCGCGGTGCGGCCGGCTTTTTTGTGCGCGCCATGAAGTGGATGCGCGATCAATCAGGGGCAGGCGGCCGTGATCGGGAGGCTCCGCAAGAGGTCCCCGTCAGGATCGATCCTGAGATCAGCGGACGACGGAACAGGGACCAGCGCTTCGCCGTTGGACATTGCGATCACCTTGCGAACGCCGTCGATCTCGATCGCGACGGGAAGCGGAAACGGCGCGCCGCTAGAGAGCCGCCAGGTGAGGCGCACAGCCTCCTCCCCGCGGGCAATAAGAAGCTCCGGAGGCGTCCGTGTTGAGAGAAAGGCGTTGAAAAACCAGCTGAGATCTTCGCCAGCCTGATCCGAGGCTATCTCGACGAAGTCCCCGGTCGAGCGATAGACCCGGCCCGGATCATTTCCAATCAGCTCCCGGACGGCCTCCCAGAAGGCCTCCTCGCCGATCAGCCAGCGGAGGGTGTGTAAGGTGAGCGCGCCCTTGTAGTAGACGTCGTTGCCGATATCGAAACCGCTGCGGTCGTCCTTGATCGGCACGATCGGCTCGCAGTTTTTAAGCTGTAGGCGGTAATTGTAGAGATAGTGGTCGAACGCCTGGTCGCCGACAATGCGAGCGGCGTAGTCGGCCTGCATGTATGTCGCGAAGCCTTCGTGCAGCCAGAAATCGCTATCGTCCGCATGGGTCATCGCATTGCCGAACCACTCATGCGAAAGCTCGTGCTGGAGGAGCCAGTCGAAACCGTGCGGGTGGACGGGGAAGCCGGCGCCGTAGGCGTTGATCGTCTGGTGCTCCATGCCGAAAAAGGGCGTCTCGACGATCCCGACCTTCTCATCCGGCCACGGATAGGGGCCGAGGCGTTCTTCAAAATAATGGAGCTGTCGCTTCAGATCGTCGATGAGGCGGAGCGCTTTCTCCCGGTTTTCCGGCAGCACCCAGACCTGAATCGGCGTTTCGACGCCGGCTTCAGAGCGATGAACATCTTCAAGCTCTGTATAAGGTCCGATCCCGACCGCGACGTTGTAGGGGCTGATCGGATAGTCCGTCCGCCAGCGATAGGTCGTCGTCTTTTTCGCTTTTTCGACTTCTTCAAGGACGCCGTTCGAGGCGGCGAAGAGGCCTCGGGGAACTGTCAGCGTGATTTCCATCGCGTCGGGTTTGTCGAGGAACTGGTCCTTGCACGGCCACCAGAGGTCGCAGCCCTCGCCCTGGACGGCGGTTCCGATCCATGGCGCACCATCCTCGGTTTTCGACCAGACGAGGCCGCCGTCCCACGGAGCGTTGCGGGCTTCATGGGGCTTGCCCTTGTAATCGACGGCGACGGTGAAGCGCGTCCCGGCGTCGATATCGGCCGTCGCGAAGAGCCTGCCGTCGCCCCGGCGATGGGACGCTTCGGCGCCGTCTATGCGGACGGAGCGCACCTTGAACCGAGCGTCGAGGTCGAGAACCGCCTCCTTGATCGGCGCGAGCGCGAGCGCCGTCATCTCCATCCGTCCGGAAATGGACTTTCTGCGCGGTTTGAATTCGATTGAAAGGTCGTAGGCGAGGACATCGTAAGCGTCCTGAAGCGGATGCGGCGCGCGGGCGGTGAGCGCCGTCTCCGGTGCGAGGCGCGGCGTCGCGCAGCCCGCAATCATCGTCACCCACGCCAGAATTCCAATCAACCGCATCGTCGCCCGCCTTCGCCCATCACCATGGTTAATTCGTAACTTATCTCGCTGGGGGCTTTGACGACAGACGATCCGGCGTCGACGGACTGGCACGAGTATTGAAACCGGAGAGTAAAATACAGAACCCAGGAAATATCGAAAGTTTCGCAATTCCATACAGATGGATATTTTCTGTTGACAAACGAGTCGGCGGCGCCGCACCGGTTCGGCTTCACAAAACGATTAGCAAAACTGAACGCTGACAAGGGCTTGGGGAGTATTCGCACCATGAACGATCGCCGTACCGGCCAACGAAAGGCCACGCCGATCGACGAGCATGTGGGACGACGCATTCGAGCGCGCCGCAACGACAACCGTCTCAATCTGGAAACGGTCGCAAACGCTATCGGGTGCTCGACACAGCAGCTCCGGAAGTATGAAACGGGCGAGAACCGCGCTTCGGCCGGCGTCTTGCACCGCCTTGGCCGCGCCCTCGGCGTCCGCCCGAGCTATTTCTTCGCAGAGAGTGAGTTCATTCAGGACGATCTGGCGGTTCCGACGCTCGTCTCGGGCGGCGACGCTGTTATCGCAGGCTTCGCCGAGGGAGACGCCGACGACGAAGGCGACGCCGCTATCGTCATGGCCGCCGCCCAAGCCGTCGAAGACGAGGATCTCCGCCGGACCCTCGCAGCGCTCGCCCGCCTCGCCGAGCGCTCCGTCGATTAAAGCGAGCAGCCCGTCGCCGAGCCTAGAACGCCGCGAGCCCCGTCTGCGCCCGACCCAGGATCAGCGCGTGGATGTCGTGCGTCCCCTCATAGGTGTTGACGGTCTCCAGGTTGATGGCGTGGCGGAGCACCGGCCAGTCTTCCGAGATGCCGGCGCCGCCGAGGACGTCCCGCGCTTCGCGCGCGATCGCGAGGGCTTTGCCGCAATTGTTCCGCTTCATGAGCGATATCGCCTCCGGCATCCAAGCGCCCTCGTCGAGAAGCTGGCCCAGGCGCAGCGACCCCTGAAGGCCGAGGGCGATTTCCGTCTGCATGTCGGCGAGTTTTTTCTGGACGAGCTGCACGCCGGCGATCGGCTTGCCGAACACCTTGCGGTCCATGGCGTAGTCGCGCGCCGCGCGCCAGCAGCCTTCGGCGGCGCCCATGGCGCCCCATGAAATTCCGTACCGCGCTTTGTTAAGGCAGGAGAACGGCCCGCGCAGACCTTTCACATTCGGCAGAAGGCGATCTTCGGGGATCTCGACGCCGTCCAGCACGATCTCTCCGGTGATCGAAGCGCGCAAGGACAGCTTCCCTTCAATCTTCGGCGCGCTGAAGCCCCGATCGCCCTTCTCGACGATGAAGCCGCGGATCTCTCCGTCGAGCTTCGCCCAGACGACGGCGACCTCCGCGATCGGCGAGTTTGAAATCCAGTACTTGCCCCCGTCGAGCTTGAAGCCGGCCGAGGTGCGCTCCGCGCGGGTGCGCATGGAAGCGGGGTCCGAGCCGCCATCCGCTTCGGTGAGGCCGAAGCAGCCGACCCATTCGCCTGTCGCGAGCTTCGGCAGGTACTTCTTTTTCTGGCTCTCAGTACCAAAGGCGTAGATCGGGTACATGACGAGGGAAGACTGGACCGACATCGCGGAGCGATAGCCGCTGTCGATCCGCTCGATCTCCCGGGCGATCAGTCCGTAAGCGACGTGATTGACGCCGGCGCCGCCATATTCCTCCGGGATTGTCGGGCCAAGAAAACCAAGAGCCCCCATCTCGGTCATGATCTCCCGGTCGAAGCGCTCCTCGCGGAAGGCCGAGACAACCCGCGGGGCGAGCTTTTCCTCCGCGAACGCCCGCGCTGTTTCGGAGATCATCCGCTCCTCGTCCGAGAGCTGTTCGGCGAGGGCCAGCGGATCGGTCCAGTCGAAGGTGCGGGCGGGCGTCGTCGCTTTTTCGGTCGCGGCCATCGGCGTCTCCTTGGTGTTGTCAGCCATCATATCAGCGGCCGGCTGCGAAGGCGAAAGAGGTCAGAAGTCGCGCTTGTAGTTGATCGAGGCGCGCTGGCCGCCGGACTGGCGGAGCTCGGTCTTGAGGCCGATGCGGTCGGTGAGTTCGATGTCGAGAACGAGCGCGGCGTTTTCACCCGCGAGGTCCTGCGTCGCTGAGAGAAAGACGCCGTCCGCGACGTATTTGCCCACGGTCAGCGAACTCGATGCGGCGTCCTCTCCCGCGGCCACCGAGAACTGATCGAGGCCGAAGCTGCGGCGGAGCTTGTCGGTGAACCCCGAACCGCCGAGCGGGCCGACCGCTGCGAGCTGGGCGAGAGCGAAGGCGATCTGCAGCGCCTCGGTTTCCGTGAGCTCGCGCGCCGGCTTGCCGAAAAGGACGTAAGCCATCACGTCTTCATCCGGCTGCGTTGGAATGGCGCTCAGTTCGATTGACGGCGAGGACGACCGGCCGGTGACGCTGATGATGGCCGTGACGTCGTCCTCCGCCTCGTATTCAGCGCGGATGTTGAGCGTCGGGTCGAGGCCCGCGATGGCTGAGAAGGCGACCTCGCCCTCAGTGATGTCGAAGCGCCGGCCTGCGAACGTGAGAGAGCCCTGGCGGATGTTGAGCGAGCCCGTGAGGGTTGGCTCGACGGTCGTCCCGCCCACCGTCACATCGGCGCTCCATTCGGTGTCGAGCCCCCGACCGCGGATGTAGACCGCCTCGCGCGCCACGATGTCGAGATCGAGGGGCCCGCCGCGTGCGCGCCGCATCGCTGCGATCTCTTCCTGCGGAACGTCTGTGCGCACCACGTCGACCTCGACAAGGTTCGAGGCGACGCCCTTCGGGATCTGGGCGTCGAGCCGATTGACGACGAGGCGCCCGTCGATCCCGGGCGCGTTCAGCGGGCCTTCGACCGAAAGCCGGCCGCTTGCAACGGCGACGACGTCTGAGGACGAAACCAGCGCCGCCTCGCGCAGGGCGAGGGTCGCGGAGAGGTTCTCCGCACCGAGATCGATGGTCGCCGAACCTGTAATCGCCTCCGCATCGCCGCCGCGGGCGCCCGCCGCGCTCGCCTGGACGCTGAGGACGAGAGTTTCGGGCTCGCCGACGGCGTCGCCGCGCGCCGAGAGACTATTGAGGACCGCGCCGATTTCAGCGTTTTCGTAACGCCCGTCGTTGAGCGCGTATGCGATGTCGATGACGGGCGCCTCGAGCAGGCCGGAAATGCCGCCGCTCAACCGGATGTCGCCCTCGATGATATGGGGGGCGGGCGGTGTGAGGCTCATCAGCGGTTCGACCGGCCCTTCATAGAGAGCATCCGCCTCGATCGTATCGCCGAGCGAGAAGTCGGTCGCCGTCGCGCCCCGGGCGAGGGGCAGGGCGACGGACGCGAAAGGCCGCCGCTCGCCTGCGGCTTCGAGGCCGATATCGAGGGTGAGCGCCGAGCCGTCCCAGTCAAGCTCGGCGGCGAGGACGCCGATCTCGTATTCGTCGTTCAACCCCGTGAGCGTGATGGCGCCGGAGCCGGGGCGCGCGGCTGCGGTGTCGAGGCTCATGCGGCCGTCGAGAATGGCGGCGAGACCGGGGAGCGCGAGTCCCGCGGCGTTTAGCGTGACGGCGATCCGTTCCGCGCCGGCCACCAGCGACGCCTCGGCGGAGCCCCGTTCGTTCACGGAGAGAACGAGGTTTTCCACGACAACCTGCTCGCCCGTCCGGATCGTCGCTGGCGAAACGAGACGCAGCGCCTCGTCGGAGACGATAGCGGAGAAGGTCGAGAGCACGATGGAGGGCGATTGAGACTGCGTGTCGATCCGGGCTGCAAGATCGAGATCGCGCACCGCTACCCCGGCTGCAATGCGCGGCGCGGCGAGGCTCACCTCAATCGCGTCGGCCGGCCCGTTCGCTGTCAGACGAATTGACGAAGCCGCGATCGACGCCGTCCGGAGGTCGTCGATGGAAACCGTCGCCTCCAGCACGCCAGACTGGGTGCGGTCGATATCGAGGGCCGCCGCGCCGGTCACGGGGCCGGCGAACGGCGCGGAGAAATCGTCCTGAAACGCGGCCTCAAGCTTTGCGCGAATGGCGCCGTCCGCCTCGGCCGCTGCATAGCCATTGATCGAGAAGTCCGGACCCGTTGCAACAAGACGCGAGATCTCGCCACGGTCGCCGCGCCAGCTGAAGGCCGTCGATCCGCGGATCCCGGAGCTTGCGGAGACAAGGGTCGCATCGCCCGCAAGATCGTCCGGCCGGCCGCGTACCCGCGCCTCAAGCGTCGCGGGCGTCAGCTGGACCGCGTTCACGGCGCCTGCCGGCGTGTCTAGCCGCAGGGTCGCGTTGAGATCATCGAGCGGGCCGACCGCCGTCGCCGACGCCTGCGCCGGGCCGGAGAGCTGCAAATCCGGGACGAACGCGCCAATGAGCGCCGCGCCGGCGCGCGCGACGAGCGCGGCGTCGATCCGCTCTTCCGCATACCGCACCCGCCCCGTGGCGGAGGCGTCGCCCGCTTCTATTCTGATGTCCGAAAGATCGATGGCTCCGTCTGCGTCGTAACGGGCTTGAAGCGAGGCGTCGGCGCCGCGGCCGAACGCCGTCGCGAGGGCCCCGGACGTATAGACGCCCTCGGCGAAGCGCGCTGTCAGGGACGCGCCGACGGCGCCGTCGTCGCCGACCCTGACATCCGCCGCCTCAAGGCGCGCCGCGCGGTTCCGGAGCGAGAGGGAGCCGCGCCAGCCGGGTCCCGAAAACCGGCCCGCGCGGCGCTCCGCACCCGCCTCCAGAGCCCATGGCGCGAAGAGGGCGGCGGGGGCCGCGTCCGTCGCGAAACGATCATCGGGATCAATCTCGAAGGAGAGGTCGGCCGCACGCGGATCGCCGTTTCGGTGCCGCAGCCGTGCGGATCCCGAGAGCTCGCCCGCCGCTGTCCTCAGAGTGTCGATCTCCGCGGCCAGCAGCCCGCGCTCGAAGGCGGTCCTGAGCGTGAGATCGACCGTTTCGCCGAGAAGGTTGCGGGTTTCCGGCGGGACCGCTTCGCCGGGACGCCCGCTCCCTTCGATCGCAAGGACGTAGACATCGGTTCCGGGGCGACGGCGGCCGGTGAGCGCAAGTTCCGCAGCGCCGTACTGTCCGAACTCGCCGTTCAGGACGCCGTCCCAGTCCGCGACCCCGCCTGAGGCGGAGAAATCGACGGCGAGCGGCGCGGTGAACCCGGCGAGGCGGGCGACCACGCCGCCGTCGGAAGAGATGAGGACGTCCGCCTCGACCGACCCGTCCTCAGCGACGTAGGCGTTCACGTCCGCAAAATCGCCGCCGGCTCGAGAGAAGGCGCGCAGCTGCAGCGCCTCCTCGTCAGGGGTGTGCGCGAACCGTCCGTCAGCGGAGAAAGACGCCGCTTCGCCAAGCAGGACCTCGGAGAGCGACAGGGTCCCGATGCGGACTTTCCGCAGCTCGATATAGGGAAGAGAGGGGCGCTCCAACGAGAAGGAACGCTCCTCGTCCTCCCGTGCCGTCCTGGCGCCAGAGGCGAGCGGCCCGGAGATCCGGATCGTCTCCGCCTCCGCGAGTTCGACCACGATGCGCCCGCGCAGGAGCGCGAGCGGCGCCCAGGCGAGCCGCACGCCTTCGACAGCGATCTTTTCCTCTCCGTCCTGAGAAATCCGCACAGCGGCGATCTGCGCGTCCTGCGGCCAGTTTCCTCCGCCGTCGACGATCTCCACTTCCGCGTCGAGGGAGCCCCCGAGGCGCTGTTCGACGAGAGCGAAGAGGACGCTACGTCCGCGGCTGGTGCCGATAAGGGCTGACGCGGTCGCGGCGATTAGCACAAGCAGAAGGGCGACGCCGCCGAAGAAAAGGAGAATCAGACGCCGGGCCATCAGAAGGGTTGCCCGATCGAGATGTAAAACTCGAAGCTGTCGTCCGTCGGCCTGCGGACGACCGGGACAGCAACATCAAGGCGCAGGGGGCCGATCGGCGTGAGGTACCGGACGCCGCCGCCGGCGCCCCAGAGGACGCGCCCGTCATCGACGTCGCCGTCCGCTTCCACCTGCTCGCCGATGCGGATTTCCGGCGTGCTCGATGAGGAGACGAGGCCGGCGTCGACGAACGCGGCGAACTGAAGATCTTTCCAGACGCGGACGCGCTGCTCGAACGCCGCTTCGATCACCGAGCGGCCGCCGAGCGGATCGTTCTGGTCGTCGAGGGGGCCGACGCGCTGGAAGCCGTAGCCGCGCACAGAGCCGCCGCCGCCGGCGTAGAACCGGTTCGGGGCTGGAATATCGGCCGTATCGGGGCCGAAGATTGCGCCATAGCGCACGCGCATGGCGCTGACGAATTTTGCGTTTCGGCCAAGCGCAAGGCGGCTCGCTGCGCGCGTTTCAATGGTGACGAACGTCTCGGACCCCGTATGCGGCGTCACCGAAAAGCTCGCCCTCTGGCCGGATGTCGGGTTCAGCGGATCATCTTCATTCAGCCAGCTGACGGAGAGCGGGATCGAGACGAGGGCGGTCTGCTCGCTCTCGCCGTTTTCCTCAATATTCGCCGCCTCGAAGCCGACGCCGTAGCGGGCGACGAGGCGGTCGTCGAGATAGCGCTGGGCGAAACCGCCGGCGACGTCCCACCGCACGGCGTCGAAGGCGTCGGTCGTTTCCTCCGTCAGACCCGTTTCAAAAATGAACGAGCCCGGAAGCTTCGGAAACGGCTTGTCGACGGTGAGGCGCGTCTCGCGCTGGACCGGCGTCGCGGAGAACTCGAGGTTCACTTTTTCCGCTGCGCCTGCGACGTTGCGGTGCTCGAAGAAGACACGCCCGCCAGGGCCGATATCGGTGTCGAAGGAAAGGCCGGCCCCGATCGTCCGCCTGCGCCGTTCAACGGCGTCCACCAAAATTGGAGCGATCCCGTCCTCGCCGACTTCTCCCGGCGCGACCTGCAGCGCGCCGAAGAGGCCAGTTGCAGCGAGGTTATTGCGGAACTCGATGACCGGTTCGAGTTCGTACTGGGCGCCTTCTTCCCACGTGGCGTACTTGCGCGCAAAATTCTCGTTCACCTGGTCGAGGCCGTCGAAATAGAGGGGCCCGAAGCGGGCGCGGGCGCCTGTCTCGACATAGTAGACGACCTCCGCCGCGCCCTCCTCAAAGTCCGCGAAGGCGCGCCGTCCGTAGGCGACGGCGTCCGGGTAGCCGGAGTTTTTGAGCCGGTCGATGAGCGCCGTTTCGTTCGACTGGAGTCTCGCGCCGTCCGGCGCGCGCGCGATCTCGACGCCCGCAGCGCGAAGCGTTTCCGGTCGGTCCGTTTCCTGCGCGTCCTGATACTCGATCCGATGGGAGACGATGCGAAAGAGCGGCCCCGGCTCGGCGGTAAAGCGTACGAGGTATCCGTCCGGCTGGCGCTCCACCGTATACGTAACTTCGGCAGCGTAGCGGCCGGTCGCGGCGAGGGCGCGGCGCAGGCGGTCGGCGTCGTTCCGGGCGGCGCGGCGCAGGCCTGCGGAGGAGGCGTATTCCGGCTTGTCCCGGCCGGTCCCGAGCAAACGTGCGGACGGGCGCACGGCGTCGGACAGGTCCTTCTCAAGGCCGGTCAGTCCGGCGCGGTAGGCGAGAGCCGCCGACGCCGGCTGTTCCGGCGCCGCGGCCGCCGGTGGCGTCTCCTGTGCGACGGCGTTATGGCCGAACGGGCCCGCAAAGGCGCCGACCATCAGACCGGCGCGCGCGCCGTATGATAAAGGACCCGTTCGATGCACCGATCAGCACCTTCTGCGCCGCAAAACCGGCGCGCGTTCGCGCGCCTCGCCGCGTTAATTTCGGCGGCGGCGGCTTCCCTTTGGTTAACGGGATGCGCCCTGCCGCCGGTGAACCGGGACGGCGACGTCGCCCTGACGACAGCCAAGTCCGTCGATCTCGATCGGTATCTCGGCCGCTGGTATGAAATCGCCCGCTTTCCCAACTGGTTCGAGGAGGGCTGCGTCGACGTCACGGCGACGTATTCGCTGAAGGAAAACGGCGACATCAAGGTTGAAAACGCGTGCGTGAAGCCGTCGGGTCCGGATGTCGCAGTCGGCCGCGCGAAAATTGTCGATCCCGAAACGAACGCCAAACTGAGGGTCGCGTTCTTCGGTCCGTTCTTTGCGCCTTATTGGATTCTCGACGTCGCGCCGGACTACTCATTGGCGCTTGTCGGCGAACCGCGCGGCCGGTTTTTGTGGATCCTCGCCCGCGAGCCGGCGCTGACTGAGGCGCAAAAAGACGACGCGCTGGCGAAGCTCGACGCCCTCGGCTACCGCACCGACGAATTGTACTGGACGCCCCAGTCGGCTGCGAATTCGGCGGCGGCGTCCGAGGAGAAGAACTAGGTGGCTCACCCCTTAAGCGGCGCTAATATCGGCACGCTCGCCCGCGTCGCCCAGTTGTCCGGCGCGCCTGAGAAACGGCTCTCCGCCGTCGGCGTGTGGGGCGCGGCCCTCGGACGCTGGCCCGCCTCGACGCTGGAGCGGCTGTCGCTCATCGGACGGCTGCCGGCGACGGCGGAGATGGCGCCGCCCGTTTTCATCCTCGGCCATTGGCGCTCCGGCACGACGCACCTCTACAACATCATGTGCAAGTCGGAGGAATGGGCCTACGTGCCGCCGGTTGCAACGGGCCTTCCCTGGGACCTCTTCGGCCTTGCCAAGCTCACCCGCCCGATTCTTGAAAAACAGCTGCCGGAGCACCGCTTCATCGACAATATTCCGGTGAGGCCGGACAGTCCGCAGGAGGATGAGATCGCCATCGCGAACATGACGTCGGTCTCCTTCTATCACGGCATCTATTTCCCGAAGGCCTTCGACAAGCACCTCGCTCGCGGGCTTTTCTTCGAAGGCTGCCGGCCGGTGGAGATCGAGGAGTGGAAGCACCGCTTCGTCCACCTGATGAAAAAGCTCTCCAAGCTTCAGGAGGGCAAGCCGCTGCTCATCAAGAACCCGGTCTACACCGGCCGCCTCGCCATGCTGCGGGAGATTTTTCCGCATGCGAAGTTCGTCCATATCGAGCGCAATCCTTATGAGGTCTTCACCTCCATGCGGAATTTCTACGAAAAGCTGTTCGCCGAATTCGCCCTGCAGGACTATTCGCACGTCGATATCGACGAGCGCATCCTGCAGGTCTACGAGCGCATGATGCTCCGCCTTGAGCGCGACGCCGAAGGCCTGCCGGAGAATGTCTATCTCGACGTCCGCTATGAGGACCTCGATGCGAAACCGCTGGAGACCGTCGAGCGGATCTACGAGACGCTGGAGCTGCCGGGCTTCGAACGCGCTCGCGGCAGGTTCGTCGACTATCTCTCTGCAGTGAAGACCTTCAAGAAAAACACCTTCGCCTACACGGACGAAGCGGCTGCGAAGGTGGAAGGGCGCCTCGGCCGTTTCGTCGAACGGGGCGGGTATATGCGTCCGGGGACGAAGGGGTGAAGGTTCGGAAGCTCCTCGCCGTCGCCGTACTTGCGGCGTGCGGCCGAACAGAACTCGGCCCGCCCGAATATCCGCTTGCGAATTGTAATGTCAGCGAGCTGATAGACGCGAACACGGCGAAGCCGATCATAGGAGTCGAGGATATTTCACTGGTCGCCGGTTCGTCCAATATCTGGATATCCGCCTACGACAGAATCGCCTCCGAGGCCGCCGGTTCTAGGGACGCCGTTTCCGGCGGCTTCTATGAGTTTCCGCTGGACGTTCTTGCGAACGGCAGGACCGAGATTCGCAGTGCTGTTTCGGGCGGTGGCGAGTTTGTGAACCTACCCCATGGTTTCTCGACAGGACCAAGCTCCAAATCTCTCATCAGCGTCGTTTTCATTGACAGACACATAGCGGGCTCCGGAGCGATAGAGGCCTCGTTGAGAGTGGCTGACCTGTCAAAGGGCGACGCGGAGTACTTTCTTGATGGCGACAACGATTTGCGGACAAGCCCGGCGCCGCGCAACTCGAACGACGTTCTGTTGGTAAGCAGCGACAGCGTTCTGTTCACGGTGGACCGTATCGGGCCAAACTGGGTATCGGACGTCTTTGGGCGAGCGACAGGTCAGTTGGTTCGCGCCGATTACGATGAAGACGCAAAAGCATTTCTCTACTCTACACTCACCGACGGGCTTTTCTTCGCCAACGGATTGATCGATGTGGAAGACGTTGTCGTCGTCGCCGAAACGCGCGGAGAGCGGCTCGCGCTAATAGATGCCGATACGGGCGAGATCACCCGCCGCTTCCCGCTCCCCGGCGGCCCCGACAACCTCACCCGTGCGCCCGGCGGCTCCATTCTGGCGGCCGTCCACCCCTCGCTCCTGAAGCTCGGCATGCACCGCAGGTTCGGCGCGGAGCACGCGCCGTCGCGGGCGGTGCGGGTGGATCCGGAGACGGGGGCGTGGTCGCTCCTCTTCGATGATCCGACGGGGAAGGTTTTTACGGGCGCGACCGTCGCCGCCGAGATCGACGGCAAGCTTGTGCTCGGATCGGCGACCGACCGCGGTCTCCTTGTCTGCGAGAAGCCTAAATGACCGTGCTTGTCACCGGCGGCGCGGGCTTCGTCGGCCGGCCGCTGTGCGAGGCGCTGCTCGCGCGCGGGGAGACGGTTCGGGTTCTCGATCTCGCCGAAGAGGGCGTCCCCGGGACGGAGCATCTCAGGGGCTCGATCATCGACGCGGAGGTCGTCCAGCAGGCGATGGTCGGCGTCTCTTGCGTTTTCCACTTGGCGGGCAACGCCCAGCTCTGGGCGCCGGACCCGGGCGTCTTCGACATCGTGAACCGGGCCGGGACCGAGACGGTGCTCGCCGCGGCCGAGGCCGTTCGGGTCGAGCGTTTCGTTCACTGCTCAAGTCTCACAACGCTCATCGGGCGGAAGAACCCGAAGCGGCCGGTCGATCTCAAAGAGGCGCACCGGCCTGAGCCGGACGACATGCTTGGGGCCTATCCGCGCTCCAAACTCCTTGCGGAACGCGCCGTCGAAGCCGCCGCCGCGCGAGGCTTCAACGCCGTCATCGCCCTCCCGACGGAGCCGCTCGGTCCCGGCGACGAGGCGATTACGCCGCCGACCCGCATGCTGATCGATTTCCTGAACGGCGCGAACCCCGCCTATATGGACGCGATCCTCAATTTCGTACCCGTACGGTCCCTCGCCGAAGGCCTGCTCGCTTGCGCGGATACCGGGCGGGCGGGGGAGCGTTATCTCCTTGGCGGGGAGAACATCGGGATGGGGCGCCTTCTGGCGAAGCTTGAAGCCCTCACGGGGCGGATAATGCCGACCCTGAAGCTCCCTTTCGCCGTCGCCCTCGCCGCCGGGGTGGTGGAGACGGCGATCGCCGACCGCGTGACGGGGAAGCCGCCGAAGGCGCCCCTTACGGGCGTTCGGCTTGCGAGCCGCCCGGCGCGGTTCTCCTCCGCGAAAGCCAAAGCGGAGCTGGGCTGGGAGCCCGCCCCGCTGGAACCAGCGCTGAAGGAAACGATCGCGTGGCTGGAGGCGAAGGGGCTTGTGAAAGAGGCACCGTAACAGCGTTATCCGCTCATCCCAGCGAAAGCCGGGATGAGCGGGCCTATTCCGCGGCCTGCGGCTCGGCGGACGCGCCGTCGGTTCCGCCGCGAACGCGGCCTTTCCATTCGCCGCCGCGACCGCGCATCCAGCGCCAGGCGGACGACGCCGTCATCGCCATATAGAGCGCGGCGGCGAGGGGAAGGCCGAAAGCCTCCGGCCAGATGCGCCTGTAAAGCGACGAGGTCGGACGATAGGCGCGCGCCATCAGCGCCCAGGCGATGAATCCCGCCGCCGCCGCGAGGCCGTAGCCGTGCAGCGGCCAGAGAATCACCGCGAGAGGTCCTGCGAGATAGACGACGAAAAGGCCGATCAGAGAACCGGCGAGAAACACAAGCGAGTGGTTGAGCTGCGTGTAGGCCGTGCGCGCGACCATGTTCCAGACGCTGTCGAGCGAGCGATTGTCCCGCAGGCTGACGACCTCGCCGGTCGAGTGGCCGAGCCAGATGCGCCGCTTCGGCGGCTCGCCCTTGAGGAGAGCCGCGAGGGCGCAGTCGTCGATCAGTTCGCCGCGGATGGCGGCGACGCCCCCTTCATCGCGCAGGGCGTCGCGGCGGACCAGCATGCAGCCGCCCGCCGCCGCGGCGAGATACCGGTTCGGGTCGTTCGCCCACGGAAAAGGGTAGAGCTTCTGGAAGAAAAAGACGAAAGCCGGAATGAGCAGCGCCCCCCAGAAGCCCCGCGTGTCGAGCGTCGCCATGAGGGAGGTCAGCGCGAGATCGTCCCGCTCGGCCCGCGCGACGAGACGGCGCAGCGCGTCCGGCGCATGGGCGATGTCGGCGTCCGTCATCAGGACGTAAGCCGCGTCCGGCGCCGTCTCCCGCGCGGCGCGCAGGCCGTGGTGGACGGCCCAGAGCTTGCCGGTCCAGCCCTCTTCCAGTTCCGGCGGCGAGACGATGTGGACGGGCCGTTCGCCAAGGGCCGCGCCTTCGCGGGCGAGGACGGCGGTCTCGTCGCTTGAATGGTCGTCGATGAGGAAGATCGAGAGCGCGCCCGGATAGTCGCTCTTCTGGTGGGAGGCGATCACCTGGAAGATCGTCTCGGCCTCGTCCCGGGCCGGTATGATAACAGCGACCTCCGGCCAGTCGGCGGGGTCCGGCGCCGGGCGCAGGCGCTGGTCGGCGCGCCAGAAGCCGCCGTGCAGCGTCAGAAGAAATCCCCAGGAGAGGATCGCGAGAACCGAAAGGGCGAGCCAGATCATGACCGCTTTCCTAGCGCGCCGGCGCCGCAGCGCAAAGTGATGCGAAAGCCGCGGTCTGCGGGCGTCTCCGCCTTGCCGCGATGCGGCGCGGCGCCTAGTCTCCCGGCCGATGACGGACCCTGCCAACGCTGCAGAAACGCCCTCCGGCAAAGGGGCCGCTGACGAGAATTTTCCCGTCGGCTCGTTCCTGCTGCCCAAACGCCTCCGGCCGCATGTGGCGATGTTCTACGCCTTCGCCCGGGCGATCGACGACGTCGCCGACAATCCCGATTTGTCGGCGGAGGAGAAGATCCGCCGTCTCGACGCCTTCGACCGGGCGCTGCAGGGCGATCCCGAGCCGGGCGAGGGCTATGCGAAAGCCTATCGCCTCGCGGAGAGCCTGCGGGAGACGGGTGTTGCGACCGGGCACGGCTCCGACCTCATCGCGGCCTTCAAACAGGACGCGGTGAAGAACCGTTACGAAAACTGGAAGGACCTCGTCGGCTACTGCGAACTCTCGGCGAACCCGGTCGGTCGGTATCTTCTCGATCTGCATGGGGAGGATGTCATGGGCTATCGCCAGTCGGACGCTCTGTGCACGGTGCTGCAGATCGTCAACCATCTTCAGGACTGCGCCGACGACCGACGCGAAATGGATCGGGTCTACATTCCGGAGCCGTGGCTGACGGAAGCGGGCGGCGCGATCGAGGACCTGGACGGCGCGGCCGAAACGCCGGCGTTGCGTGCGGTGATCGAGCGCCTCCTCGACGGGTGCGAACGGCTGATGGTCGATGCTCGCGATCTGCCGGCTGTTCTTAAGTCCCGTCACCTCGCCATGGAGAGCGCCGTCATCGTGCGCCTCGCTGATCGCCTGATCGCGCTTCTGCGCGGGCGCGACCCGGTCGCGACGCGGGTCGCCCTGGCGAAAATCGACTTCGCGCGCGCGGGCCTCTTCGGCGCCGTAGGCGGATTTTTCGCCGCCGGCTCGAAGGCGCCGCGCTATCGCGCGCCGGAGCCCGCCGAGTGAGCGCCGCCTCTGATTTCGCGTTCGATCCCGCCGCGGCGAAGGCCCACGCCCGCGCCGTTGTGGAGCGCTCGGGCACGTCCTTCGGGCCGGGCATGCGCATCCTCTCCAGGCCCCGGCGCGAGGCGATGTTCGCCGTCTACGCCTTCTGCCGCGAGGTCGACGACATCGCGGACGATGGCGGAACGCGTGAGGAGAAGATGACGGGCCTCGCCGGCTGGCGCGAGGAAATCGAGCGCGTCTATGCGGGACGTCCGGAGTATCCGACTGGCGAGGCGCTCATCGAGCCGATCGCCCGCTACGGTCTTAAGAAGCAGGAATTCATCTACATGATCGAGGGCATGGAGATGGACGCCGACGGCCCCGTCGTCGCGCCCTCCATGGAGCGCTTCTTCGCGTACTGCCGGCGCGTCGCGGGCTCGGTCGGGCTTCTCTCCATGCCGATCTTCGGCGCGCCGCCGGGCGAGGCGTCCGACCGCTTCGCCCTCGCACTCGCGGACGCCCTGCAGATCACCAACATTCTGCGCGATGTCGGCGAGGACGCCGAGATCGGTCGGCTTTATCTGCCGGCGGAGCTCCTGGAGAAGCATGGCGTTTCCAAAGACCCCGCCCAAGTGGTGGGCGCCGCGGGCCTTCCGGCCCTCGCCGCGGAACTCGGCGCCGTCGCGCGGGCGCGCTTTGAAACAGCGCGGGCGGAGCTTCGGGGTCTCGACTGGCGGACCGTGCGTCCCGCCCTTATGATGATGGGCGTCTACGAGACGTACCTTCGGCGTCTCAACGCTCGCGGCTGGGAGAAAACCGGCGAAGTCCTCTCGCTGTCGAAATGGGAAAAGGCGCGCATCGCTCTGCGCCACGCCGTCGCCCCGCCGCCGCCCCTTACCGTTTGATACCGTGGGAACCGTCCACATCATCGGCGCCGGTCTCTCCGGCCTCGCCGCAGCCGTCGCTCTCGTGCGCCAGGGGCGTTCCGTCGCCGTTTATGAAAGCGCCGGCCAGGCGGGCGGGCGGTGTCGGTCGTTCTACGACAAGACCCTCGATCGCGAGATCGACAACGGCAATCATTTCCTCCTCTCGGGCAACCACGCCGCCTTCGCCTATATCGACGCGATCGGCGCGCGCGGCGAAATCATCGGCCCTGATAAGGCGGCTTTTCCGTTTGTAGACGTCAGGACGGGCGCCCGCTGGACGATCGACATGAACCGGGGGCCGGTTCCTTATTGGATCTTCGATAAATCGCGGCGCATTCCTGATACGTCGCTGACGGACTATCTCCCGATGCTTCGCCTCGCCCTCGCCGGGCGCGAGACCACCGTCGCGGACGTCACCGGGAGTGAGGGTGTTCTCTACGAACGCTTCTGGGAGCCGATGACCCTTGCGGTCCTCAACACGACGCCGGAGAACGGGCAGGCCCGGCTCATGTGGGCGGTCTTCCGCGAGACGTTCCTGAAGGGAGCCGACGCCTGCGCGCTGCGCGTCGCGCGAAACGGTCTCGGCAAGGCGCTGGTGGAGCCGGCGGTCGCGATGCTGAGCAACGCCGGCGCGCCGGTCCGGTTCAACCGCCGCCTCCGGAGCCTCTCCGTAGAGGGCGATCGTGTCGCGGCGCTCCAGTTTACGGATGGGGATGTCGAAGTGGGCGCCGGCGACGCTGTCATCCTCGCGCTTCCGCCCTCCAAGCTGAAGGGCGTTCTGCCGGACCTTGATCCGCCCGCCGACGAGGCGTCCATCGTCAACGCCCACTATCGTCTGCGGCGGCAGGTCTCCATGCCGCCGGGCTCGCCGGAGAACTGCCCGCTCATCGGCATGCTGAACTCCGACGCCCAGTGGGCGACCGTGCGCGGCGATCTCGTCTCCCTCACCATCTCCGCAGGCCATGAACTCGGTCTTGACGACGTCGCCGCGGACGACCTCGCCCCGCGCCTCTGGGCGGAGACGCAGATTGCGCTTGGCCTCCAAAACGAACCTTATGAGGTTGCACGGATCATCAAAGAGAAGCGCGCGACCTTCGATCAGTCGCCGGCCGGCGTCGCGAAGCGGCTGGAGCCGCGCCTCGACGGCGTCGCCAATCTCGCCCTCGCAGGAGACCATACTGACACGGGACTTCCTGCGACAATCGAGAGCTCCATCCGCTCCGGGAACATCGCCGCCGCCATCGCTGTGGGGCGGGGAGCGTGAGCGGTTTCATCGGCGTCGTCGTCGGTCTGAAATCTGAAGCGGACGCCGTGCGGTCCGCGATGGCCGAGCTGGCGGAACCCGACCGCAACCGCATCCGCATCGCGATCTCAGGCGCCGATACGGCGCGGGCGGAGGCGTGTGCGCGGACATTTGCGGAGGATGGCGCGTCGGCTCTCTTGAGCGTCGGGGTATCGGGCGGGCTGGAGGCTGGCGTCGGGCCCGGCGTCATACTGATCGGGCTAAGCGTCGTTTCTGCGGGAGAGACATATGAGGTTTCCGAAGTGCTGCTGGAGACGATCCGGGCCGCAGCGCCCGCATTGCGTCATGCATCGCTTGCGGGCGTCGACGCGGTCGTGACGACTGCAGACGAAAAGAGCGCGCTCGCCGCGCGCACCGGCGCCGCGGCGGTCGATATGGAGAGCCACGCCGTTGCGCGCGTCGCTGCGGCCACCGGAACCCCGTTCGCCGCCATCCGCGCCGTCGCCGACCCGGCGGATCGGGCCCTGCCGCCTTCGACCGCGGACGCGATCGCGTCGGACGGTTCCGTCCGGGTTCTGAGCGTTCTAACGAAAATCGCCGGCAGACCCCAGGACCTGCCGGCGCTTCTGAAGCTCGGGAAAGATCAGGAGGCGGCGCTCGCCAGCTTACGCAGCGGCCTCGGCGATCTTCTTCCGCGACTTCTTCTCGTCGTGTAGGTCGGCCATTTTTTCTTCAACGAGTTTTTCGTGCACCCATTCCGCGGGGCGTGCGTTCGACATGTCGATTTCCGGCGCCATCGGGCCTTCGGTCTTCACGCCGCGCTTGGCGACCTGGAACATTTTTAACGGATTGTTCGTCGCGTCGATGGCGGCGGTCGGCTCATAACCGCAATGGGCCATGCAGTTGGCGCATTTTTCGTACTTGCCGGTGCCGTAGCTGTCCCAGTCGGTTTCTTCCATCAGCTCCTTGAACGTCGGAACAAAGCCTTCGCCGAGGAGATAGCAGGGCTTCTGCCAGCCGAAGACATTGCGCGTCGGCATGCCCCAGGGCGTGCACTCATATTCCTGATTGCCAGCGATGAAGTCGAGATAAAGCTCCGAGTGGGAGAGCGACCACTTCCGCCCACGCTCTTTCTGGATGCGGAAGAGGTCCCGGAAAAACTCCTTCGTCTTCTTCCGCTCCAGGAACAGCTCCTGCTCCGGCGCGCGCTCATAAGCGAAGCCGGGCGACATGGAGATGCCGACGCCCATATCCGTCGCGAAATCGAGGAAGTCGGCGAGCTCGTCAGCGGGGTAGCCGTCGAACACGGTGCAGTTGACGTTGACGTTGAAGCCCCGCTCTTGCGCCGCTTTGATGGCGGATACGGCCTTTTCGAACACCCCGTCCTGACATACGGCCTTGTCATGGTGCTCTTTCAGCCCGTCGAGATGGACCGAGAAGAAGAGGAACGGGGAGGGCTCGAAAAGGTCGAGCTTCTTCTCAAGAAGAAGCGCGTTCGTGCACAGGGACACGAACTTCTTGCGCTTCACGATGCCGGCGACAATCTCGCCGATCTCTTTATGGATGAGGGGTTCGCCGCCTGGGATCGCAACGACCGGAGCGCCGCATTCATCGACCGCATCGAGACATTCCTGCACGGAGAGGCGCTGGTTGAGGATCGGGGCCGGGAAGTCGATCTTGCCGCAGCCCGCGCAGGCCAGGTTGCAGCGGAAGAGGGGCTCGAGCATCAGGACGAGCGGATAGCGCTTTCGGCCCATCAGCTTCTGTTTCATCACGTAGGCGCCGACGCGGACTTGCTGGTGCAGGGATACCGTCACGGGAAACGCTCCGTCTATTTCTGTTGGGTTCTGATTATTCGGCGGCGGGGGCGTGGCCGGTCCAGACCGACGGGTCGGTCATGGTCTTCTCAACATCGGCCAGTTCGGGCGGCAGCTTGAAGTGCACGTTCTCCTCGATGCCGTCGAGGGTCTCGACGGCGATCGGGGAGAGCGCTTCGATGCGGGCGATCGTTTCGCGCACCAGCGTCTCCGGCGCCGAGGCCCCAGCGGTGATGCCGATCCTCCGCACGCCCTCAAGCCATTCGGCTTTCAGCATGGTCGCGTCTTCGATGAGATAGCTCGGCACGCCGTTGTTCTCGCCGAGCTCGCGAAGGCGGTTGGAGTTGGATGAGTTGTGGGCGCCGACGACGAGGAGAAGATCGACCTTCTCCGACATCATGTTGACCGCCGTCTGACGGTTCTGCGTCGCATAGCAGATATCGCGCGTGTCCGGGCCGACGATGTTCGGGAAGCGCTCGCGCAGGGCGGCGATCACGTCCTTCGTGTCGTCGACGGAGAGCGTTGTCTGCGTGACGAAGGAGACGCGGTCCGGATCGGAGACCTCCAGCGTCGCCACATCCTCCGGCTCGGAGATCACGTGGACGGTGCCGGGGATCTGGCCGAGGGTGCCTTCGACCTCCGGGTGGCCGAGATGGCCGATGAGGACGACGTCGTAGCCGCGCTCCACATATCGGCGGCCTTCTTTGTGAACTTTCGTCACCAGCGGGCAGGTCGCGTCGATGACATCGAGCTTACGGTCGGCGGCGCCGGTTTCGACTTTCCGTGCGACCCCGTGGGCGGAAAAGATCGTCACCGCACCCTCGGGGATCTCGTCGATCTCCTCGACGAAAATCGCGCCGCGATCACGCAAGGTGTCGACCACGCGCTTGTTGTGGACAATCTCATGGCGGACGTAGACGGGCGCGCCATATTTCTCGAGCGCCCGCTCGACGATGTCGATGGCGCGCTCCACGCCGGCGCAGAAGCCGCGCGGCTCGGCGAGGATGATCTTCAACGTCTCCGTCGTTTCGGCCATGGCCCCGAACTTCCCTTCGACAGCGTTAAGCCGCCATTCCGCGCCGGTGTCGGCGACCAATCGGATGCGGCCCGGCGCAGCGCTAACGCGCCGCTCGTCCGCGGTGGGTAACGCGACCGCCCCGCCTGCGCCAGTCACAATACCCGACTAAAACGCTATTCGCATCTGCACAAAAGCGCGAGCGTTGCGTTTGGCGTGCGCCGGCGGCTAAGTCGCGTCGTCATCGCGCAAATTGGAGCGAACATGGGCGACATCAAGGCGAAGATGGCGGGGCTCGCCGACGAGGTCGAGCGGACGCTCGACAAGCTGATCGAGCCGGCGGAGGGCGCCCTCGGCCGCGTTCTCGACGCCATGCGCTATTCCGCCCTCGGGGGCGGCAAACGCCTGCGCCCGTTTCTGCTGGTGAGCGCCGCGGATCTTTTCGATGCGCCGCGCGGACGCTCGCTGCGCGCCGGTGCGGCTGTGGAGATGATCCACTGCTATTCGCTGATTCACGACGACCTGCCGGCGATGGACGATTCGGACCTTCGCCGCGGAAGGCCCTCAAACCACAAGGAATTCGACGAGGCGACGGCGATCCTCGCCGGCGACGCGCTGCTGACGCTCGCTTTCGAAGTTCTGGCTGAGGAGCCGACGCACCCGAACGCGGCGGTCCGGGCGAACCTCGCCCTGGAACTCGCCAGGGCCTCCGGCGCGCGAGGCATGGTCGGCGGACAGATGCTCGATATCGAGGCGGAGACCAAACCTCTCGATCTCGACGCGATCAAGCGACTGCAGGCCCTGAAGACCGGCGCCCTCATTAAATGCGCTTGCGTCTCTGGCGGGATCGTCGGCGAGGCGTCGACGAACGACATCGACGCCCTGGGCGCCTACTCCGAAGACCTTGGTCTCGCGTTTCAGATCGTCGACGATCTCCTCGACGCGTTCGGCGACGAGGCCGCCCTCGGCAAGCCGGTTGGCCAGGATGCGGAGATGGACAAGGCGACGTTCGTCAAACTGCTGGGCGCCGACGGCGCGAAGACTGAAGCTGCGCGCCTCGTCGAGAGCGCCGTCGCCCGCCTCGACCGCTTCGACGCGGCCGCCGATCCGTTACGCGACGTCGCCCGGTTCGTTTTGGAGCGTTCGTCCTAGGATTGCTCTTTCAGCGCGGCGAGAAGACCGTCGGCGCCGCGCGCCTTCAGCACCGCGCCGATATCGCGGCGCCGGGCGAGCAGCACGGACGATCCGTTCGCCGAGACATCGACGATCTTCACCTCGCCGTCGAAAAGGCGGGTCCGCCACACGATATCGACATCGGAGGCGCCGTCCCGCTCGATCACCGAAACAACGGCGAGGTCTCTATCGCCGAATTCGCGGGTTTCGGAGACGGCGAACGGTCGGTCGGCGATGTCGCCGAACTGGCGCGCGAAGCTCGCGGCGAAATAGTCCGGAAACACCGCGCGATAGGCGGTGCGCTGATCGTCGGTGAAGTCGCGTTCACGGCCGCGGATGGCGTACGCCGCCATGAAGTCCATGGCGAAGGCGTCCTTCAGAAGGTCCGCAAAGGCCGAGACTTTCTTGTCGTCGGAGGTCGCCTCGTCGGCGTAGACGCGCGCCGCCTCCGCCATCAGCGTTTCAACGCCCGCACTCGCCGCCGCTGCGCTCGGCCGGGCGGGCGCGCTCTGGGACGCAGACACTGGGACGAGCGCCGCGAAGAGGGCGACGAACGGGATCAGGAAAGCGCGGGCGAGGCTCATCCGTTGGTCCTTACCGATAGACTGCGCCGCCGACCATAGACGTCATTGGGGCGAGCGGACGGCCCGTTCGCGGCGGGGTGGCGGCAGGCGCTTCATGACCGCAGGAAGCACGATCAGCATCGCGGCGAGGGTCGCGGCGATCGAAACCGTGAGGAGAAGCCCCATGCTCGCAGTGCCGCGATGGGGCGAGAGCATCAGGCTCCCGAAGGAGGCGGCGGTCGTCAGCGCGGAAAAGAGGACCGCCCGGGGCGTCGAGGTTGAGAAGAGCCCGCGCCGGTCCTCCGCGCGCATGACGAGGTGGATGCCGCTGTCGACGCCGAGGCCGATGAGGAGCGGCAGAACGATGACGTTCGCGTAGTTGAACGGTGCGTCCAAAAGCACGCCGCCGCCGAGGGTGAGGGCCCCCGCCAGAGCGAGCGGAAACAGCATCAACAGCACCGGAACGATCCGGCCGATGACCAATCCGAGCACCACAGTAATGACGATGGCGGACAATCCCGTGGCCTGAAGGACCGCGGTGGAGATGACGGACGCGGCGCCGAGCGTCTGCGCGGCGCCGCCGGCGACGTCGGGCGCGATCTCCGCGGCCGCCGCGACGAAGGCTTCGAGCGCATCCGGATCGCGCAGATCTTCGACAGGCGTCACCTCCACCCGCCATCGTCCGTCCGCGGCGATATAGGCCTGCCGGAGGGCGGCGGGGACGTCTTCGAGCGACACGGCCGCCGGTGCGAGGCCGAGGCGCAGATCGTCGCGGAAGCGCGGCCAGAAGCGGAAAAGGTCGTCCTCAAACTCAATGGCGACGTCAGCCTCGGCGAGGCGTCGCAAGGTCTCCGCCAGGGCCGCGGCCTCAGGCGCCGCGATCGCCTCGAAACGAGCCGCCGCGCTCCGCAAGGTATCGCTGTCCGCCTGCGTTGTTTCTTGCGCGGGCGCGTCGAGCGCGGCGAGGAGGGGACCTGCGGAGAAGCTGATGAGGTCCAGCTTGAAGTCCTGATCCTCCGGGACGAAGTCCGCCGCGGTGCGAGCGCCCTCGAATAGAGGGCCTCCATCAAACCGCGACGCCGTCTCGGCGGCTGCGGCGCGATCGCTGCGAAGGAGCGATAGGCGGTAGGGCGCGGCGCCGTCGACCTCGAAAAGCTGGTTGAAGCCGCGCACGGACTGGGCGTTCGGGTCGCGCAAGGCCATCGGGTCGGCGTCGAAGCGGGTCTGCGGCACGAGTAAAGTAACGCAGACGGCGCCGAAGATCAGTACTGCTAGCGCCGCCGGGTCCGCGAGTTTCGACGTGAACGCCGCCGCCGTCCGCCGGACCGTTCCCGCAGCCTTCCGGGTCCGTCGCGGCGGCGAAATCGAGATGAGCGCGACGGGCACGGTGATCGAGACGGCGAAGGCGACAAGGACGCCGACGCCTGCGATCAGCCCCAGCTGCGCCATTCCGGCGAATGCGGTCGGCGTGAAGGAGAAGAAGGCGAGGGCGGTGGTCGGCGCCGCGAGGGCGAGGGCGCCGCCGACGACACGCACGGATCGCAGAAGCGCGCGGCGCGACGGCGCGCCTTCGGCCATTTCCTCTTCTGTGTGCAGCAGAAGGTGGATCGCGAAATCAAGGCCGAGCCCGATGAGCAGGACCGTGAACGCCACGGAAACGAGATTGAGCTCCCCAACCGCGAGGGCGGCGAAGCCGGTGGTGAGGACGAGACTGACGATCAGCGAGATCATCACATAGACGGAGAGCCGCACGGACCGAAGCCCGAGGACAAGGAGGATGGCGACTGCGGCGAACGAGAGGGCGAGGGATCGTCCGAGGCCGGTGCGCACGCTCTGCAGTTCTTCCGCGCGCAGGGCCGGGTCTCCGGTGATCCAGGTCCGCACCCGGCCGCCGAACTCCGGCTCCAGCGCCGTGATGGCGGCGCGCGCCTCGGCGATCGCGGGTTTCGCGGGCTGCAGGCGCGAGAAATCGAGGCGAGGACGGACGGTCACGGTACGGAGCGCGTCGCCGGACCCCGGCGCCTCCTCGCTCGCCAGGGCCCGCCAGCTGAGCGGGCGCGGCGCACCGTTGAGCCGCGCCCGTCCGGTCGCGTCCACCGCGGCGATGGCGGCGGCGATCTCATCGAATTCGTCCGCCTGCGCCGCCTGCGCGGCGCTGTCTGCGAGTGCGGCGAGGAAGGTCGCCGCGTCGGGGCGGGCGGCGACGGCGCCGAGCAGCGGCTCGGCCTTCGTCAGGGCGTCGAGATCGGCTTCGAGATCGTCGAGGTCGCGGAAAAGGAGCCCCGCTCTGCGGAAATAGTCCGAGGTGGATGCGGAGAACGCCCGCTCGATCGCGCCCCCCTCGCCGCCGGCCGCAAGACCGTCGGCGAGGGCCGCGGCGAACGCGTCCGCCTCGTCTGGGGACGACCCCTCGACAACGACGACGATGTCTTCCTTCAGCGCTGGAAACGCCTCGCGGACTTCAAGGGCCCGGGTCTGGAAGGGAAGGTCCGGGTCGATCATCCGGCTCGTATCGGTATCGACGCCGAGAAACGCGATCGCCGCGGCGACGCTCGCGGCGCACAGAACAAGAACGCCCGCGAGCGCGGACCATGGGCGCTCCTCGATCGCCTTGATCCAGAGCCAGAGGACGCCCTCGACGGCGCCGATGAGAACCGGCTTTCGCCCCATTTCCGATCGTCCTGTCGGCGATACCGGACCCTAGGCTTTTCGCCGCTGCGTCCGTCCTGTGAAGCGGCCGGACTAGCATATCTGAGGCCCCTGTCGACGGAGCGTTTTTCGGGCCGCCGCTCTCAAGTTTAGCAGTAAACAAGCCGGCCCCCGCAGAGGACCACTAGAGTTAACCTTTGGTTCGCGGGAAGTCGGAAGCGTTAATGAATTTCACAAAGCTCACGTCCCGCAATCGCGCCAGTTGACATGATCGCGGGTGAAAAGCCTTAATATTAACAAATTATTAACAGGCGGGCTGATGCTGGATCGAGAGTTGAGTTTCTCGCAAGGGGTTTCAAACTACGACGAACTGTCCGGCGCTGACGGGTCGAAACGAGTTTATCGGGCTCCTCGCATTGCTGCATCGACGTTGTTCAAAGGTCGGCGCCCCCACGGCCGCGTCGACGGACGAGCCTGCATGATCGACGACATTAGTTTTTCCGGCGCGACGTTCATCGGCGATTTTCGCAACGTCGAGGACTTGCACGTCGGTAGTTCTTTTCCGCTGCGCATCGAGCAGTCGGGACGTTCGCTCTATGAAGGACGCGGCACGCTGGTTCGCATAGAAGACCGGCTGGACGGCCAGCGTCTCGCGTTCAGCTTCAACGACGGCGCCGTCGATCTTGTACGGATGCAGCAGCGGAACACCATTGCGAGCGTGCGCAGCCGCATCGCAAATCTAAGAGAGTCCGATAACACTGAAGTTCCAGCCGCGTATCGGGCGCTTTGCGCCGACGCAGTGGCGTTTCTCAATCAAATGAAAGCCGAACTGGATGAGGCAGCGGCCTTCGCAACGCCTGCTGAGGAAAAGCTTATTCTCGAAGACTGCGCTCTACAGATGCGCGAGCGCTGGGCGGCGATCCTGAGACGCGGGAACGCATTTTATCGGGATCTGTCCACGGATCGCAGCGTCATTACGGCAGCAAAAATATATACTGAGCGAACGATTACTCCAATACTTGTCGCCGAAGACACATGGCGGCGGGCCTATGAAAAACCCCTCGGCTATCCGGGGGACTATCTGGCTATGGACGCTATCTACGCGAACGAAACACGCGGCCGCACGTTGTTTGAGAAGTTTCTTCACCAACTCGTTCAGCATACCGGCCGCGGCCTCGTATCCCGAATGCGTAAGATCGAGGCGATTCTTGCGGAGGGCCAACGCGCATCTACGATCTCAGAACCGTTTCGGGCGATGAGTATCGGTTGCGGCCCGGCTCGAGAGATCGTCAATAGACTGAATATCGCTAATGTCGGCACTCAGCAAGTGTTTACGCTCATCGATCAGGATGAAGACGCACTCGCACTTGCTACCTCGCGCTGCCGGAGCGCGATCGCGCGCGCCGCACGGGGCGACGATGTAATTGGGTACAACAGCTCTTTCATGGACGTGCTCCGTAAAAGGACGATGTTCTTCCAGTTGCCGCTACAGAACCTCGTCTATTCAGTTGGCGTTTTCGATTACCTCAGTGAAAAGCTCTCCCGTAGTCTGGTTCGGCGGTTAGCGAAGCTTCTGAAACCGGGCGGTCGGCTGGTCGTGGCGAACCTCAACGCATCTGAGCACGGAATGATGTGGCAGACAGCGGCGCTCCTTGATTGGGAGCTCTACTATCGGGACTCGGCGGAAATGCTCGCTATGGCTGACGGGCTCGACGATATCGAACCGTCCGTTGAGACGGATGCACTGGGCATGGTCGAATTTCTGATTTTGCGGAAAACCGCCTGACCTTCTTCAGCCAGCGGCCATTTTCGACTTCCGTTCACTGATCTTCTCGGTCGGGAGCGTGAAGCGAACTGCAGCGCCGCCTTCCGGAGCCGATCCCAGAACAATGTCGCCCGAATGGAGCTCCGCGATTTTTTTGGCGAACGGCAGCCCGATTCCCATGCCTTCCGTTCGACGGGTAAGCTCTCCGGACTCCCGCAGGAACGGGTTGAAGATACGATCAGTCATATCTTCCGGTATGCCCGGACCCTCGTCGCTGACGACCACCGAAAACTCACGTTGGTCCAGCTTTGTCGAAATTTGAACCATCGTCCCGTTCGGCGCGAACTTCAACGCGTTTTCTACGATATGTTTCAAGGCGTGCTGAACAAGACGAGGATCGACGCAAATCTCAAGCTGGTCATGATGGTTTGTACCATCCGTATTCAGATTGATATCTTTCTCGCGGGCGCGACCGCGCATCGGATCGACGACGTCGCTTATCAATCGGCGCAGGGGCGTCGGCGACTCATTTAATTCTAGTTTTCCGGCCTCGGCGCGTGTATAGTAGATGATGTCGTTAACGATCCCGAGCAGCGACCGACCTGAATTATTGATTGCCCCGGCGAAGTCGATGTACTGAGCGTTGTCGCACTGGCCAAGCGTTTCGTTCATAATAATATCCGAGAAGCCAATGATTGCGTTCAGGGGGGTGCGCAGTTCGTGCGAAATAACGGAAAGAAACGCTTTTTTCGCTTCTTCGGCCGCCTTGGAATCCCGCAGCAGCACCGCTACCTGATCGGCGTACTTCGCAAGCAGTACCTTTCGCGCGAAACTCTTGCGAGCCGACTGTTCCTGGACGTATCGCGTCATCCCCACAAAGAGAGATGACGAGGCGAGATAGAAACTGACCGTAACCGCCTCTTCGTATGGCAGTGGAGCGAACAGGATCGTCACCAAAGCATAGCCGACATTGATTGTCATGACGGTCGCGAGTGTCACGAAGAACTTCGTCTGGAACATGAACGCCGTGCCCATCTGCACGATGATGATCCCAGTGACATAGTAAACGCTTGAAGGCACCTCGGCGATCGCTGTTATGGCAGCAAGCGTTACGCCGGACAGTGAGCACACAAGGTAAATGAACAGATTGGCGCGACGGTAGAATTCACGGAACGATCCCAGCCCGAAGAAAACCATTGCGATCGGAAGAACCACGCCCAGCCTTAGCGTCAGCGCCGCGACCCGGTTTCCGCCGAGGGTGAGCCAGTCCATGACGCCGAACAGGCACCAGAGAATGATCGCTACGGCGAAGGTAAGCTTTAGGTAGCCCGCATTGTCTTCCGCCGTATCGTGCTGGAACTCGTTTTCGAGGTTTTTGTCCCGAAAGGTCGCCGACCACGGAGACACGTTCGCCCAGCCGACCGCTTCTGGTGCGGGCTGGGACGATGCGCTCGCCTCAAGAGACGCCGGGATGTCGGGCGCGATGGCCATTGCCTCGAATTAGCATCGTCGCGTTAATCCCCGCTGAATTGAGTGGTTCGAGCAACACGAACTCCGGGGCCTGCCGCTGCGGCTTAGATTGCGAACACTGATTTATCGACAACGACTGTAAAGAAATGCCTATAGCGGCAGCATGCACCCCGGCTGCGCGCGGGTAAGGCGCTTCCTGAGCGTTCAAGAGGAGAGCATTTCAGGTGGGAAAGAGACATTCTTGATTGTGCCGATTTATAACGATTGAAGCGGTTTCACTTTTGAGTTGGGCAGTTGTTGTTTGCAAAAAAATCGAAAGTTTTAGACGCCGTTGCTGAGAGTTCTGGTTTTTCTGCACGAGGTTGTTCGTCGGGTTGTAGTTTCTTAGCAAACGCATGAAAGAAGAGGACTTCGACCCGTCGGAGTGATGCTATGATCCGCCCCCAGTTTTCCGCCCTAGCTTTGGCTTGCGCATTTGGCGCTCCACTGGCCGCACACGCGTCCGGCTTCCAGATCAACCAGGCCGACGCCCGCGCGATCGCGCTGTCCTACGCCGGCGTCGCGTCGATGACCGGCGACGTCGGATTTCTCTCCTACAGCCCCGCCGCTCTTAGAGGGCTTGAAGGCGTACAGGGGACCCTCGGCGTCGTGGTTCTTTCACCGACGTCTGACTATTCGAACGCTGAGGCTACAGTGCTCGGCGGGCTTGTTCCGGTAAGCGGAGCGACCGGCGGAGACGACGCGACCCCGACGGTCACGATCCCGACCGCCGCCTTCGGCGCGCGACTTTCGGACAAGATCGCGGTCGGATTTTCGCTGCATACCCCGTTCGGCTTAACGACCGAGTACGACCCCAGCTGGGTCGGCCGCTATCAGGGCGTCGACTCCGAAATCGTCAGCGTCGCAGGCACGTTCTCGGCCTCTTACGACATCCACCCCTTGGTGACCGTCGCGGCGGGCCTGCGGGTGCAATATCTTGACGCTGAGTTCACGAACGCCGTCGACGCGGGGTCGATCGCAGCGGCCCCGCCGATTTCGAGCCCCTCCGCAGTTCCGACGGGCGAGGACGTTTTCGCGTCCGCGACGGGCGACGATATCGGTTTCGGTTTCGTGCTCGGCGTCGCCGCTGAGCCGACCGAGCGCCTGCGCGTCGGGGTCTCCTATGTTTCGAAAATCAGCCACGATCTCGACGGCGACGCGACGTTCGATCTTAACGGATCGGCGTCCGGGGCGGCGCTGCAGACCGCCGGCCTTCTCGTGAAAAGCGACGTGACAAGCCCGATCGATACGCCTGCGACCCTCGCTCTTTCGGCGGACGCGGACCTGACGCCGCGCACTCTCATCGCCGCCTCGATCCGGCGGACCTTCTGGTCGTCCGTGGACGAGGTGCGGATCGACTTCGACAACCCTTTCCAACCCGACGACGTGCTGACCCTCAACTACGAAGATCAGTGGGCGTTCTCAGTCGGCGTCGAACAAACGTTTACGGAGCGTTTTACCGGGCGCTTCGGCGTCATGCGCGACCTGACGCCGGTCGATAGCGCTTTCGGAACGCCGCGCGTGCCGGATGAGAGCCGATGGACGATATCGGGCGGCCTCGGCGCGCGGTTGGGCGAGCGCTTCGGCGTCGATGCCTCGATCGCCTATCTGAAGCTAGATGACGCCGACATCGCCGTCGACGGAACCTTGCCAGAAAACGCGGCCCGCGGATCGTTATCGCTTGACTCGCAGACGGACGCGCTCATCGGCGCCTTGCGGTTCACCGCCCGCTTCAACTGAGCAGGCGCAGCAAATCGGGAGCGCTTGCGCCGGCCGAGCGAGCCGCCTAGACCCGGCGACGTTTCAGGACGCCGCCCCGACCATGCCCATCCCCGTCATCCGACCGGCCGTCGCCGCCGACCTCGACGCCTTCGCCGAATTCGGCGCGCTGACCGGCGGCGGCATGACCAATTTGCCGAACGACCGCGACGCGCTCGTCGAACGGCTCGCGCGGTCCGAGGCGGCCTTTCGAGCGGACATCGCGGCGCCTGAGGACGAGCTTTACATCTTCGCCCTCGATCTCGACGGCCGGGTGCGGGGCTGCGTGATGCTCTTCTCGCGCGTCGGCACGTCTTACGGGTTCGTCAATTTCAAGCGCACCACGCTGGTGCACGCGTCGCCGCCAATCAGGAAACGGGTCGATTGCGAGCTCCTGGTCCTCAACCACGATTTCACCGGCGCTGCGGAAGTCGGCGGGCTTTTTCTGCATCCGGATGAGCGGGGCGGCGGGCTCGGACGGTTTCTCGCCCGCAGCCGTTATCTCTTCATCGCACAGTCGCCTGAGCGTTTCGATGATCGCGTGCTCGCCGAACTGCGCGGCTGGCGGGCGCCGGACGGTCGCCAGCCCTTCTGGGAGGCGGTGGGGCGGCGCTTTTTCGACATGGAGTTTGAGGAGGCGGACCTCATGAACGCTCGCATGGGAAACAGGTTCATTTCAGACCTCATGCCCCAGCACCCGGTCTACGTCGCCATGCTGCCGGACGATGCGCGCGCCTGCATCGGCAGAACGCATGAGACGGGTCGCGCCGCCTACCGTATGCTGATCGACGAAGGTTTTCGGGACGAAGGCTATATTGACATCTTCGACGGCGGACCGTTGGTTGCGGCGCGCCAGCACGAAATTCACGCGATCTGCGACAGCCGCATTGCGACAGTGGTCGAGGGTGATGCGGAAGCGGGCGACCCGCATTTCATCGCTGCGGGCGCTGCAGTCGACTTCCGGTGCGGGCGTGGTCCAGCCGCTCCGCAAACGGATGGAACCGTCTGTCTCGCCGCGGCGCTGGCGGAGCGGCTCGCCGTAAAGCCGGGCGATGCGGTCCGCGTGCTTTAGGATAGGAGCGAGGGCGATGGCTGGTCTTATCATCAACGGCGCCGATCGAGCGGGCGCTGGCCCGCGGTTCGAGGCGATCGCGCCGCACACGCAAGCGCCGTCATGGGCTGGAAACGCAGCCGATGCGGATGATGTCGCCGACGCCGTCGCCGCGGCGCGCGGCGCGTTCGAGCAATGGCGGAAGGAGCCGCTCGACGCGCGGATCGCGCTCCTGCAGGCTTTCAAGGGCGAGCTTGAGACTCGCAAGGACGATCTCGCACGGGCGATTTCCGACGCCGTCGGAAAACCGAAATGGGAGGCGGACACCGAAGCCGCCGCGGTGATCGGCAAGATCGACATCTCGATCCGAGCGTATGAAGAACGCACGGGGGAGCGGGAGAGCGACGCGCCGGCGGGCCGCGCGGTTCTCCGCCACCGGCCGCTCGGCGTCATGGCCGTGCTCGGACCGTTCAATTTTCCGGCGCACCTCGCGAACGGCCATATCGTGCCCGCGGTGCTCGCGGGGAACGCCGTCGTCTTCAAACCGTCCGAACTCGCCCCGGCGCCAGGCGCGATGCTTGTCGACGCGTGGCGGGCGGCCGGTGCGCCCGCGGGACTGGTCAATCTCGTCCAGGGCGGCCGGGAGACCGGCGAGGCGCTTGCGAAACACCCGGACCTCAACGGCGTCCTCTTCACCGGCGGCGTCAACGCCGGCCTCGCCCTGCACAGGCAATTTGCAGGGCGCCCGGACGTCATGCTGGCGCTGGAGCTCGGCGGCAACAATCCGCTGGTCGTCTGGGAGACGGTCGATGCCGAAGCCGCCGCCTACGCGATCGTTCAGTCCGCTTACCTGACCGCCGGCCAGCGCTGCACCTGCGCGCGTCGCCTGATCCTTCCGACCGGCGACGCCGGCGACCGCATCGTCGAGGCGCTCGCGGCGATGATAGACCGCATTCGGATCGGCGCGCCCTATGATGATCCGGACCCCTTCATGGGGCCGGTCATCAACGACGCGGCCGCCGACCGCGTGGTGAACGTCGCCGCCGACTTGGTCGCCGCGGGCGGCGTCGCCATCCGGACGCCGACGATCGCCGAACAGAGCCGCGCTTTCGTGACGCCGGGCCTTATCGACGTCACCGCCGTCGTCGAGCGAAAGGACGAAGAGGTGTTCGGCCCGCTCCTTCAGGTTATTCGTGTCAAGACGTTCAACGCGGCGATCGACGAGGCGAACGACACCCGCTTCGGCCTTTCCGCCGGCCTCATCGCCGACGATCCGGCGCTCTGGGAGCGGTTTCGCGCTGAGATTCGCGCGGGCGTGGTCAACTGGAACCGTCAGACGACGGGGGCGTCAGGCGCCGCGCCCTTCGGCGGGCCGGGCCTTTCCGGAAACATGCGCCCGAGCGCCTATTACGCCGCCGATTACTGCGCCTACCCCATGTCGTCCGTCGAGGGCGATGCGCCGCCGCCGGTCGCCGACGCGCCGAAGGGTTTCCGTCCGTGAGTGCGCGCGAGGCGAACTTCGACGGCCTTATAGGGCCGACGCACAACTATGCGGGCCTCGCCCTCGGCAATGTCGCGTCAGCGACCAACAAAGGCGCCGTTTCGAACCCCAAAGCCGCCGCGCTGCAGGGCCTCGCCAAGGCGAAAGCGGTCGCCGAAACGGGTCTCGTCCAGGGAGTATTGCCGCCCCATCCGCGTCCGGACTTTCGAACGCTCCACGCCCTTGGCTTCCGGGGGAGCGAGGCGCGGATGATCGAGCAGGCCGCGAAGGACGCCCCCGACATTCTCGCCAACCTGTACTCCGCCTCCGCCATGTGGACCGCGAACGCCGCCACGATCGCGCCTTCGGCCGACGCCGCAGACGGACGCGTCCACTTCACGCCGGCGAACCTTTCAAGCCACCTGCACAGGTCTCTGGAGGCGCCGCAGACTGCGCGTTCGCTGAACACGATTTTTGCGGACGACCGGCGCTTCGCCCACCACGAACCGCTGCCTGCAGGCGCGGGACTTGGGGACGAGGGGGCTGCGAACCACACGCGGCTGCATGTGGACGGAGAGGGCGCGGCCCACATCTTCGTTTACGGCTTAGACGGCGAGCGCTTCCGCGCGCGTCAGGCCCGTCGGGCCTCGGAAGCGGTGGCTCGCCTCCACGGTCTTGATGCTGGGCGAACGGCCTTCCTCCCCCAGTCCCGCCGCGCGATTGACGCGGGCGCCTTCCACAACGACGTGGTCGGCGTCGGCGACGGACGGGTCTACTTCTTCCACGAGCACAGCTTCGAGGATCTAGACGCCGCCAGGGCGGAAATCCTCCGCATCGCACCCTATGCGGAGCTGATCATGGCGCCCGCGGACGAGGTTCCCCTCGACGACGCCATCCGCTCCTACCTCTTCAATTCGCAGCTTCTGACGCCGCCGGACGGCGCGAAGACGCTGATCCTGCCGACCGAGGCCGAAGAGAACGAGGCGGCGCGCCGGTTCGTCGAGAAGACAGTGCAGGCGGATAACTCGATCGCCGCCGCCCGTTACTTCAACGTCCGCGAGAGCATGCGAAACGGCGGCGGCCCCGCGTGTCTGCGCCTGCGCGTCGCCCTGACCGAAGACGAAGTGGCGGCGGCGCACCGGGGCTTTCTGCTGACGGACGAGACCTATGAGCGGCTGACGGGATGGGTTGAGCGCTGGTATCGCGACCGCATCGCACCGGACGATCTCGCCGACCCGGCCCTTGCTCGCGAAAGCCACGAGGCGGTCGAGGCGCTGGCGGACCTGCTCGGGGCTCCTCGGCTTTATTCAGCCTAAACCGCCCGCACCGTGTTCGGGATCGGCGCGACATAACGATGAACGACCTCGCGCAGGGTGAAGCTCGATTCCACCGTCGCGACGCCCGGCACGCGCAGAACCGTCTCCGAGAGGAACGTCTCATAAGCCGCGAGGCTCGGGATCAGCGCCCGGATGAAATAGTCGAACTTGCCGGTGACCAGGTGGCACTCCATCAC